>CANHIY010000143.1 GCA_947461175.1 Bacteriovoracaceae bacterium
GTATTAAATCTGAAATTCAATTGACCTAAATTTGAGGTATCTCATGTCTGTTATCATTTCTCCGAGTTTACTTTCTGCTGATTTTCTTGATTTACGAAAAGAAATTGAACGACTCAATTCTATTGATGATCTTTGGCTCCATCTCGACATCATGGATTCTCATTTTGTTCCCAACTTAACTTTTGGGGAACCAGTCTTAAACAAACTTCAAACGATTACAAAACATAAGCTAGATGCTCACTTTATGGTAACAAACCCAGAGTTTTTTGCTGATTCATTTAAAAAAGTGGGTCTACATAATTTTACATTTCACTGGGAAGCTATCATTCACCATGACCGGTTTATAAGCTATCTTAAAAATATTTATCCTTCAGTGGGAATTTCCCTTAACCCCTCTACTCCTCTCTCTTCTGTGCCGGATTACATCTGGGGTAAAGTTGATCTCGTTCTTCTTATGAGTGTAAACCCGGGATTTGGAGGGCAATCCTTTATTCCTGAAATTGTTGATAAGGTTATTGCTCTGGATGAAATTCGACACAAAAATAAATTTAGTTTTCAAATACAAGTCGATGGCGGAGTCACAGACCAGAATGCTGGTTACCTCATTCAATCTGGTGCAAATAATCTCGTTGCTGGTTCTTACATCTTCTCAGAGCCAAACAAAGATTATCAAAGCCGCATTAACAAAATTCGATAAGGTTTTTCATGTTAAATTTTTCAAGTGCTAAAGTATTTAAACTTTCAGGAACAAATTTATCCCTGGATGATTTTTCTTTTATTGCTAAGGCAAGACCCGGGGAAATCAAATTGGAGATTCTCCCCTCTTCCTGGGAAAAAATGAAACAATCGAGAGGAGTTGTTCTCAATATCGTTAAAAAAGGGAAACCCGTTTATGGAATCAATACTGGATTCGGTGCCCTGGCCTCAAAACAAATTGAAACCAATGACCTAGAGAAACTTCAATACAATTTAATACGCTCTCACTGCACGGGAGTAGGACGTCCCTTTTGCCGGGAAATTACTCGAGCTATTATGCTTGCCCGGGCCAACTGCCTCATTCAAGGGTTTTCTGGGGTGACACCAGAAACTGTTTCACTTCTCTTAGATTTTATAAACTATGATATTAATCCCATCATTCCTGAAAAAGGTTCCGTTGGTGCCTCCGGTGATCTAGCTCCCTTGTCTCACGTTGCCCTTGCCTTAATTGGTGAAGGAGAAGTTCAGTTCCAAAACAAAATCATTAAATCTGATTTTGCCATCCACCAAATCGGAAAAGAACCAGCACTTCTTGGGCCCAAGGATGGACTTGCCCTGATAAATGGCACTTCTGTTATGCTGGGTTTAGGTATCCTTGCTCTGGTTGAATCTAAAAAAATAGCAAAAATGGCGGACATTATTTCCTGCCTCACCCTTGATGCTGTTCGCGGAACTGCCTCTGCCTTCGATGAAAGAATTTCTATGCTTAAACCTCATCCTGGTCAGCTCGCTGTTTCTCAAAATCTTTTAAAACTGATTAAGGGTTCAGAGATCGTCGTTTCACACAAGGACGACGGTAAAGTTCAGGATCCCTATTCACTCCGATGTATCCCTCAAGTTCACGGTGCCTGCAGGCAAACCTTAAAGCACACGGAAGAAGTTCTTTCTATTGAACTGAACTCTGTCACTGATAATCCTCTCGTGTTTATCGATTCTGGTGATGTGGTTTCCGGGGGAAATTTTCATGGTGAAGCCTTGGCGCTTACGATGGATTATCTCGCCATGGGATTATCTGAGATTTGCAATATTGCTGAAAGACGCGTGGAAAAAATGATGAACCCAAGTTTTTCTGACCTACCGGCATTTCTCACGAAAAATTCTGGTCTCAATTCAGGGCTCATGATCGCACATGTCACCATGGCAGCTCTCGCCTCAGAAAATAAGTACCTCTGCCACCCGGCCTCAGTGGATTCAATCCCAACCTCAACAGATAAGGAAGACCATGTTTCCATGGGTGTAACCTCTGGTAGAAAACTCCATGAAGTCCTTTCCAACGTTCAGCATGGTCTAGCGATTGAACTTCTTTGTAATACTCAGGGTCTTGAGTTTCTTCGACCTCTTAAAACCTCTACGGCCTTAGAAAAAGTTGTCACTCTCGTTAGAAAGCATGTCCTTCCCATTGAAGATGACCGAACTTTCCATAAAGATATAGAAAGCCTCACAAAACTTATTCAAACTGATGAACTCATCAGAGAGGTTGAGTCCGTCATTGGACCACTCGCCTAAGGAGCACTTCATGAATATCCCTCTACCACCCACTGGTGATCAATTAACATGTAAAGGCTGGCATCAGGAAGCCGCACTTCGATGCCTTTTAAATAACCTTCATCCTGACGTTGCCGAGGACAGAGATCATCTCATCGTTTACGGCGGTAACGGTCAAGCCGCAAGAAACCCTAAGGCCTTAAATGATCTTATAAGTGCTCTCAAAAACCTAGAGAACAACGAAACCCTTATTGTCCAATCTGGAAAACCTGTGGCCGTGTTTCCTAGTAACCCTCAGGGTCCCAGAGTGTTAATTGCAAACTCCAATCTCGTCCCGAAATGGGCCACCTGGGATCACTTTAATAAATTAAAGGATGAGGGCCTTATGATGTATGGCCAGATGACCGCTGGCTCTTGGATCTATATTGGCTCACAAGGAATTATTCAGGGAACCTATGAAACTTTCATGGCAGCCGCTAAAAAGCACTTTGGTGAAAATGCCTCTCTAAAAGGAAAACTCGTACTCACTGCTGGTATCGGTGGAATGGGAGGAGCACAACCTCTTGCCGTAAAAATGGCCGAGGGAGTATGTCTTTGTTGTGACATTGACCCCACAAGAATTGAGAAGAGAATTAAAACCAAGTACCTCGATGTAATCGCCGGAAGTTTCCAAGAAGCCTTGGACATCGCTTTAAAAGCAAAAAAAGCTGGGGAAGCTCTTTCAGTTGGTGTGGTTGGAAATGCGGTGGATTTTTTTGAATTTGTTCTGGATCAAGGAGTTATTCCTGATTTAGTTACTGATCAAACCTCTGCCCACGATCCCCTTAATGGTTACATTCCTGCTGGAATGACTCTTCAAGAGGCCAATGAATTAAGAAAATCTGATCCCAAAAAATATACACACTACTCCTATGAAACCATGGGGCAACATGTTCGAATTATGATTGCCTTTAAAAAGAAAGGTGCCCATGTTTTTGATTATGGAAATAACCTTAGAGCAGGTGCTGAAAAAGTTGGGGTAAAAGATGCTTTTGCCTTCCCAGGATTTGTTCCTGCCTACATTCGCCCTCTTTTTTGTGAAGGCTCTGGACCCTTTCGCTGGATCGCCCTTTCAGGAGACCCTGAGGATATAAGAGTCACTGATGAGGCGTTAAAAAAGCTTTTCCCAGAAAATAAATCCATGATCAACTGGCTTGATAAGGCCCAAAAAATGATCCAGTTCCAGGGACTACCGGCACGGATCTGCTGGCTTAAATATGGAGACCGTGAAAAAGCAGCTCTTCTTTTTAACCAGCTAGTAAGAGAGAAAAAAGTGAAGGCACCCATTGTGATTGGACGAGACCACTTAGATTGCGGCTCAGTAGCAAGCCCCAACCGTGAAACCGAATCTATGAAAGATGGCTCCGACGCTGTTTCAGACTGGCCTCTTTTAAATGCCATGATCAACATCAACAATGGTGCAAGTTGGATTTCCCTTCATCATGGTGGTGGAGTTGGTATGGGCTTTTCTCAACACTCTGGTATGGTTATCGTTTGTGACGGCACCATAGAGATGGATGAGAGGCTCTCACGTGTTTTAAATTCAGATTCTGGCATGGGGATTGTCCGTCACGCAGACGCTGGGTATGAAATTGCTCTCAATGTGGCAAAAAGTTCTTCCACCAAAATTAAATTTCCCTCTCTCTAAAGAGGTACTTACGTGATGAAGGCTTTCACTGATTTAAATGAAATACTCACACTTAAAAGTGCCCATAAAAAAGATGGGCGCTTTTTGTTACCAGAGGATCTTTCAATTCTTAAAAATGCTGGTATCGTTTTTGACGATGAAAAAATCATTTGGGTCGGAGGGATGGATCAATTTCCTGAAGAGTACTTACCCATCGCTAAATCCCTAAAAGGCCATGTGCTTACACCTGAATTGGTTGATTCACATACCCACCTTGTTTTCGCTGGGGACCGCTCCCTTGAATACGCTCAACGTTTAAACGGAACAAGTTATGAAGAAATCGCTAAGAATGGCGGTGGTATTCAATACACAGTGGAAAAAACAAATGCTGCTTCTTTTGATGAGCTTTTTAATTTAGCCGCAGAGAGAATTGAGCGCCTTCACTCATACGGAATTGGTACCATCGAAATAAAATCAGGATATGGTCTTAGCTTTGAGAAAGAGTGGGAGATGTCACTTCTCATTGAAAAATTAAAAAAGCACTTTATCCACAAAGTTCAGATTTTTAACACCTACCTTGCGGCCCATGATTTTCCTAAAACCTACCAAGACTCAAGTCACTATATGAAAGAGGTGGTTATCCCCCTGCTTGAAAAACTCGGTCCCCTAAAAATCATTGATGCCGTGGATATTTTCCATGAAAAAAACTACTTTTCCACAGAAGATGTGACTGCACTTTTTGAAAAAGCCTCTCTTCTGGGAATTCCAAGAAAAATTCATGCCGATGAACTTAACACTAATGGAGGAGCTGAATTAGGTGTGCACCACTCTGCCCTTTCAGTTGATCACTTATTAAAAATATCCCAAGAAGAAATTATAGCGCTGGCAAAAAGTAATACTATTGCCACACTCCTTCCGGGAACAGCTTTTTTTCTCGGAAAACCTCTTGCTCCAGCAAGATTGCTCTTAGACGCTGGAGCGAAAGTCGCCATCGCTTCAGACTATAACCCAGGTTCATGTCACTGTGATAACCTACTTCTAATTGCCTCAATCTCTGCCGCCCAATTAAAAATGAATCTCTGTGAACTGTGGTCTGCCATCACACTGAATGCAGCAGGCGCACTTGGACTTAAGAATCAAGGTGCACTCATTGAAGGAATGGCCCCTCGATTCTCACTTTTTAAAACGAAGGGTCTTCATCACATCACTTATCATTGGGGTATGAATTTTTCGGTTAAAAGCTGATACTTTTCAGTCCCTCCTGATACCAAGTGTCTCTTTACATTGTGTCTAATATGCACGACAATTTAGACATATGATACCAAGAGTTTTTAACCCACCGAAATCACACAGCTTTTTTCTCTTCGGTGCCCGAGGCACTGGCAAATCAACCCTTTTAAAACAAGTCTTTAACCTTAGTGATCAGTCAAAAATCCTCTACCTCGATCTTTTAGACCCTGTCATAGAGCGAGACCTTGCCGTCCATCCCGAACGGTTATTTGAAATAGTGAAGGCTTATAAAACTGGTCCGGATTGGGTAGTGATTGATGAGATTCAAAAAGTTCCAAAACTTTTGGACGTAGCTCATAAATTAATCTTTGAAAAAAAAATTAAGTTCGTCTTTACCGGATCCTCTGCAAGAAAATTAAAACGGGACTCTGCCAATCTTCTTGCGGGAAGGGCGTTTAGCTTTTATCTCTACCCTCTTACGTTTATTGAACTTGGTGAAAAATTCGACTTAAATGAAGTGCTCTCTTTTGGAAGCTTACCTGAAATATGTCATCTTGGTGATGAGCTAGATAGAAAACGATACCTACTATCTTATGTTCAGACTTATATTAAAGAAGAAGTTCTTGTTGAACAGTTAGTAAGAAACATTGATCCCTTCAGGTTATTTCTTGAAGTAGCTGCTCAATCTAATACGGAAATTATTAATTACTCCTCTCTGGCAAGAGAAGCTGGAATTAATTCTAAAAGTGTTGAGAGATACTTTTCAATACTTAGTGACACTCTTTTGGGACACTTACTTGAACCCTACTCAAAGTCTGTTCGCGCTAGACAAAAACAAGCTCCAAAATTTTACTTCTTTGATTGTGGAGTCGTCCGTGCACTAACAAATGAAATTAATCAAAAACTTCAGGATCAAACATTTTCCTACGGAAAACTTTTTGAGCAATTCATCGTTAATGAATTTTTACGGCTTAATAGCTATTTTGAAAAGAACTGGAAGTTTTCTTATTTAAGGACCGGTGCAGGTGTAGAGATAGATCTCGTCATAGAAAAAAATAGAAATGAAGTCGTTCTCGTCGAAATTAAATCTTCTCATCACATTCACCAGGATCATCTTTCTTCCCTCATAAGTCTCGGAAAAGAATTTAAATCAGCTACACGCTATTTGTTATGCCAGGAAAAACAGGCCCGGATAGTTGATGGGATTAAAATCATGAACTGGAAGGATGGAATAAAAGAAATATTTGAAATTTCCTAGTTTTTTGACAAATTTAAGCCAATAACTTAAAATTGACAAGTATGTGGATTAAAAGAGATATTTTCGATTTTATTCA
>CANHIY010000144.1 GCA_947461175.1 Bacteriovoracaceae bacterium
AACCTTTAAAGCTCATGCCAAGTTTTTTTAAAACTTTTAAACTACCAAGGTTTTCAGGCATGGATTTACCGATGATTTTTTGAAGGCCCAGAATTCCAAAACCATACCTAAGGATTTCTTTTGAAGCCTCGGTGGCAAATCCCGTTCCCCAGTATCTCTTCATCAATCTGTAACCAAGATCCACTTCATTTTTAGGAGCGTAGTATCTTAAACCGCACCATCCAATAAAGGGACCATCTTTTAAGAAAACCATGAACCTTCCCATCTTGTAGAGAGAAAATTGGGGTATTAATTGATTCCTTATGAGTTCCTGGGCCTCAATGATTCCAGAAAAGGAGTGATCTCCTGTGTATCTTATGACCTCAATGTCACTGTTTAAATGAAATAGGTTTTGAGCATCACTAAGAACTGCAGGTCTTAGGATGAGTCTCGTGGTTTCGAGCATGGTTAGAGACTAGCCTGTTTTAGGGATTCAAGCTAGAGTTTTGTATGAACAAAAAAAAACTCTCCCTCCTCTTTGGGATCATCACCATTTTATGTTGGGGGTCCCTCGCCACTTTCGGAAATCTTCTCCTCCATCTTCCGCCCTTTTTTGTCCTTGGGTTGTGTTTTTTAATTGGCTCTCTCCCTGCCTTTTTTAAACCTCGAGAAATGTTTCCAGGTCCGAAGATCCTTCTTTGGGGAGTCATGGGTTTTTTTGGCTATCACTTCTTTTTATTCTATGCTTTCCGGTTTGCTCCGGCGATTGAGGCAAACCTCATTAATTACCTTTGGCCGGTGATCATGGTGATGCTCTCCCCCTGGGCCTTTAAAGGTGAAAGATTAAAACTCCACCATTACCTTGGAGCTTTTCTATCCATTGTGGGTTCAATTTTTATTGTGATGGGAAAAGATGTTTCTTTTAAATCAGAAAATCTTTTGGGTTATCTCTTGGCCTTGGGTGCTGCTCTGATTTGGCCCATTTACTCCATCGGAAAAAAGAAAATGCCTTCAACTTCACCCTGGGCCGTGGGGAGCTTTTGTTTTTTCTCAGGACTTTTAAGTTTTTTCACACATTTTCTGATTGAACCCAGGGTCCATCTGGAGTGGCACGATGCCTGGAAAATTCTTGTCATGGGACTTGGGCCCTTTGGAGTTGCTTTTTATACCTGGGATCTTGCCCTAAAGTGGGGAGATCCTAAAGTCATAGGGGCCCTGGCCTACCTCACACCAGTGATTTCCACCCTGGGATTAGTCTTTTTTGCTGGTCAGGAAATGACCTCTTCAACCCTGACCGCTATGTTTTTAATTATTGGTGGGGCCAGCACAGGACTTTTGGACTTTTTTCCTCTTAAAAGATAAAGTTTAAGTCAGGAGAGCATATGGAATACTGTAGTATTGACCACCATAAAGACACTGGTATTTTCCTTGCGAATGAGAAAAAAACCAAGTGGGTGACTTTGATCACTCTCGTCACCATGGTTGTCGAAGTCATCGTCGGGTACTGGTCTGGCTCCATGGCCCTTCTGGCCGATGGCTGGCACATGGCCTCCCACACTCTGGCCCTATTTCTGTCCCTCATTGTTTATTACCTCTACCGCCATCCAACCTTTAGGAAAAATTTCACCTTTGGTGGTGGAAAAATCCTCTCACTTGGTGGATACACCAGTGCCCTGTTTTTGATTTTAATTGCTCTGTCCATGATTTATGAATCCTTTCTTCATTTCTATGAGGTTAGGGTCATTCACTACAATGAGGCCCTGGTCGTGGCCGCAGTCGGACTCATTGTAAATTTGGTGTGTGCCTTCATCCTCCACCAAGATGAGGAGATAAAAACTCACGAGCATGGGGATCATTGTGACCATGGAAAAAATAAATTAAGTCCAAAAAATCATCATCATCATCATCATCATCACGATCACAATCATCAAAGTGCCTACATCCATATCCTGACTGATGCCATGACATCAGTTCTGGCCATCTTTGCTCTTCTTCTTGGGAAGTGGCAGGGGCTACACTGGGCCGATCCAGCGGTAGGTGTTCTTGGAGGAATCGTTGTTCTTAAGTGGTCATTTAGTCTTATTAAGCAATCAGGCATGGACCTGTTGGATGCCCATGACATCACCATAGATAGAGAGAATCTCATCAAGAAACTTGAAAGAGATGGGTCTAAGGTGGTCGATATGCACCTTTGGAAACTTGCTCCCGGTCAGGTAGGTTGTGAAATCATCATCCGAAGAAATCAGGAACAAAAATCCTCCGATTACAGAGACCTCATCCAGAAGAGTTTTAACATCCACCACCTTGTTATTGAAGTGGTCTAAGAATGTGGACTCCTTCAGAGAGAAGATTTCTTCGAAGCTTAAACACACCCTTTAAACTTCAAAGTTTTTTGGATGATCTTGTGTACAATACCCACGACTCTGCGACCTCTCCTCGTTATGTGATGATGAGTAAAGATGCTCATTGTCTTGAAGGGGGACTCCTGGCCGCCGCAACGATTGAACTATGGGGGTATAGGCCTCTCATGATTTCATTACAGGCAGAAAATGATGACCACCATGTGATAACCGTCTATAAAGGAAAAAAAGGGTGGGGGAGTTTTTCCAAGTCAAACACCACACTTTTAAGAGGCAGAGATCCCGTTTATTCAAACGTGAGAGAACTTGTGATGAGTTATTTTGATTTTTATTTTAATTTAAAAGGACAAAAATCTCTCTATGCTTATTCTCTTCCCATTAACCTCAACCACTACAACCACTGGGACTGGCGCACATCCGATGAAGACCTGAATGGCCTTGGAAAAAGTTTTAACGATGTCATCCATTATGAGATTTTAACCCAAAAGGAACTTAAGGCCCTCCCTCGGGTTAACTCACAGATCCTTAAGGCCTCCTACCTAGGTGCCAATCTTTCTTGATAGGGCGAACATGATAGAGAATTGAAAATTTAATAGGTTAGAGTTCTGATTTAATATTTTTATAAAAAAACTCATTGTTTGACTAAAATACACCGTAAAGGAATTAGTTCTTTCAACCCAAGGTGTAGCGATGGACTCCAAAGTAATTTTGTTTTTATTGTCCTTTCTTCTTTCCTGTAATCAGCTTTTACCACCACCAAAAATTGAAGAAGAAAAAATTTCTACCTCAGGTTCATCATCCGATAAAATTTCAACCACTGATAAATTCAAAGTAGGAAATTGCAGTTATCCACGGGATAAAAAGTTCTTTGTGGCAATTGAAGACTTAGATTGTACAGTTCAAGAAGATGAACAAGAAGAACCTAGGGTTCCAAAAAATATTGTGGGGCTAGATGTGGATGAGGACGATAAACTTTATGCACTTGATAAGGCCCAAGGTTTATTTATAAGTTCAGACAATGGGAGGTTTTTTAAAGAATTTTCCATTAAAGCAGTGAGGGAGTATCAAAGTTTAAAAGTACATAAAGGAGTTATCTACGTGATCGCAGACGCCATTTTGTATATTTCTACTGATGGTGGTAAAAATTTTATGTCTATTGATACGAATTTAATAGGAACGAAAATAAAAGTTTTTTCACGAAAACAGACTATTTCTAATATTGTCTCTGATCATGAAAGACAAATGTCCATCATGATTCAGGATTATATCTATATTAGCAGTGATACGAAGATAGAAGTTTTTAAAAGGGAAGGAAAGTCAGTTAAAACGTTTTTTTCAACATTTGATGAGAAAATTTGTAGTAAAAAATGCACGATATTCGATCTATCAATAGGAAGCAATGGACACTGGTATGTGGCGACTTCTGAAGGGATTTCTGTGTCGATGAATAATGGGGAAACATTTAAATTGGAATCTATGTCTGATACTGAATTTGGAAATAACATCTTAAGCGTCTTTCATGCTCCTGATGGAAACGTTTATTATAACTCGTCAGCTGGAGTCGGGAAATTTGAACAAGGAGCTAAATCAGCAAATTTTATTTTAAGCGATGATCAGCAGCCAGGTTTAAAATTTAATAAAATTTTTATAAATAGTTCTAAGGAACTTTATGCAGCCTCAGATAAAGGTCTGCACCTAGGAAATTTAGAGTCTAGAAAATTTGAATTTTTTGATAGTGATGATGGTCTTGCGGACAACAACCTTTCTCTCATAAAGGTTGATAGTAAGGGTAACGTTTTTGTGGGCTCAGATAATGGTTTATCAGTTTCAATAAAAGAGTAATTAAGGATACTCATTTTTTGATAATTAAACGCAACACATACAAGTCACAGAAAAGTCCTACAAAAATCAATACGATGAGACCCAATGAAAAGTCCCTAATGGGGATGAAGCTTTCAAAACATAAAAAAATGAAAGAAAAAAAGAGGAGGATGTGCGCCAGGATAATGGGGATAATGGTTGAATAAAAAACACTATCTACTGACTCATTTGTTTTTTCGGCATATAAGAGATGAACAGTGCTATCGACGACCAATCCCATGCTGATACTGACGGTCATAATACTTGAAACATTCAACGTCATCCCGAATAACCACATGACCATAATGCCACCCATAATTGAGGAGAAATTTAAAAAACTAAAAAAGAAAATCTCTTTTATGTTTCTTGAAAAAAATCCAAAAATAATGACGATCATAAAAAAACTAAGAAAGAAACTTTTAAGTAATGAGGATACGAGCTTTTTCTGGGACCTAAGGAGTAGGTGGGTTAAGCCACTGATTTTAATTTTGAAAGTCGGATCAAGTTGTGAAAAGGATTCTTTGATTTTATTTTCCAAAAGATCTCTTTCTTCAGTTGTATAAATGGGACCCATATAAGTAATTCGATAAGTTTTTTCTGTTGCCTGAAAATTCAGAAGTAGTGGAGGTATTTGAGAACTTAAGGAATTGAAGGCATAGATGTTATCGGGAAGTTTTTTCTCTCCTGAGTACTTCTCATTGATAAATTTAACAAGATTGTTGAGAGTGATAAATTTAGTGTTTGGAAATCGATCTGAAAGTTTATTCTCAAAATTGTCAATTTTTTCAAAGTCGGAAATATCAAATTCTGTCTTGTCTTTTTTTGTTATGATGAGTTCAAGTTGAGGTGTGCCCCCTAAATCATGAGAGATTTTTGTTAAACCTTTTTGAACCTGGTGATCTTTTGAGAAAAATTCCGCCGCTTCCACCAAAAGAGGCATTTTATTTATTCCCACCACCCCACCAATAAGAAATAGTGTAAGAATGCCATGGCCCCAAAAAGGCTTGTAGGGTAATGCTTTCATTTTAATTTTGGATTTAATGAAATGAGGAAGGTTGGTGTTAAAACGTAAAGGAAAAAGGTTGATGATAATGAGAAGAAGACACCAGGTGATTAAGAGGCTTAATGATGAAGTCACAGCGAGCTGCCTAATGGCCTCGAGATCAGATGTGATAAGACTAAGAAATCCAACAAGTGTTGTTACCATCATGATAAAAATTGGAGAGGACTTTTTTTTGAAAAATTCAGACAGTGATTTATAGTAGGCAAGTCCATGAACGACATGAAGTTGCACACCTAATGTAAGGACAAAACTTATGAGAGGAGTTATGGTCGTAAGAATGGTAGAGTGAAAGTAAAGAGCTTTGGTGACGCTAAGACCGATACCTACCCCTAAAAGAGAGCTAAATAAAAGGTAAAAACTTGTTATTAAGTTATTGGTTAGAAAAACAATTCCTAAAAAAATCAAACCAAACACAAGGGGGAAGATTTGTTTTTGAATTTTAAGAGACATGCCTGCAAGATGTGCATTCGTGTAGCTTTCACCAGCAAATTTTAGATCGGGAAATTTTTCTTCAAGTTTAGTGAAAAAATCATACTTTTGAAGATCATTCATCTGTGGATTTTGAATGATTCCAGATTTTGGAATAAGCTCGGATAAGGATGAAAATTCGCCATTCATCATTAGTATATTGTTTGTGATTCCAGTAACTTTTTCTGGGGATATGTTTGAAACAAAAACTAAGTCCTCTTCACCAAACTCATTTTTGAGTTCTTTAAATTCTGTAAGACTCTCATCCGAAACAAAAATTTCTGGGGGATTTTGTTGATTGATGGTTATTCCATAAGAAAGAAATATAACATTAAGAAGT
>CANHIY010000145.1 GCA_947461175.1 Bacteriovoracaceae bacterium
GCTAAAATTTTCTCAACGGAAGTCATTCACCCTGAACTTAAGTTTGACACCTTTGGGTTGTCGGAATCAAGTCTTAAAAAAACCCATGGATTTCTCACGGCCTCACAAAGGGAATTCTCCACTGGAGAGCTTTTGACTGAGTCTGATTACATCCCTCCTCCGATCAAGGCCGCAAGAGAGGCCTGGATGAAAATTGAGGCCCAGGGAAAAAAATTAACTATAAGTGAAAGAAAAAACTTTCTTTCAAAAAAGCGTCAGGAGCACTTTCAGAATTATCCCTTTATCGAAAGAATGAATGCCATCATGAATTCTAAGCGCGTAGGAGTAAAGGATCTGATTGAACTTATGCCGGCCATGCCCTATGCCAAGTTTAACCTGGAGCAATTTGCCAAGAAGCAGGGTCTCTCTCTTGAGGATATTTTCACCAATGAACTTACACCCAACAGGATCTCCCTTTTAAATAGTAAGAAGATTCTCGACGAGCACCTTTCGGCGAGAGAAGATGCAGGAGAGTGTTTTGCGAAGAAAAGAAAATCCCATGGTCTTTTTTCAGACTCTGATATATTCATCTGGGTAAGAAAAGAGCTTGATCCCCTGACCCAGATCTATACCGCAGGTCATGAGGTGATCCATTACCACCAGATTGAAGAAAGTAGAAGGATGGAGGCCAAGGCCCTCTCCGATGGGGCCATCGCCCAGGCCTATTTTCTTAATTACTACGGAAATTTTTTGGGGATCTCTGCCGCCTCATTAGAGGGCCTCTCCGTAGATATTTGTGTAGAAAGGCAACCCCTGTATGGACTTGCTGACCGGATTGTTCCTCACTTTTTCTCCCCCATCATCACCGAGATCAGAGAGGCGATTAATTCAGGCAGAGAGTCTTATGAAAAAATTCTCAATAAGTACGGCTCCCTTTTTGGTTACATGATGCCTAACTCTAATCAAGTGAGAGTGAAGGCCCTTCAGGAAATTATACCGGCACTAGAGAATGCAAAAAATATTACTTTCGCTAAGGAACTAGGACTTGAGATTTCCTGGGACGAAATCCGCACGGCCCTTCCTTGCGCCAATAAACAACAGCTAAAAAATAACCGGGTGAAGATCAAGAGGATCATGAAAAAGGCCAGACCTGACTTTGAGGCCCTGATTCAAATTGGGAATCATCAGTTCTATGGGGTAAGTTTTCCAAGAAAATTAAAACTTGAGGATTCTATCACCCTAAGACCTATTTTAAGTACGATCTCTCTTGGAAATAGTTATAACCAAACCCAACAACAGCAGCAGCAATGAAAACCACAACCATGAACACTTTAGAGATGAATAAGGGACAAGAATGAACTTAGAGTTTCTTAGGGCGAGTGTTCCGAATATTAAGAAGTTTTTAGTTTCCCTTCTTTTGGATGGGGGGAAGAAATTTTACTCACTCTCTGGAACTGTTTCTCCTAAAAGATTTGTGGATGGCATGAGTGGATTTGAGTACTACGAAGAAGACACTCATGGAGAAATCCTCATTGGACTCATCCTCGGAGGTGGTGGATTTGCCATGAAAAGGGTGGTCCACGATGGAGAAAGATACCTTATCCGTTATGACTACTTTGACCACCAGGGGGATCTTACTTTCACCAGTGATCATGAGGCCCTTAAAACAGTGATTGTGGATTTTTTTGAGATGGACATCACTTGTCCTGTTCTTAATCACTTTTATAATTTTCTCTCCTTAGAATACAGAAACGCCAAAGAAGGAAAGTCTCAAACTGATCTGGTGCACTCGGTGGAGAGTTTTCTGTGTGAAATCTACAAAAATAAAGCTCTTCCTCTTGCCGTCAAAAAAACAGACCAAGACCCAGCGATTTTAAAGATCTATGCAAAGATCATGAAGACTGAAATGGATCCGGTTCTTAATTGGGAGGAGAGGCAGATTGTTTTTAAAAATTTAAAACAGGATCTTGAAATCCTCACCAATACGAAAATCAGGGCCCATAGGCTCTCAAAACTGATCTTTAGCTTAAAAATCTTTCAAAAAAATCTTGGAAACTTTTTCACAAGACTCATTTCTAGACCTTTGGATAACTTTAACGGTCTCCTCTACCGCTACACCGTGGGAAAATTGATCTGGTTTATCAACACGGTAAAAAACAATCTTGGCTACTCTGTAGCTCTGGCCATTTATGGGCCCTTTACCTACTACTTTATCACCATGCCCATGAATCCCCATGCCATGCAGGCGGTGGGACGAGTAAGGTCCTCTTACCTCGATGTAAAAACAGAAATTTCCCGGTTCCTCAATTCCACCCAGAAGGCACAGGCGGCTGGAGAGGTCACTCCCTCTGGTCTTAAGATGGATAAGGTCCGAACCACCTCTGCTTCTCCCCTTTCCGTGGGGATCACTCCCTCTCGTGTGACTGAGGGGAACACCCCCTTCATGATCCAACTTGGAGACGGAAGTCAACATCAACTTAAATCTGCCCTCCTCGGCATGCCCGTTGGAAGTGACTTGAGTCAGGTCAATGACCTCACCTGGGCCGAGAGGATGGGGCAGTTTAAACAAATGCAAATTGCCTTTGAAGAAAATATTGAATTCGCCTCCCGTATGGGACGCCTTGAGCAGCTTGAGACTCAGTACAATTTTCCTCTTCAAGTTGAGTCTACCTGGGAAGAGTTAGAAAGATATAACAATGCTATTTTTAAAATCAGGGAACAAAACCCTAACCTCTCCCCAAAACTTAAGCAGTATCTCGTCAATGAAATCAACCGCACCCAACAGCTTGAACTCTACCTTTGGGACAGGATGGGACGATTCATCCAAGACCAAATCTACGTGATGCTCGATCAGGATAAAGAGCAAAAAAGAAATGACTACTACGTAGGAAGGGCCTTTATTTTTATGGAAGAGATGACGAATATCCTCTCCTGGAGGTATCAGGATTTAAAGAAACCTTCTGGTTATGAAAAGATTAAGTCACTGTCTGATTTCTACAAATTAAACCGACAGGAATTTGGATCTGTTCTAAAAAACTTAACCGCCAACTCAGAACTCTTCCGACAAAAAAACCTCTTTGACACCAAAGAGATGAGATCCTACATGAAAAGACAGTGGGAGATCCTCTTCCTTCAAAACGCCAAGGCAGAAGAGGCCTCAAATATGGGGCTTAATATGTATATCTGGTCCGTAAGAAACACCATTTGGGTCCTTCAGTCTCTGTATTCAGCCAAAAGAGAGGAACTGGGTTTACTTATCAAACAAGAAACCACTGGAAAAATGCTGGATCCCACAGAGACCTTAAACCGCTCAAAAATCTCCCTCATATATGAGAACCTCATCCACAACTTAGTCCTTGAGTACGTGGGGATACGGGAAGAAATCATGAACCGCTTGGGTAAAGATATTGAATCCACCCAAAGGATGGTTGTGATTGAAAATTTAAAAGAATTTCTCTCCGATAGAGAAAAACTTGATAAACAAATGGTTGCCACCTCTGAGACCAATGGGAAAAAAATATGATGGGCCTAAACTTACAAACCTTCACCATCCTCACCATCACGATGCTCTTCTCCCTCTCACAAGAGGCCTATTCTGGAGTGGTGAAGAGAAAAATCATTAAAGTTTCTCAGGCCAACACTCAAATCCGTGAAACCCAGGTCATGAGGATCTCTATGCCTCAAAAAGCTCCAGAAAAAAAGTTTCTGGAAAAGACCACCTTGGGCTATTACCATCAGTTTCTTGGCCCCACTGCTGGGGGAACACAGGGAGTGACCTATAACGTGTTTCAAGAGGGGATTAATTCTCCTGGATCTGGCTTTGCCCCCTACCAATCTTTCCACGTGATAAGTCTTCGCCAAGAAATTAATGCTGACTGGGCCGTGGGAGGAACTCTTTCTATGGTTAATGGCTATACTGATGAGGTTCAAAACACTGACAATAAGGGGCAAACCTTTTCCAACAACGGAGAGACCCAGTTTTTTAATGCCAGGGCCTTTGTAAGTTTACCTAAATTAAGATTTAACTCTGGAACCCTCTTCACCACCCTTTCCTACGAGCACCCCACGTCCACCATTTCTCAAAGTGATGACATGAGGTGGGGATGGGTTGCGGCACAATCCTTCGCCCTCAATCTTCCAAGCGTAAGATGGAGTGCTGGGTTTATGGGGCAGATTTACCGGATCTATTATGAGAACAACGTGAAGGCCCCACCTTTTCCAGGGGGCACCTCCACTCCCCTCCAAACCATGATCGTCTCTCTTGGCCCCTACGCCAGTTACCGCTTCTCCGATAAGTGGATGCTTAGCTCCATGATGACCTTTGACTGGGACCAGCGGGGGGAACAAACTGAGTCCACCCAATTTAACAACAACCTCTCCGACCGGGGGAGGGTGACACTTACTTATTTTCCGCAACAGATAAAGTACCTTCAGTCCGTGGGACTTTTTACCCAGGCCCTTCTTAAATACACACCAGACACCACTGCTTTTGGGGCGGATTTTTCGGTGAGGTTTTAAAACAAATCGAATGCTTCGAGTGGTTTTTTAGTGAAAGAACCTGAAATTAAATTGAGGTTCTTCAAAATGCTAAAGGATAAATTAACATCAATTTAATTCTCAAAAAAGAATGAGGTTGAGAAACTTTTTTATCACCATCATTCTCTCCTCTATTCCTTTCATCGGAGCATCTCCTGTGGCCTTTTTATTTTCCCTCCCGGCCTTCCTGAAAGGTGACAGTTCCTCGGCCCTCATTCTTCTTATCCTTGGGCTTTTTGTGGGGATTGTGGATAATATTCTTAGACCCTGGCTTACGACCCTCGGATC
Organism: Bacteriovoracaceae bacterium; assembly: GCA_947461175.1. Taxonomy (GTDB): domain Bacteria; phylum Bdellovibrionota; class Bacteriovoracia; order Bacteriovoracales; family Bacteriovoracaceae; genus Peredibacter. The sequence continues at coordinate 4,804 of CANHIY010000145.1, forward strand.
AAGCCGTATTCCCCCCGTGGCTGCCTTTGTTTGCGTGGTGGGGGGAGCACTCTGGCTCGGGTTCTCTGGTCTCTTTATGGATCTATTAATTAGCACATTGACTTTTGATGTCCTTCCGCTTTTTTTTAACACCGAGAAGGTCCCACGTTCTTTTTCTCATGATTATTAAACTGGGGCAAAAGCATTTCTTCAATTATTATTTTACATAAAACACATGCTCCACAATTCCAGTGTCATACGCTGAACACGCAGAGGCAAAACTTAAATTATTATTAGCTGAAGAGTTTTGAGAATGAATAATCGTCCAGTTATAAAAACCTGAAATTCCAGCTCCGCAACATTGATTAGATGTTGAGTATGGGTAGCTCCATACACAAACTGACGAGTTAATAAATGATGAACCACTAAAATAACCATTAACCTCACCTGGAGGGGTACTATTTCCAGAGCTAGTTACAAAACGTGCACATTGAGTAATGGTTGATCTTTTAAAGTCATCTCTAACTGAGGTAAATGGGATATTATTCACTCGGACTTGAGTCGAAATTGGTAGAGGGTCTGCACAATCACCTTTAGGTATATTATTCGCGTAATAAACATAGCCATTATACACATTTCCTTTTGTTAGTGTTGCAACATGTGGTTCAATACGAGTCCACCCTCCATTAAAATTTGTCATGTCACAATATACATTCAATGGAGTAACAGGACCAGATCCATCTGGATCAATTCTATATATACCGTCCCCGTTATTTAAATATTGATAAGGTAGTGATGGATTTCTGTACCCATTACAACTTGTTGCGACAGTTCCATTTGACCAAGCTTTATAAGAACCATTATCAGTGATAATCACATTGGGTGTATAACCAAACGAAGTGCTTGAATTAAGTGTCATCGAACCTGTTATCCCGTTAGTTCCTCCGGAAGAGCAACTTGATTTCGTTGTAAATTTTCTAACTGGTGACCCCGAAGTTATTCCAAAAGTAATTGTGTTATTTGTCGCTACACCAGAACCAATTGAATTTAC
>CANHIY010000146.1 GCA_947461175.1 Bacteriovoracaceae bacterium
CATCCTTTTTAAGAGTTGGATCATTAAAAAGGGACTCTATCTTTAAAAATTCTCCTCTATCGATTTTAGATTTTTCGAGAATTTTTCTCCCCCAGGAAGAGGCCATCTGTGAGACCATCTCTTTCCAGACCTCATCCCTAAGACTTGGGCGGATGTCTTGGGCATGTTCAAAGAATTCTTTGTAAGAGCCCTCTTGGGCAAGAATTTTAAGGTCGTTTAAAGAGTAATTATTGACGGCCGGGCAGAGAGAGGTAAAAAAAAGGGGAAGGAGGAAGATTAAAAATCTTATCATAGATTTATTCTAGGCCCTCCCTGTGGGGGGAGTCAAATTCTCTTCAAACGATACTTTGCTGATTCTCTCTTTAAAGGTATAAATTTCATTCTTGGAAACATCAAAGGGTGATGGCCAAAATCTGGAGGCCTTTGTGGTAATAAATTGTATTCCTTCTGTAAAAAAACGTCTGGTCCTCGATCAGTGGCAGATTTCCTACTACGTTGAGTTTGAACATCTTATTTTTAATCATTCCCTCCTTCATCCCGTCATTGAAAAGATTTTAATGATTGTTGAGCGCTCTGGACTCAATAAAGGATTTCTTCGGGAAGAAGTGATTGAGGGGGTTCCTTTTCTTTTTGGGATAAGACCCGAGGAGAAGAGTTTGTATGTGGGGACAAGACGTTTATCCCGGGAGTTGACCCTGTTACAAATCCAGGAGTCAGGAAAAATTCAGACTGATCCTGAATCAGAAAAGCAACTTTTTTTTCTGAGGGACCATGTGGAAAAAATGTCCTCTCTTAAGGTCATAAATTTTCCGAGCGAAATTGAGTGGGTGACTAATCTCCACTCTCTGCCGGATTTTTTCAATAAAACCCAATGGAAGGACGTGGATGATCTTTCAGGGATCATTTTAAAGAAACTCATAAAAAAAGTTTCTCAGTACAAGTCTTCTTTTTTTGAAAAATTCTCTGACTATGGCCTCTCCCTCACCGCAGAGTATGATCTTATTCGGGTTCATCTTTTAAAATTTCTCGCTCTTCTCCCATCCCTGGACCACGACAAAGAAGGGCATGAAGTAAAACGAAACCTTCTGGAGAGCCTTAGGAGGTTATTAGAGGATTCAAAGAACAGGTCTAAAAAAGAGCTTCCCCTCTACCTCGTGGTCATTTTTAGTACTGGACTACAGCTGGCCACTCTTATTCCTCCCAAGGCCCTCTCCATTCTGATCAGGTTTTTGGTGAAGATGATGGCAAAAAGATTTATTGCTGGCGAAAGCATCACCACATCTCACAAAACCCTTCGGCAATTAAGATTGACTAACAGGCAGGCGACCCTGGATCAACTGGGGGAACTGGTGGTGTCCACCCATGAGGCCCAAGAGTATTTTGAAAAAGTCCTTCAGCTCATTCATGGCCTGAAGGAGCACATACCTAGAGGGGAAAAAAACGGCGCCGGGATTTATAATGCTCATGTTTCCATCAAGGTTTCCGCCCTTTCCCATGACTTTCGCTCTCAGGCGTTCGAAGCGACTTATGCAAAAGTGGCCCCAAGGCTTAAAAGAATCCTACTGGAAGCCCACCGTGAGGAAGTCTTTATCAACATCGATGCTGAACACTACCACTACCGGGACCTGGTGCTAAAAATTTTTGGAAAGGTTTTATTAGAAACGCCAGAACTAAAAAATTATACTCAAACAGGTATCGTTGTTCAGGCCTATTTAAGAGACGGGGCCTCCCATCTAATGGATGTGGTGGATCTGGCCAAAAAACGCAACATCCGAATGCCCATACGCCTTGTGAAGGGTGCCTATTGGGATGCGGAAACCATTGAGGGAGAGGCCCATCAGTTTTCAGCTCCTCAGTTTTTAAATAAGGAGGAGTCAGACCTTCATTTTAGGCAACTGTCTTACCTGTCCTTAAAGCATCATGATCATCTCCATTTAACGATCGGCTCCCATAATCTCCAGGACCACTCTTTTGTGGAGGCCCTAAGAGAGCTTCGCTTTCCCAACGCTCCCGTGATAGAGCACCAGTGCCTTCACATGACCTATGAGGCACTCTCCCATGGTTTGTCTAAGATGAACTGGCCCACAAGAAATTATATGCCTATCGGAAATCTCCTTGTGGGTATGGCCTATTTGGTGAGAAGGATCATGGAAAATTCCTCCCAGGTAGGAGTTCTTTCCATCATGCGGTCCCATCAAAAGATGAGTGGATTCATCCCACCGGTTGAGGTTCTTTTGTCAAAAAAGAAGGAGGGCACTCTTGTTCATGACTCCTTCATGACAAATCTTCAAGGGAACTATTCTCCCACGAGACCCTTAAGGCCTTATCTTGGAGGGGAACTTAAGGGTCTTCAGGATGAAATCTCACTTCTTTCATCAGACCTTTTAAGTAAGCAAGAGGACTTTAAACAATCCTCTGATACAAAAGTCTACTGTTCTTCCCGACCGGATTTCATTTTGGGCACGATTAAAGAAAATACGCCCGAGGTTACCCTTAAGGCCATGGACGCTCTAGAGGAAGGTCTCAGAAAAACTTCCTGGGGAAGAAAGAGTGCTGTTCTTCAACGGATCTCAATTATGCTCAGGGCCTCAGATTTAATGCTCATGAGAAGAAACAAACTCTCTGCCCTTTTGATGTATGAGGGGGGAAAAACCATGACCGAGGCCCTGGCCGATGTGGATGAGGCGATAGATTTTATTAATTTTTATGCCCGAGAGGAGTTGCGTCTTCAGACCAGTGAAATTTCCTTCACCAATCGGGGGATTTTTGCGGTGATTGCTCCATGGAATTTCCCCTTGGCCATCCCCTGTGGCATGACTGTGGCTGCTTTGGTGGCGGGAAATGCAGTGATTTTAAAACCAGCTGAACAAACCCCTTTGATTGCAAGGGAGCTTTACAACCTTCTTTTAGAGGCCGGTGTACCTCGGGAAGTGTTCACCCTCATCTTGGGGGACGGAGAAAAGGTTGGGGCCCCTTTGGTGACAAGTCAAAAGGTCGCAGGTGTTGTTTTTACGGGATCAAAAACGGTGGGAAGCTGGATCTACAAAACGGCCGCCAAAGAGATTGTTTTTCATGATCATCATAAAACTCTCATGCAGAAAAAAGTCATCACGGAGATGGGTGGAAAAAATGCCATCATCGTGACAAACAACTGTGAATTGGATGAAACGATCTCTGGCATCATCTATTCGGCCTTTGGCCATGCTGGACAAAAGTGTTCCGCCGCCTCAAGAGTGATCGTTCACAAAGATGTGAAAGAGGCCCTGGTGTTGCGTCTGACTAAGGCCCTTAAAGACCTTAAGGTTGGGGAATCTTTGGATCCAGAAACCTATGTCAGTCCCCTGATTTCATCTGAGGACCAGGAAAGGGTGAGGAGTGCTGTCTGTGAAGCAAAAGATGAGGTGATACGGTTTGGAGGACACATTCATCTTGACCGCTCCTTTGAAAAACTTCCCGGTTTTTGCGTGGGACCCACACTCTTGGAGCTTCCAATTCATCAGGCCATGAAAAAAGAATCCTGGGCACAAAAAGAGATCTTTGGACCGGTGGTTCATGTGATCGGCTATGAAACACTCTTTGAGGCCGTGGAATTATTTAACTCAACAGAGTATGCCCTGACGGGAGGTATTTATTCCCAGTCCCAGGATGACATTGATTTTCTTTTAAAATTTTTGAAGGCCGGAAATATTTATGTCAACAGACCAAATACGGGGGCAAGGGTTGCCATTGAGCCTTTTGGTGGTTTTAAATTATCCGGAACAGGACCTAAGGCCGGAGGAAGGGATTATCTGAAAGAGTTTCATTTTATCAATCCCTCTGAAAAACCCATAAGAAAAACTTCTCCTCAATGGGCCAAGGATTCAGGGCTTGAACTTCTTTCTCCAAAATCCTCTTTTATGACAGCTCATGGAAGCCTTTCAAGGCTAGAGAAATTTTCGGAACTTCTTTTTAAAGAGTTTGACTTTTTTCCGGTAAAACTCTCAGATAAAGATAAAACTGAGCTTCGCTTGTTTTTGGCGTTCCTTAAGAACCATTTAAATGATTTCTTAAAAGGAAAAGATCTTAATTTGGTGATCCCGGGGCAGCTTAGTTACAATGATAAATCCCTTGTCAAAGAGGGGGGACTCTTTGTGATGATAGATTCCTCTCCGGATGTGAAACTCCTTCATTACCTCCTGGGCGCCTTAAGCTTAGGGGTGGGTATCTCCATGGCCTTTGTGACAGAAGAGTCTTACCAAGTATGGCAGAGGATCCTGGGACTTGCCTGGAAGTCTGGATTTTCAAAATTAAATCTTGATGGCACCCTGATTTCTCCTGCATCTTTGCCTCAGCTGTTTAAAAGATCTGATTATAATTTTATTTATGCTGATCAGTATGTGGAGTTTAGGGATGTGGTCTATAGAGATGTTTTTGAGGGAGAGGCCTTTGCATTTGGAATGAGGGCCATCTTATCTGAGATTGATGGAGTTTCGACCCAAGTTCCCGTTGATGTTTTAAATCAATTTGTTTGGATCCGTTCCATGGCCATTAATACCATGAGGCATGGTGCTCCTTTGGAGTTTAATCAATGAGGGTGCTGGTTTTAGGTGCAGGAAAAATGGTCGAGGCCATCTTAATGGGCCTAAAAGATTCTTTGGACCTCTCTGAATGGTGGATTTATTCTCCCTCTGGAGTGAGTGCCCTTAAGCTCTCTTCCCAAGTAGGTGCGAGGTCTGTCACAAAACTTAATGAGGTGAATCCTGAATGGGTGCTTATTGGTTGTAAGCCTCAACATTTGAAGGATCTGTCTGGGTTTTTAGGAGGTCAGTTTAAAAATTGCCTTCATGTAAGCCTTCTTGCGGCCATTTCTGAACAAGATCAGTGTCAACTTTTAGGAACCTCCCGGTTGGTAAGGGTGATGCCTAATTTGTCTGTTAAATTTAAGGCAGGAGTAACCCTACTATCTTCCCTCTCGGCCACAGATGAATTAACTTCCGTTGAAACTCTTTTTTCAAAAATAGGTTCCACGATGAGGGTTCAGGAAAATGAATTAGATGAACTCACCCTCCTCACTGGTTCGGGACCTGCTTTTTTTTATGAATTTTCTCTTCTCCTCGCCAGTTCTTTTCATTCACTAAACCCCGAGAAGAGAGAGTACCTCATTCGATCAGTCCTTGTAGGCGCTGGGGTTATGGCCCAGGAGGAGAAGGACTCTTTAAAAAATCTGATAAAGGCCGTGACCTCAAAGGGTGGAGTCACCGAGGCCGTTTTAAGAGGTTGGGAAAAGGGTGAATTGGGGGAGTCAGTATCCAGGGGAATAGAAGCGGGCCACCAACGAAGAGAAGAGCTTAAGGCATCTCTTCAAAACTAAAATCCACTTTTTCTTTGTTCAACTCTTTGTACAACTCACTTTGACAAAAGGTGGTTCTTGCAAAGTTTAAACACCGGGAGATTTCTTTCGGAGAATTATTCTTTTGCAATGACTTTTTTAAAGTAGGACTAAGTTCAACCTGATGTTCTTTTAAAAGATCCTCCACATAGGTGCAGATGCAATTATTTTGGCAGGACTCTATCAGTTGTGTCACTTTTTCATCATCATCAAGACTCGCTTCTATGTCATCTTCGATCACTTCCATCCTGGGTCTTAAGGTTCTCAGAAGAAGTCCTGCCTCATCGGAATTAGGGACACATTCTAAAGGGGCCATCTCTTGATCAAAAATTTTATTAAGCAATTCATGGGGAAGTATGATTTCACCCATCGAAAAATGTTTAGAGGATTCTAAATGTTGAGGCTGTGCA
>CANHIY010000147.1 GCA_947461175.1 Bacteriovoracaceae bacterium
CTGCTCCAAATTGTTCAATGAATTTGACTCCGGCCTTAAATCAACACGGAACAACTGATATCACAGTGGTTGTCTCAGACGGAACACTCACCGATACGAAAACCTTTACCCTTACAGTTAATTCTGTAAACGACGCCCCAGTTCTTGCTGCTATCTCAGCTCAAAATACCAATGAAGATACCCAAAAATCAGTTTCATTTTCAATCAGCGATGATGGTCCCTCTCTAAGCTGCACAAGCTCCATCACTGCTACGTCCTCTAATAAAACTCTCGTTCTGGATGCCAGCATCGCAAAATCTGGAACTGCTCCAAGTTGTTCAATCAATTTGACTCCAGTCTTAAACCAACACGGAACAACCGATATCACAGTGGTTGTCTCAGACGGAACACTCACCGATACTAAAACCTTTACCCTTACGGTTAATGCAATAGATGATAACCCAAGCATTTCCACATCTCTTCTTGCCCTTAGTTTTTCTGAAGATGGCCCTGCACAAGAGTTAAGTGTCTTCATAAGTGACCCTGACGATGCGACGAGTAGCTGTTCTCGGTTAACTGGCACAGCGATCTCAGATTTAGTTACTATCTCTTTTTCAGGAACCACATCTCCCTGTACTGCTAGTATCAGACCTAAAGCAAACAAGTTTGGAACAGATACAGTTGTACTCACGTTCAATAATGGGAAGGCCGTTAGTACGTCTGTAAGTATTCCAATATCTCCCGTACCAGATATTCCGACTATCGAGGTATTTCCAATATCGTTAAGCTTTTTAGAAGACGGCAACGAACAAACTGTTAATGTCACTGTCGCTGATGTGGATATCGATTCCAGCGTCTCATGTAGTCAAGTGCGTCTTGCTACAGGAAATAATGTCAGCGTCACCATAGGTGGTACTGCACCAAACTGTATTGCCTCAGTTAAACCTCTTAAAGACAAAGACCAATCTGAAACGATCACGCTAACGATTGATAATGGACTGGCGGCAAGTGCGAGCTTAAGTATCAACATCACTCCAGAAGATGATGCACCCTTCGCAAAAACATTATCCATCAATATGGCAGAGGACATAGAAACGCAGTCCATTGTTTTAGAATACACTGATGCAGAAGGTAACCTAGCAAACTCTTGTACGACCTCAGAACTAACCAATTTAACGATCACTTCTCAGTGCACTTGTTCTGGAAATACCTGCACAGTTAAAGTCAAAGGGCATCCGGATTATTTCGGGAATGCAAGTTTTAAATTTAATGTTACGGCCAATGGAAAAGTATCAAATACAGCGACTGTTCTTGCACTTATACAGCCCAGTAACGATGCACCTATTCTTTCTAGTACGATTCAAAATGTAGAAGTCAATAAGGGTGAAACGAAATCCTTTAACCTTGAGTCTGGTTATGATCCTGAAGGATCTTTAGTGAGCTATGTGATCGTCACTCAACCCACTCTTGGGAAACTCACTTGTACAGGGGGAGCATCTACGGCCTGTTCCTATGCTCAAAACATAGCTCCAGGAACTGCCACCAATGATTCGTTTACTTATAGAATTAGTGATGGACAAATGCCTTCTATAATTAAAACTGTCAGTATAAAAATTAACACTCCTTGCCCTTATAACTATGATGGACAATGCTTCCAGCAAAAATTAACTGGTACTAGTATTCAAAAACTTACCATTGATTCTAATAATGGAGACCTCTACATTGCTACGGCCAGTAATGGTATCTACGTCTCAAAAGATGGGGGATCAACTTTTCAAAACTACACAACGGCAAACGGTCTTGGAAGTAATCACGTCTTGGATATCAGGGTTAATTCGGGAAGAGATTCTAGCTTAGGTTATTATTTGTCTTCAGTTTATGTGGCGACCAACAATGGTTTTTCCAGATCTAGTAATGGGACGAGTTTCACGAATGTGCAATATCCGCTCTCTATGACAAATTATGTGAGTTCCATTAGCTCCACTGATTCCTCTAACTGCTTTCTCATTGGTCTACATAACGGTGTTGCTCGCTCCTGTGATGGAGGAGGATCTTTTACCAGATTGTATAACTCGAATATCGCAAGCTCAGTGGTTGTTTTTCCCGATAGGCAACAGCAGCTGAATAATTTTTTACTTCAACGAACTCCGCCTAAATACTACATGGGAGCTGAAACACTTAAAATTGGTCCAACCGCTGGGCCTTACGCAGATAGTTTATTTAATTTTGGTTTCCCTTATTCTGATGAAGCTTACGACATTAAAATCAACACCAGTGGAACAATATTCGTTGCCGTGAGGGGAGGGCTTGCTATTTCAACCAATCAAGGAGCTAGCTTTACGTTAGTGAAGGCAACCACTCCAACTAATTCTAGTGGACTTTTGGCGAAGAGAGTTCACTTAGGTCAAAACCGTATTTATCTCGCAACTCTTGGTGGACTCTATGTTTCTGATGATGGAGGTACCACACTTGTTGATCGTACTACAGCAAATAATCTTGGAACTGGGAATCTTTCGATAAGTGATGTTGTGACCCATGGTACAAAAATTTATGTGGCCACAGGAGCTGGTTTATTAATTGGTAACTTATAAGAGCTTCATAAGATGGGAAGTATTTCCCACAACTGAGGTGGCAATAAACTTCTCCCTTATCACTGAGGTTTTGGAGTGGTAGGAAATGGGAAGACCCGATTCCGTGATCACAGCACCTTGGGCCTCAAGGAGGATGACCTCGGGCCCACAAAGGTCCCACAGGTGGCATTTGCCTGATAAGTTAAAATAAAGATCTGCTCTTCCTTCAGCAATGCTCCCAAGCTTAAGCCCGATTGATCCTTGTTTCAGCATCTGAGAGATGCCTAGATTTTTGGCAATTTCATCAACTTTTTTATCATAGTGGCTCCTTGATTGGATGATTCTTGCCTCTTTAAGATTTGGGGGAGGGGCCACACTTAGTTTTGATTTTTTACCCTCGGACTCTACATAGGCCCCTTGATCTTTGGTAGCGTAATAAAGTTTATCTTCCATGGGCCAGTAGACTACGCCTAAAATGGGTCTATTATTTTCAGCAAGTCCCACCATGATAGACCACTCCTTACCATTGTTGATAAATTCTTTGGTGCCATCAATGGGGTCAATAAACCAGATGCGCTTTTGTTCAGAAACATCTTCTGGCAAGGGGGCCTCTTCTGAAACAATGAGGTCATTTGGAAAATAACGGGATATTTCTTTCATTAAAAAATCACTTGCGGCGAGGTCGGCTTCAGTCACAGGATCTGAAACATCACCCTTATATTTAATTTCAAAACCTCTGGCGCGGATGTCTTGGATAAGACTGGAGGCGCTTTTTATAAGTTTGATGATGGTTTCAAGTTCATGCATTAGATGATGATTCAAGCACTCATCCTTTCGGCCTCAATGCGGCCACGGTTATTTAATTTAAAAATCATATCAAATTGTTTTGATTTTTCATTCAAAAGAGTTGTCATCCATTCTGAATCTTTCTGAGAGGCATATTTTAGACTGAATCCTCTGATTTTTAAGGGAACAATTTCTAACTTAATAAGTTCTTTGGTTTTTGAGTCAATTTCTAAAAAATACATTAACCTCAGATCACTTCGATAGAATTCCATCCCTGAGATGCCCTCGTAGTCGTTCATAAAATCACCACACCCATATAAAATAAGTTTTTTGTGATAGATCTCCAATGCGATAGGGTGATGAGAGGAGTGACCGTAGATAATATCCACTTGGGAAGTATCGATGATCTTTTGTGCAAATTTTATGTGGGAACTTGGTATACTATATCCCCAGTTCCCACCCCAATGAATGCTTAAAACTACAAGATCATCTTTCCTTTTGATCTTTTTGATGTGCCTTTCGATCCTATGAATTTCTTCTTCAAGATTTTTTACCAGATAGACTCCAGGTTCTTTTTTCTTTGCTTCCCAACTCAGGGGTATTCCGCTGGAAGGGAGTCCCAACGAAAAAATTAAGATCCTATTTCCTCCCGGTAGATGAACGATCGCAGGGGCCCTCGCTTCAGTCAGGTTTTTTCCAGCTCCACTATGTTTAATTCCAGCTTTTTCTAAAGTGTCGATGGTCTCTATAAGCCCCTTCTTACCCCAATCCATCAAATGATTATTTGCGAGAACGCATGTATTCATCCCTGCAGTGGTAAGTACCTCGATATTTTCTGGATTCATCCGGTAGTGAATTTCTTTTAAAGGCCAGTGGTTATCCCATGTTGTAATGGAGGTTTCAAGATTTATGATTGAGGCATGGACATTTCTTTGATCCCATTCTTTTAAGGCGTCACCCCAAATGTATTCAGAGTTTACTTTTCTTGGAATTTGAACCCCCGATCTTTCTGCAAGCTGAATGTAGTCTCTGGCATCTTTCACATAGGATTCAAAAATTCTTGGGTCCAAGGGGTGCTTTAATATTTGATCAATTCCTCGACCTGTCATGACATCACCACACAAAAATAATTTAATTGGCCCCATGTCATTTTACTCCGTAAAAAACTTCACTATTAAGTGGCATCGATTCTGCAATTGTGCAAATAAAGTGTGCCTTAACAAAAGAGGTCATGTTGTTTAAAGAAGTTACCATTTATGATCAACAATTGCCTCTTAATGGCCATGTGATGAAACCCAGTCAACCAGTGAAAGCATGGATCATCTTTTCCCATGGAAGCGGGAGTTCGAGGAAAAGTCAGAGGAATAACTGGGTGGCCCATGAACTAAATGAAAAAGGATTTGGAACGCTCCTCTTTGATCTTCTGACAATTGAAGAAGATAATGATGATCTTAATCGGTTTAATATACCTCTTCTGGCCAGGCGCCTTATGAAGGCCACTTATTGGCTTCAAAATGACCAAGATTACCATCAAGAAAAAATCGCCTTCTTTGGCGCCAGCACCGGGGCCGCAGCTGCATTAGTGGCCGCTTCGGATCTTCAATCAATTTGTCCTCTTTATGCAATTGTTTGTCGAGGCGGCCGACCAGACCTTGCAGGGAGCACAGTTTTATCAACCTTAAGTATTCCCACACTTTTAATTGTTGGAAGTAAAGACGAAGAGGTCATCAGCTTGAATGAGAAAGCACATGATGAGCTTTCCTATTCGAAACTCGTTTTAGTTCAAGGGGCCACTCATCTTTTTGAGGAAGAAGGTGCTCTACAGGAGGTGGTAGATCTTAGTGCTGATTGGTTAGATCATCACCTTAGAAACTGATTTTATGTCATCATAGTAATTTGATGAGTTTAATTTCAAATTTTGGATTTCCTTCATGAACCTCTACCTCGCACTCATAAAACCCTGGGGCCCCGGTGCCAATGGAAGGGTTGTTAGAGAATTCAAATCTTTCTTTTGGAATCCCAAGGAAGTTTTTATCAAGGACATCATTATTGTTTTCATCTAAAAATGCAGAGATCGCATAATTTCCTAAAGGAAGGTCTATTTTCACCACCTGCTCAGAGGACTCATTGGTAACTGGGATGACTTTATTTAAGAAAGCTTTTTTATCCGGAAATTCCTTCGGGTCATTAAAAACCGCAATAAGAATTCTTCCCGGTTTACTCTTTGTCTCAGTGGTTTCTTCTAAAAGTTCAGAGGAGGGGTATTTTTGAGAACACCACCGCCACGACAACCAGGGCAATAGTGAGGGTGAGGTAGGGAATCTGTACTC
>CANHIY010000148.1 GCA_947461175.1 Bacteriovoracaceae bacterium
TAATTTCTTAACCGCTTCTGGCCATACTTTATGAATGTAAGGTGAAAAGTATGATTGGCAAAATCCTGTCCAAACACTAACACCTTCTAAGCTTGGTTCATGCCCAAGAAGTTTCATGTACTCTTTTATCTCAGTTTCATTAAACTTAAACGGCTTTCCATTATTTCTCGCGTTCCAAGCATTCTTCGATAGGTCTCTTAATTTTTTATACAAACCTTCCTCAAGTTCTGTTGATAAATCTTCATAAAAACTAATTAAGCATTCTGGAATGAGAACTCTTCGTTGGAGATCAATAAATTCGGACCGAACATTAATATTTGTATAAATAGGGATTAAATTTCGATGCAATACTTCGAAAACTTCTTCGGACCAGGAGTTATTAAATTGGAAATTTTTGTAATGATTCTTCAAAATCTGAAATCGTTAATTCCATTATGTTCCAGCTTGGGGCGTGTAAGGTCTCGCCACTTTTTTATCCGTTTCGTCCTTTTTCTTCATCTTTTCAGCTTTAATAAGAGCATTGATGAGTTCTTTAGAAGGTTTAAGACTCTTCTTGATTTCCTCATGTAACTCTCTCATCTCTTGGGCAGCTGTTTTTTTCTTTTGTTCACTCATTTTACAATCCTAGTTCTATCAAAAACCTAGGTATAAGTTAGCATGGCTTTTCACAGCGCCAACCCATCGATATTATGAGGATCTGGGTATTACCCCAAACCCTCAAATATTTACCAAAATAACGATAACACTTTTACAAGATCACGACTCTCTGGCAAAACCTGAAGCCCTTAAGCGGCTCAACACCTGTTGAAAGTAAGTGAATAGCAAAAAAGGCCCTCAGGGTATGGAAGACCACATCCTTTTTGATGCCGATATGTTCAAGAAACATCCTGAGCAGTTTTCCTGCATCACCATGCTTCCATTCTGGATGCTGTGGCAAAACATACTTTGCATTTAGGCGAGCATTTTTCAATTCCGAAATAATTTCTTGAAGCTGAGAGCTGATATCGATATTTCTCCAAGTCCCATTTTTCTCATCAACGTCTCCCCATTCAAAGGCCTTAAGTTCACCTGATCTCATTCCAGTCAGAAATGCAAACGCCCAAATGGGATACCATGGATGCTTTTGAATCTTTGCCTCAATAAGAAACCTTCGTACCTCATCAAGGGTGGGTATTGGTTTGATCTTTTCTTCTTTCGCTTCCAGTCCGAGACCAAAAACGGGACTTTTGCCAGAAAGGTTACTTCCAGTAATTAAGCCTTCCTCTAAGAAAGAAAGATAGGCCCTCACTGCACTGTCATGAGCTGCTAATAGAGTCAGATTTTTCAATAGCTGATCTACTGTAAACTTCTTAATCTTGTAGTTGGTCATTTCAGAGAGACGAGTAACGGGAATCTCTGTCAATTCACTCAAATCTTTAAGTTTAATTTTCTTGGCAACAGCGAACTGAACAAAATGCCGACAAAGCCCAATCTTGAACTTATCTTAAGTGGAAAGTTCTTTTTTGCTTGAAATATGAGTTATCCTATTTCTTTCTTTTGTTGCTTTCTCAATTCTCTTAATCAATTCAAGATTTGTTGCCATAATTACCACTCTGGATAAATTGTTATCGTGGACCTTCATTCAACGACAGAACTTCAAAACCTCACCATTAATCCCAGTGCTGTCGAAGCATCAATAAATGTAGAACTCATGTTTCCGACTGATGTTTCCCAATTAATTTTTTGTGATATTTTTTGATACCCAAAATCATTCATCCAGCTAGCAGAAAGGGAGTAATTCTCTTTTGAATAGATTTGCCGCAAAAATTCAATCTGCCCCCTTACACTAAAACCATTTACAGAACTGATCTCAATTTCAGGTTGATCAGTTGAACTCTTTAAGGCATAGCGGGCGACACTTTTTAACTTTATGCTGGTAGGTTTTTTTGTTGGAAGTGAGATATCCTTCTTTACTCCAAGTGAGAGGAACACAAGAGATTGCCGGGCGGCACTTATATCACCGTTGTCATTTTTTAACAAAGGAGTCTGATCAATCGAGAGACCTCCAAGCATCCACTTATAACTTGAATAGATGTCCATCTTAAACATATCCTCTGATCCCTTTGATGAGAGGGTTTCGTACTTAAATTTATATGACTCAAATTCCATTCCAAAAGACCAGAGATTTTGATGATAAACTGATTTTAGCTTTAAATTTTGTAAAAAGATGACCCCAAGATCAGCATCCCCTAGTACACCATCTTGAGAAAGTGAGACAAATTTCCCTCCATAAGTGGCACTGATATCCCAATGCTCAATTTCTTCCACAGAAGTTAAGGTCCGTACATCCTTAAGGGGTGGAGGATTTAGTTCCTTTATCTCTTCTGGAGCTTCTAGATTGGAACGAGATTCATTGTTCTTCTCACTCCCTCGTCTTAAGATGAGTGAAGTCTTCGGATAAATGAGGTGAGGATTTTTTATTTTCGGATTCATCAACATAATTTCCGAGAGCTTTCCGTTTTTTCCATAAATACGCTGGTTCGGAAAATTTCTTTGAAGTATTTTCGACAGGACATCACCTTTTTTAATAACGTAAACATCCTTTGCAAAAAGGGGCAAGGTAAAAACAGAGAGAAAACAAAGTATCTTTTTAGGTAATTTGAGCATTTGATACAAATATTATCACAGGCTTAACTGAATCACTAAAAGGGAAAAAGATTCCAGAAAGAATATCAAAATTAAAAGTTATTAAAATTTATCAAGTACTCCACCACACGCTCTGAATCTTTATTGTGAATTTTTCTTTGAGCTTTTTCCGGAAAATACCATGATTGTGCAGAGAATACAGAAGAACATGAATCTAGCTGGTTTTTATCTCAAAATCCAGCATCCACCTTGTGATCCTTTCTCTTTGACGGGACCCTTCCAGAGGTTAAGTTCCAAGAATTTTCTTTTTTATTTTTCCAAGGACCAAGAGTTCTAGTTTCCAAGGGTCTACTGCCAACGCTACTTGATTCTCCAAAGCCCTTGACTGACTAGATGTGTCTAAGGTCGGAACACGCAGCGGAACCCAACGTGCAAGTACGTACCCGACGTAGGAATGTCCAAAACTAGCGCGAACGCTCCGGAGCCCGTTGCAGAGTACCAACCGCCACGATGCGCCAGGACGCCATCGCCATAAGCACCGCCACGAATCGCAGAACCTCCTCCATCACCAGAATAGTATAGACCTATCCCATGAGTTGAATTTAAGGCTGGATTATTGGGCTGCCATGTAAGAAGGTTCATGACATCACCGTTATTAATATTTCTATCAAGAGAGGGGAACTCCCGAAAGCCAGCGACTGCTGCACCATCGGCATTCACATAGGCTTTATTTGCCTGAGCGACTATCGTGAAAGTTGTATTGGGAGTCTCCCTCACCCAGTCTGTCCACTCCCAAACGTTACCAGCAAAGTCCCAGATCACTTCTCCGTTTTCAAGGGTGTGTGTTCTTTTTTGGTTGGGAGTTGTGGTTGAAAGAGTTGTACAGTTGGTTTGAACGTTTTCAACTGTGCCGTCACAGGTATTGTTTGGACTAGTATCTGAGTGACCACGGTTTATATAACCTGTGTTTACTCCCCCAACCCAGTTCGAAGCTGTCGCTTCAATACTTCGAGCAATGGTCATCCATTCAGCATTGGAGATGATGTCATACTTATTTGTAACTCCATTAATGGCGTTAAGATTATTGCAAGCACTCATAGAGTTTGTGGGGTTTATTGTATTCCAGGGTGTCCCACCCGCCACCGAGACCGCAATTTTTGAGGCACTTGAAGCACCTGTTGAAGGTGAGCAGATACTTGTTCCAGCAATAGTTGTGGCACACTTCGCCTCCCACTTCATGACACAAAAATCGCTTACGCTCAAAACAGGATTACCAACAACAGGAATGTAACCATTCGGGCACTGAAGTTTATTATAACTAGCAGTAACACTTGAGCACGCTGAGGAAGCTGGGACTGTGTTTGATGCCGTGGCATAGAAGTTGTGGGTTCCTACTCCAAGGGAAGTCACGTTAAAATTGATGGTTGAACCCGTAGCACTCCCGCTGGTCACGAGAGTTTGGCAGGTGTTATCTGAGTAGAGTTTAACGACGTCTCCATTTTTTACCCCACCCACCTGTACTGTAATGCTCGATGAATAGCCCACTGACCCGGGAGATGTCACCGTGATTGATTGTGGAACGTTTGGTGCTGCATTCATGGTGAAAGTGAGTTCATTGGTGTTGGTGTCGTATCTTCCGATGGAGTCCCTCATTTTTAAGCGGAATTTATAAGTTGCCCCTGGGGTAAGAGAGGTCAGGTTATAGGAATTAGAGGACTGACCCCAAATGGTGGCAAACAAAACCTGGGTTTGAGGGGTCATAAAAAATAAATCATAGGAAACTGCCTCCACATGAGAGGTCCAATTTAGAGTGATCGTTGAGTCTGATTTGTTACTAACAGATCCTAATCCCTGAAAGGAGTAGCCTACAGAGATCATATCAACTGTGATATTAACAGTAGCGGAACTAGATCCAGCGGAGTTTGTGGCAGTGACAGAATAAGAGGTGCTATCAGATACGGCGACTGGAGTACCTGTAATGTCACATCCGCTCAAGCTTAGTCCGGCCGGAAGTGTTGTTGGCGAAATAGAGCAGGTGTGAAGATCACCGGTATTAACAATAATTGGAGAGATGGTTAAGGCAGTTCCCACATTACCAGTGACAGAACTTGGAGAGAAGCTGATGGTTGGTATGCCAGTATCTTCCTCTCCCGGTACAGCAATAGCATCAAATTCAGCTTTCCCTATACCGTTACAAGATACAGTAGTGAAGAGTGCCAACAATTAAATGAGGTGAACTCGAAGAAAAAACATGAATATTTTATCGTCCAAAAGGGTTATTTTCTTTATATTTATAGCTCCTTTAGTCTTTTCAGGAGCTTATTAAGCCTGGCCCTATCCCCCTACAATATAAGATTTTCCTCCTACCCCCAAACCTAAAGATTTTTAGGCTATACTCCCGCATTCTTGAAATCCTAAGGAGACCCCATGTACGTAAAAAATAATACCCCCCTGGCCCTCCTGATGAGCCTAGTGGTTTTAAGTTCTTGTCACATGTTTGATGAAGCCAAAAATAAATCCAATAGAACCCTTAATCATCCAGAGACAAATAGAGTGCTTGAAAATAATGGGGTTAAGCTTCAGGTCCTATCGGAGAGTGAATTTAAGAAGGAAACTCGAAAAGATTCTCTGGTCTCTGCCTCAGACCCCAGGGCCCTAAGGGTACTCAATACTCTCCCTCTTCATAGAGGAGCTCCCTCGATTCATAAAAATCAGAAAGATTTTACCAACAACACTGAATCCCTTCTGGTTGGCTTCCCTATGGGGCTCGTGGGAGAGGAGAATGTTTTTGGCGGGGTCATTATAAAAGTGTCTGATAAAGAAAATGAGAATCTTGGAACCCTTAAGCTCACGGAGCTTCCTCCTCTCCATGTGAAAACCGCGATCTCATTTGTTGAAAAGTTTAAACCAGTTCTCACCCTGGTGGGCTGTTTCTCAGAGTGTACGGAAGAATCTGAACTAAACTCTCTCATAAGCTTTCCCATCAA
>CANHIY010000149.1 GCA_947461175.1 Bacteriovoracaceae bacterium
AAGTCTTTGGCGGACAAATTCATGAAGTGAGTGAAATTAAAAATGACAAACAAGTTGCTCTTCAACTTTACAAAGATGCTTTAGGGATTCTGGATTCCCAAGGGGGAATTTTTTCCATTTTTAACTCCAAAAACCAAGATTATGTGAGTCACTTTCAAAAAGAAAATAAAATTTCTCATGAACTTTACGCTTCAACTCCTGCTAGAAATGATTTGAAGAATTTTCTTCATTATAAAATACTATCCCTGACCAAAGAGATAAGAGGGGGAGATTTTTCGATTGCAGAAAAATCTCTCGCTGCTACCGATGAAATTTCCAAAATCTCTCAGGAGGGTAGTGGTAATGTTGTCATAGTGGTTGAGGAGGGGCTTATTCCGCAAAAAGTGGGAAGACCTTTTAGCTTTGGGATTAAAGGGGCCATGAACACAGTGGAAGATTCCAAGGCAAAAAAGTTTATTGCCACAGTGGGAGTTGAACTTATCACTTCATTTGCCATGGATAAATTAGGCATGTTCCCTAAAGGTCCACTGAATCCTGGAGGGTTTATCTTTGCTCATGACATGACAAAACTTGCAGTACAAGAAGCGGCCATTGAATTTGAACTTCCAGTCATAGAAACAGTTCCTTCAATTAAGAGGCTTGAGTTATTTGTTTTGGATCTAGGGGGGAGCGTCCTAAAAAAGGGGCCTCTCCCTGTCATATCTGAAAATGGTGACATTGCTAAAATTGTCCTAGAAGAGGATGCAGTATCACGTTATGTGAAAACGGGAACCAGAGTGGCCACAAAACATCTTTTTTCCATCCTCACGGCCATGCAACTTTACCGTCAGCTTACAAGGGGTCAAAGTCAGGGCAGTGATTTTCTCGCTAAGTCTGCAGCACTGGCCGCTTATGTGGCCGCTTCTAAGGGGATCGCTTCACTGGAGAAGGCCGATACTCGTCACTGGACAACACTTCCTCAAGCCTTTCGGATGACTGAGCTTAAATTAAAACCAGGGTTTTATAAGCTAGGTTTGGCTTCTTACACGGGAGAAACAGCACCATCTGCTCCATCAAAAATACTGGGAAATATCCAAGTGAAAGACTCGGGAAAGAGCATTTTCACGTTTACTTTGAATTAAAATTTTTATCTTTCCTCTCTAGTTATCAATTTGTCTGCCGATAGGCAGAAAAATGAAGAATTTTCTCCTGCTTATCTTCTTAACCTTTTCTTTTAATTCTTTTTCCCTTGAGGAGAAAACCATCTACATGGACTCTCCTCTCGATTTACAAAAATCATGGATGGAATACTCTAGTTCTGAAGAAATAAATTTAAAAAAACTTCTGGAATTACTCTCTCGCTCCTCGACGGGAGAAAAACTCATTCATGAGGCCCGTTACAAAGCGGCACGGACAGGGCTTCTTTTGGAAGATGTTATTAAAGTGGGAGAAAGCTCCCTTACGGATACAACTTTAGTCAGGAAATTTTCTCCCCATTCTCCGGAACATGTTATCTACGAAACACGGTCGGTGGTTTATATAAGTAGAAACTTATTATGGGATGATGCACTTTTAGATTTGGCCCACGAACTCACTCATTATGTACATAGGGGTGGCTTTAATCCCTATGCTGATTCCTTTAACGCCAGTGATTTTATCAAATCCACCATCGAGGGCCCTGGCGGAGAGGTAGAGGCGTTTTTAACAGAGTGCCTGGTTCTCAAAGAGTTGTTCTCAAGAAAAGTTCAGATGAGGTCTAATTGCCAAAAGGTAGAGGATTTAACTGGTACTCTATCAAAAGCTAAGGCCATAGAGTTGTTCTATTTTCTTGGTTCTTATTATGATGAATTCAACAAGCAGTTACAGAAAAGAAAGATAGCCTCTGATTTTCCCTATTTAAAAGCCGATAAAATAAATTTTATTTCATCGGCTTATGGTGTTCCTTATCCTATCGCCGCCCTCATGGAGTATGATTTAGTGATCAATAAGGTTTGTGAAAATGATAAGAAGCGACTTGCCTACATGCAGCAGGGGCCAAGAAGAGAACCTGCCTCCTTATCAGAAGGTCAAACAAAATTTATTCAAAATCATAAGTCCCGGTGTGAACAACGCTGAAACATGACCTTCCTTTAGAAATCTAAGAAACCAAGACCAAAATTATCTTTGAAATAACTGATATCTCAAGTGCTTTGATTGACGAAAAATGGTCCTAAAGGTACAAATAAGGGTATTAATTTTCCTATAAAACCGGAGTCCCTCCATGCAAGATGGTGTTGTTCTTACGACCCTAGATGATTTTTTAAATTGGGGCAGAAAAAATTCTTTATGGCCCATGACATTTGGTCTCGCCTGTTGTGCGATTGAAATGATGGCAACTGGTGCTGCCAAATATGATCTTGAACGTTTTGGTTGTGGGGCTTTTATGGCCACTCCACGACGAGCTGATCTTATGATTGTGGCCGGAACAGTGACGCTTAAAATGGCCTCTCGAGTGAAGACATTGTTTGAACAGATGGCAGAGCCAAAGTATGTCATATCTATGGGCTCTTGTGCCAACAAGGGTGGACCCTACTGGCAACATGGTTACCATGTTCTTAAAGGTGTTGATGAAGTTGTCCCTGTGGATGTGTATGTTCCAGGTTGTCCCCCAAGACCAGAGGCCCTCATTGAGGGTGTGATGACTCTTCAAAAGAAAATAGCTAATGAGCGTCTTCTTCGAAATAAGTGGGTAAAGCATGCTTAATGTTGATCTTAATAAACTTGCAGAACATCTTAACAACCAAATCCCAGGTGCCAATGCCACAGTTCATTTTCCTGAAGATATAAAAAAATGTGATCCCAGTCTTACGGTAGAGGCTTCAAAAATTTTTCAAGTGGTTCAGTTTTTAAAATCTCATCCTGAGACACCTTTTAATTCTCTCCATGTTATCAGTGGGGTGGATTATGTCGAGTGGATGGAAGTCGCTTATGTCCTCACTCATTATAGCCTTGAAAACCCTCGACAAATGATTTTGAAAGTTAAACTCACTGACCGGGTAAACCCTGTTTTAGATTCGATAGTTAAAGTTTACGCAGCTGCAAATTTTCAAGAGCGGGAAGTTTTTGACATGTTCGGTATCCGTTTCAATAATCACCCTGATCTTCGACGAATTTTGTGTCCAGATGACTGGAAAGGCTGGCCTCTTAGGAAAGATTATGTGGCCCAGAAGGACTATAATGGTATGGCAGTATACCCGGATGGCAAAATGAATTTCGAAGACCGTGAATTTATCATACGTCAGGACATGATTAAAAAAGCACAAGAAGCAAAAGCACACTAAGAAGGTAAAAACATATGCAAACTCGTTGGGACGTTGGTGAACCGGAAAGGCCAACCATAAATGAAGAAACAGAGCAACTAAAGTCAGATCTTCTGACTCTTAACATGGGACCTCAGCACCCGGCCACCCACGGGGTTCTTCGTATTGAAATTTGGACCGATTCAGAAATTGTTGCTCATGCCATTCCTCATCTGGGCTATCTACACCGTTGTATGGAAAAGCATGCTGAAAATCTTGATTTCCGGGGAGTCATTCCTTTCGTTGACCGTTTGGATTATCTGGCTTCTATGAACATGGAATGGACCTACGTAGCTGCCATCGAGAAGATGCTTGGAACCGAGGTACCAAGACGGGGTGAACTTTTACGTATCATGACTGCTGAACTTCAGCGGATTGCTTCCCACCTCATGGCCTTCGGTACCTATGCTCTGGATCTTGGTGCTTTTACACCTTTTCTCTATGCTTTTGAAGAGCGTGAAAAAATCCTGCGTCTTTTTGAAGAAGTTTCCGGAGCAAGACTCCTTTACAACTACATCTGGATTGGTGGTGTTTGGAATGATTGGACTGATGAACAGCTTGAAAGGGTTTCTCAGTTTTGTGATACCATGGAGATTGAAGCGAAGAAATATCATGAACTTGTTTCTATGAATAAAATTTTTGTCCAGCGTACGGCCAATGTAGGGGTTTTCACTCTAGATGATTGCTTCAGCTATGGGGCTTCTGGTCCGGTCCTCCGTGGGTCTGGACTTAAGTGGGACCTTCGTAAGGTTGCTCCCTATTCTCTTTACCCTGAGTTTGATTTTGATATTCCTGTGGGAGAGGGAGAAGTTGGTGTTGTTGGAGACTGTTGGAATCGCTATTATGTCCGGATGAAGGAAGTCGTAGAATCCATCAAGATTATCCGACAGGTTCTAAACAAACTTGAGGCTGGTCCAGTGATGGGTAAAGTTCCTAAAGTGATTAAACTTCCTAAGGGTGAAGTTTACATGCGACATGAATGTCCTCGAGGTGAACTTGCATTTCATCTTGTTTCTGAAGGAGATTCAAAAAAACCTTACCGATTAAAAGTAAAATCTCCATGCTTCACTCATGTTTCCATGTTGCCACATGTGGCCCCAGGACAGATGATTGCTGACTTTGTTGCTACTGTAGGTTCAATAGACATTGTATTAGGGGAGGTAGACCGATGAGTACTGCCGTTCATCAAACAAGTTCAGTTAAAGACTATTTCAAAGGCCTTTTTAATGGCGTCACAACAACGTTTAAGGGCATGTGGATTACCTTTAAATACGTCTGGGCAGTAAAGCCTGTTTCTATTGAGTATCCAGAGGTCCGAGAGGTTCTGCCTGAGAGGGCCCGGATGCGTCTGTTTAACGATGCTCAAAATTGCATCAGCTGTACTCAATGTGCCATGGCCTGTCCCGTTGATTGTATTTATATAACGTCTGAAAAATTACCAGAGAATGCTGAAATTAAGAAAACATCTAACGGTCAGGCCATCCGCTTGAAGCTGACTCAATTTACCATTGATACGGCCCTTTGTTGTTACTGTGGTCTTTGTACCACTGTGTGCCCAACGGAATGTCTTACTCATTCCCATGATTATGAGTTTTCTCAGTACACGATAGATGCCATGAAGTATGATTATCTTGCCCCTGATGTAAGGGCCTGGCGTGACCGTATCGTAAAAGTATAATCCTAAAAACTAAGGGGCCTTATTGGCCCCTTTATTTTTTCTCCACTGTCTCTAAAACAATCTGATTTTTGTCCGTGCCACCAGTAAATGTGATTTCTGTTTTAACCCCAGGGGTCAGGGTATTAATAAATTCTTGCGCCATTTTTGAGCTGTAGATGCTTACGATGTACTCTTTTTCCTGATAGCTCACCGTACTGGGATTCCCCTTTGTGAGAAAACCAGTTTTTTTATATTTGAGTGTGTCCACTGCAGGCAGATTTTCAAGTTTATTGTTGGTGATCTTGACGTAATTTCCGCAACTAAGAATAAATAAGAGTAAAATTTTAGTTATCATCGCTTAAGGTTCCTTCTATCTTAAAAAAACCGTCTTCTTTGATGATGATAAACTCTGCTTCTGCTTTTTTCTGGGTGATTTTTTCTGGATTTATTTCACTAACTTTTGCCAGGTATAAATCACTCTTGGCCCCTTTTTTCAGAGTCCATTTTAACTGGGGCTGAGGGGCAAGTGAAGATGGCCCGTTAAGAATTTTTTTTACAAGTAATTTTTTTCCACCACTTTCTTTAATAAATCTTTTTGAAAAAACTTGGTCAATG
>CANHIY010000150.1 GCA_947461175.1 Bacteriovoracaceae bacterium
CCAGTGCTTGCAATGCCCTGGAGTCTTTGTTATTACATGAGAAGTATCCGGGTCTTTTTGAAGTGATCGATTCTCTTATTAAGGCACAAGTGGAAGTAAGAGGTTGTGAAAAAAGTTGCCGCATCCATCCCCTTGTGAAACTCGCCTCAGATGAGGATTACGATCAAGAATACCTAGATCAAATCATTTCGCTAAAAATTGTAAAAAACGAGCATGAGGCTGTGGATCACATAAAAAAACACACCTCCCACCATACGGAAGGAATTATTGCGAGAAACGAAGAGGTTATTTCAGAATTTCTTCTAGCTCTGGATGCCTCGGTGATTGTAGTGAATGCTTCAACAAGATTTAACGATGGTGGAGAGTTAGGTCTTGGAGCGGAGCTCGGGATCTCTACTTCAAAGCTTCATGCTTATGGCCCCATGGGTGCAAAAGAAATGACAACAACACGTTTTCTCGTCACAGGAAACGGACAGATAAGGTAGGAGTACTATGCCAACATTTGATTTAGTCTCAAGAATTGATGAGATGGAACTAAATAACGCTCTTAAAAACACAGAAAAAGTTATTAGTGGGCGGTTTGATTTCAAGGGATCTGAGGCCAAAGCTGAGTACAAAGAAAAAGAAAAAATTATTGAAATCAAGGCCGAAGATGAAATGAAAGTTAAAACGGTCCTCGACATCTTAAGAACCAACATGGGTAAAAGGGGAATTGGTTTTCGAGGGATGAAAGAGTCCCCTATTGAGAATTCTGGTTTAAAAGCAAAAAAAATGACCCTTAGTTTAAGCACTGGGTTTGATAAGGACGCTCAAAAACTTATGAACCGCCTCATAAAAGAATCAGGCTTCAAAGGAAAATCTCAGTACATGGATGAAAAATTTCGTCTGGAGAGTAAAAGTATTGATGAGCTTCAAACCCTTTTTCAGTTTTTAAAAACCCACAAAGATATGAACTTAGAACTTCACATGGAAAATATGAAAAGGTAGGTCACCCATGACAATTATGGAACAGGTAAATAACGACATCAAAGAGGCCATGAAGGCAAAACAACAGGATCGTCTTGATGCCCTTCGGATGCTTAAGGCAGAATTCATTAAAAACAACACTGCATCTAAACCCACGGACGAACTCTCCGTCACTGTGGCCCATGTAAAAAGACTTCAGGACTCCCTTGAGATGTATCAGGCACAAACCGAGGCCCATGACAAAATCCTAAAAGAACTTGAAGTGGTAAAAGTTTATCTTCCCAAGGCCCTGGAAGAATCAGAAGTGGTGGCCATGATTAATGACATCAAAGGAAAAGGTGCTAAGGACATGGGGGCCATCATGAAAGAGCTTCAACCCCAGATTAAGGGACGGTTTGATGGGAAGAGGGCCTCTGATTTAGTTAAGGCAAGCATCTGATAAGATGATTCTATGGGGAGAAAATTATTTTAAAACTTCTCCCCATAAGACTTTAATTTCGAAGGCGCTGATAAGAATAATACTGAAACCACAGGCTCGTCATCATCATCGACATCATCGTCGCAAATCCAAAAAACAATTCCATTTGATTTCCCTCCCCTTAAAATATCATCCTGAAAGTTTAAATGCCTCCGTCCTGGTGGCATCTTGATAAAGGTTCTTCCTTGAACCAGGTGAATACCATCTTCTCCTATGGGTCACCGCTCATGTCCTTGAGGCCCAGTCGTGCCAGTCTCTAACAAACAATCAACCTAAATCTTCCTGATAAAGGTTTGTTGGTTGATTGATACTAAGCAGTTTCCATGCCAATCATTTCTTGCATGAAGAATCATTCACTTAGTTTAAAACTAATCTTTTATCCGGTGCCAGTTTGACCATGGACCCAGTGCCAATTGAGTCTTGTATAGGGACAAAAAGTTGAGCTTTAAGAGCGGATGATATGAAAAAAATTCAATCTCTATATTGTGAAGTTAAAATTTCCATGAAAACATAAAATGAAGGCAGGAATCAGGATTGATTCCTTATCAAGGCCAGGAGGCTCAAGTCATGAATCCCCACTACTACATCATGAGGCATAAAAAAATTCTTCGTCTTGAGGAAGGTGTCTCATACTCATCTCTTCCAGAGCATGTCAGGGTGAATGTTTTAGAACATGAGGAATTGGTTTCACTGGACCAAAATCAGGCAAACTGGAGAGTCGCCATATTCCGGGATGAGATCATGGATATGGAAGAGTACTTAGAGTGGCTTGGGTCCTCGGAGGCAAAACTTTTAAGTGAAGATTTTGGAGAAGAAGTAAAAGATGATTGTGTCATTGATTAATAAGGTTTTCCCAATCCATCATTTATACCACTTGGGGTTGTGAGATCCCTTAAGCTTTTCGAAAGTAAAAAAGCTGAAGGTTGCGGCAAAACGAACTCTTCCCAGATCTTTTCTATCTTGAGTGTCAGCTTATTTTTTTTGGCAAAGTTTCGAACAATTTTTAATCCATCTTTTAAATAAAGTGCTGAGCTGTATCCATCAACTTGAGAAAACTTCTTGTGATCATGTTTTTGCTGATTAAAAAGAACATACTGAATAGCGTGTTTGGTCTCCCGAAGAGTTTTTAAGACATGGAGGTGATAGCGCTCAAGCTGAACCCTTCCCTTCTTGAGACCTTTTGAAAAAGTGATCGTAAGCGCCCTCATCCCTCTAGTTAAAGTCTCGTTATTATCGGCCTCGGTAATAAGATGCACGTGATTCGATTGGAGGGAGAAATGAATAACCTTTAGGCCCATCTTTTGAGCGTTTTCAATGGAGCGTTTTAAAAGCTTTAAGCAATCCTTATTTCTAATACGGCACTGGAACTTAAAATTTATATGTTGAGGAGTACGTTTGGTGACCACCTCTCTTTTAAGATGAGACACCCCTCGAGAGTGAAGCCTCTTACGTCCAGCACCAGGGCGTCTTCCCCCTCGAGCTCCTTTGTATAAATTTAGTTCTTGCTGTTTTCTCATGGGCCTATTTTTATCATTATTTTGCTCAAAATGTCACTTGGTAATTGGATAGTGAAATGATTTTGGCATATATTAATTTAACCTATCACAGTCGTGGATTCAGATATCAAATGCAACGATAGATATTGGAGGGGTTATTCATCTATATGATGAACTTTGGACGGAGTAAAATACTAAGAGCATTTTCGAGGTCTACAGTTAAGCTTCTTTTGAAGATTATTCAGTATCTTCTGTACTAGGTTTTTGAAGCATGTTTTCTTTGGATAAAACTGACGGATTAGACCATTCGCATTCTTCACACCATTCTGCTGGGTGATATTCACATGACCTGACAATATTCCATGAACTGCCTCTTAATTTTGGCATTTAAAGCAAAAAACCCTCAAATGCGGGATTCTTAAAAATCTTTAAGTCATTAAACTTACAAGACCATGAATTTTTCCCCCTAATCTGTGTCAATATAGACACTCACTGGAGGACTTCATGGACTGCAAGCTCAACCCACTAGATACTTCTCGGCAGGAAATCATAAAAAGTTTCATGCCTACTATTAGATATTGGGCAAAACACTATCATTATCAATACCATCAGGTCCTAGACTTTGAGGATTTAGTCATGGTTGGAATTATTGGTCTTATCGATGCTATGAATAAGTTTAAAAAAGATAAAAAAAACCAGTTCAAAACCTATGCTGAATTCAGGATCCGGGGTGAAATCATTGATGAGCTTAGAAAACAAGACTGGATGACCCGTTCAGAAAGAAGTAAGCACAAAAAATATAAGAGGGCGAAAAATCACCTGACTGAGGAGCTTGGACGAACACCCACAAGTCTTGAGATATCAAATGTACTAAGCTTCAAATCCAAGGACATGATCCGGATGGAACAGTATGAAATTGGAGACACCATAAAGCAGTACAAGGAAGGTGAAACTGTGGCCTCAGAAATTCTTCAAAGTTCTGAGTTTGATCATTACAGTTTAAAGAAAACCCTTAGTGTGGTTTTGGATGAATTACCAAGAACCATGAGACTTATTTTAACATTAAAATATTTTGAGGACTTAAACTTCTTTGAGATCTCTAAAGTTGTAAATCTTTCTGAGGGAAGAATTTGTCAGCTTCACTCTGAGGCCCTGGGGCTCTTAAAAAATTATCTTGAAGAGCAAAAAATTGACATCCTGGCCGCTTAATTTTTTTACTGCTCTCTAACTGAGGGTGCTTTACTTTCAGTTGAAGAATTGGAATTTGTATTGATGTCGCTGGCCCGGGTATAAGTTTTATTTGAGGGAGATTGTGGATAACTAGCAAAACAATCTTTTGAAGTTTGCTTTAAAGTTTCCTGCGTAAGACGTGCATTAAAATAGATGTCTGTAGAACCTACTCCAGGCCATTTGTTCAAATAGTCTTCATTATTAAGAAGTCCCTTACTGTGATAGAGTTTCATCATGGTATAAGCACCGGACTGAGTCCCCTGAGCTCCGTTGTAAAAAGC
The DNA here is from genome assembly GCA_947461175.1 of Bacteriovoracaceae bacterium. Classification (GTDB taxonomy): domain Bacteria; phylum Bdellovibrionota; class Bacteriovoracia; order Bacteriovoracales; family Bacteriovoracaceae; genus Peredibacter. The sequence goes on from CANHIY010000150.1 coordinate 4,452, forward strand.
TTTACTCCAAAAAGCTAATTCATCTTTTGAAAACTCCCTATCAATTTTAAGTTCTTTTTTGAAGGCAAATAACCTTTCCTGAGAAAGCTTCCAAAGGGCAGCGTTGGCAAACACCTGGGCCTCGGGGGTGCGGTAGAATGTGCGTCCAGGATCTCCAATGCGCTTTACCGGAGGATCTTTGAAATAAACATTACCACTTGAATCTGGTTTGAGTTTATTTTTATAAAGCTCAGGTTTTAGATTCAGGTCTTGGTAACATGTATCCCCAGCTTTAATCCCTTCAGAGTTATAAGTTTGAGAGGGGGAAAAACGTGAGGCCTCCTCATTTCTAAACCTCTTTGGATTATTGAGAGGAGAAAAGCCAAAATCTGGAAGCTCTGATAACTTAGTTTCTCTCAGTTTTGGATCTGATGTTGTTCCATAGGTGAACTCAGTTGGGATGAGTCCTAATAATCTTAGGCAATTGTACTCTAGACCAAAGGTATCACTCCCATCATCAAAAAAGCTATCACCGTAGTACCCATCAATCATGACCTCTCGAGGAATTTCGTCATGAGAGTTAGTAGATCCGTCTTTATTTTTAAGTATCCATTTTCCTTTATCTATTCCTGTTTCTGCCATGACGTATCCCGTTTTAGTTAAATGAGCACCGGCAATTTCATTAAAATTAGAATCTGTTACCTTTTCATAATGAGCACGCTCCCGCCTATTATCTTTTATGGACACTCCCTCACCAACCATTCCAATGGAGAGTAATTCCATACCTCCTTCTAACCCAACAAAATCCGCGGCGGATTTGAGGAAATTAACTAAGGGATAGTTTTTCATTTTTTCACACCATTTAGGCATAAAAAAGTCGTCATTTGTGGCACAGGTTAAAAATTTAGTTTTATCGGTGTCACTAAAATAATTTTGTCGGCAAGAGGACACAGGAGAGTTTCCTGGAGTTTGAGCGAGGGTTTGAAAAGAAAAGTGGAAGATAAAAAATAAAATAAAATAAAATGGTTTGGAGTTCCCCAAAATTTAGTAACACTTTTTTAAGCGGGCCTTATTGCTTGTTTATACATCTCAGGGCTTAGATAGCCAAGTGATGAATGTCTTCTTCTTTTATTATACC
>CANHIY010000151.1 GCA_947461175.1 Bacteriovoracaceae bacterium
ACTTTGAGACAGGGATTGTTAAAACAGTGGATTGGTACCTAAGTTAGGGCCTTCATCGCTTTGCCTGATCCAAAGGCATAGATAAAGAAAATCATACTCGCATTATTCGCATCCAGCGTAACCTCAAACTGGCTTGAAACCACAAATGCCACTCCCATGGGAACAATCAGGGCGCGGATGAGGCCCTTCGCCTGAAATGATTCCCAGGCCCAGAAAATAACCCAACCTAAGAAAAGAAAAAGTCCCACCAGTCCGGTGCCTGAAGCCACTTCTAAAAACAAGTTGTGGGAGTGAGCATCGTTGTAGTCTTTGGCATCCAGATCATATTTATTCTTAATTCGTTTTAACTGAGAGTGAAAATTGGAAAGACCCCAGCCTAAGAGTGGTTTTTCCTGAGTGGCAATGATGGCCGCTTTCCATTGACTGCGGCGGATAACGTCTGAGGCGTTATTTTTATTAACCAGAAACCTCGAGCTGCTTTCACCAGAACCAAAAAGGTAGACGGTACCAAGACCCAAGACTCCCAGCACGGCGAGTCCTCCCAGAGTCACGCCCAGTTTGGGTTTAAAAAAATACAGCACAAAGGGCAGCCCGCAGAGAAGACCCAAGAGAGCACCCCGAGTGTAAGTCAGGTACATGCCGGTGAAACCAAAAACGAAGGCCACAATGGCCCAGCGGTAGTTAAACCACTTGCCGAGCTTGTCCTTATGAAGAATGGCGCTCAGAATAATTAACAGCATCATCGAAGTGCCGTATCCGTAGCGCATCGTTTCGGTAAGTCCGCTCGCGCGCTCTTCACCGGAAAAAAAATACTGCCAAAGGGCATATGAGCCCGCCACCACCATGCTGAGAAAAAGTGTGTTGGTGATGACCGCCTTAATCTTATCCGAAGCCTCTTTCCCCCAGTATCTAAAAACCACAATCCCACCAACACCGTAGAGAAAGTACTTCAAGCGGCCAAAGTTTTTTGCAGGTTTAGGCAACAAATCGATATTGATTAAACTTGATATCAACGCCACGGCCGTAAAGGCCAGGAGCCAATAAGCACTTTTGGGCAAACGAAGGTTTTTTTGCTTTATGGCCAGCGAGGCGTAATAAAGCACCGAAATGGTAAAAAGAATCTGATAGAGCGAGAGAATCGTTACCGAAGTAAAAACTCCCGCTGCCAAAAAAAATAACGCCACACTGGTCAAATAATTCATCTTATTTGTCATGCCAAGCAGAATATCATTCTATCCCAAAAGGTGTCACGTACCTTTATGTTGAGAGTAGTTAGTCAATGGTGATGATAATTTTATGCAAATGGTTAAAATGCAGGTACTCAAATGATGAGAAGATTTGGGTATGAATAATATGGATCAGCAAAAAGAACACCTTTCTTGTCTAATCTCAACGTAGTTGAGTTTAGACAGATTATTCGGTGACGTTGACGACTTCGTGAGGGCCATGCAGTCAAATAAAAACGTTTAAATTACATATTCCAAATCTCGACGTGGAATCAGGCAAAATATGAGTCTCAGTGATATAAAAACTGTTATTTATTTTGTATCACTCCATTGGATTTAAAAATTTTAAAAGTTTTTATTTTCATATCAGGACATCTATGGGGAGTGAATTTCCAACAATACTTAGCTACACGAGATTCATCGATTTAATACCGTACTGCTTGATTCCACTAACTCATTTTTTTTCTCAATATATGGGCAACTCCAAAAGAATAAGCTTGAAAGTCTGTAAAAATATTCGAATAACGTGTTCCAATACAGAAACTTTGTGAGTCACTAACTGAACAGCTATTCCGCAACAAGGGATATTGTAGACAAAAAGCTTACTCAGAAACTTCAAAATAAGAATCTTCTATTGGTGACAATTCTTAGAGGTAATATGGAAAATACAATACTACCAATTATTGATAAAATTATTATCGAGACTATTAACGATCAGTTAAAAAATATCTCAGACACAGAACATTCTAGGCATGACACAACAAATTTTTTAGTGAATTTGGTCGCTGGATTAGTTTCTTCAATCTACCAACCAAAAAAAACTTCGACAAAATGGACCAATGAGGCATTTTTTGTGAATTACAAAGACGAACTGAGAGTAAGAATAATTATGAAAATTTAGATTCTTTGTCCGATATTGGATGGGAGTTACCAGAATTAAAAGATGCATTGTCTCATGAAGAAGTGACAAAATATCCTTAAGGCTATTAATAAAGACATCACATGAAAAGATACGTAGTGCTTTTTATATTTTATTTTATGAGTTTCTCATGAGCCGCTAAATTAAGCTCCCATAACTATTGAACCCGGTAGTGATGAAGGTATTTTGAAGTTTCAATAAGAAAAGAAAGGTTCTTCGTTCCTCTGAGATTAAGAATCAATTTCTTTTGAGGCACATACTCCTCTTCATTTTGAAGCTCAAAATTTTTGATGGTAAAGTTTAAGAGAGCTATTTCACTTTCAAGCTTGTCAATACTACGCCGTAAAATGAAAGAAATATCATTCTCATAGAGATTTAATTTTTTCTCCCAGTCACTGGGTGAGAGAAAATTGTCTTTTAATTGATTACAAAACTGATGAGAAAGAGCGAGGTTTGATTTCTTGTTTGAACCACCCTTCGATTTTGGAATAATATGTTCAAGAGTGGCTTCATTTTGTGATTGAATCTTTCTTTTACAGACAAAGCAAAAGGGGGATTCATTGTATAAGCGATTTTTTGTAATTGCTCTTTTCATAAAAACTCAAAAATCGAATTATATCAGTTTTTATGATTTTATGAATGTCTAAAAGGTACCGTATACCTTTTAGACAAATGGAGCGGAGTTCGAGCATACAAAAAATATCATCAATCTATTATCTGGAACAAAAGTAACTTGTCCTAAGACATAGTATTTTTAGGGCTTTCCATTTCCAACTTAAAACCCATCCCATGGAGAGGAGTTACCCAGCACTTTTTTTGATTTTGGTAATTTTTTTCTCAAACGACACGTTTTCTTTTTCTTAGCTTGTGTCCTTTCCTTTGTGTGTAGAGATAGATGGTTTAGATTTTGATAAATATAGTTATAATTGAATTTGAGTAAGATAAGGGTGATTTCAGCACGATATATGAGAGCAAAAGAGGTTGTAGCTTATGAAAAACAAAAAAAAGAATATTAAAAAGCGCAATCAGCAGGATCCATTAAGAGGTGATTTGAGTTCTCTTCTTGGTAATAAGGGATTGAAACGGGTTAAATTTGAACTAAAGCCGAAGAATAAATCTATCACAATCCGCATGAGTGAGGAAATGCTTGAGTCGATCAAGGCAAAAGCAGAGGAAGAAGGCCTTGATTATCAAAAGTGGATTAGAAGTTCTATAGAGGATGCTCTTAAAAAATGAGCTTAGCTTTTATTATGAAAAAGAAATCAAAATTTCACGAGATCTCATGCCGAATTTCTATTTTGGGAATGAGTTGGCTTCATGAAATGGGACCGCTTCAGTAAAAAAGGTCCTGATTGTTTTAAAAATCACAATAATAATATTTCAGATATTTTTAATCTTTAGATAAAAATAATTTCAGTTGAATTTTTCAGCTTTATCTAGTCCAGCCTGGCACCTTTATGACATTGACAATAAATTTGTTTCCGCATAGTTTCCGTAAACAGGAAAAGATTTTTGATAATAATGTTTTTTTGGCAATAAAACGGACTTATTCACATATATATGTGTATTTATATGTAAATAATATATAATAAAGGTCTCGGAATGTGGATTGTAACCATACAAAACAGATTGGCAAAAAATCTTAGGAACAGAACGAAAATTCCGATAGAAGTTGAAAACGCGATAATTGCACTTATTGCTGAATTAAGAAATGGGGCTAGCAGTGAATTGGCCAAATTATAGCAAACTTAAGAACCTGGGAAAGAACTACGACTTCAGACATTGCCATCTTCAAAAGGGAAGACCAACATGGGTTGCCTGTTGGTCAGTAGATAGCAAGAATAAAAAAATAGAGGTTTATTATGTCGGGACCCATGAGAAAGCGCCCTATTAAAAGTAAAGCGAGTTTAATTAAGGCCCTTATTGAAAAGATATCACGAGTAGACAAAGAAGAAGATCTTATTGCTCTTAATAATGTTATTGATAAGTATGTTCGTTCAAATGAAGATTCTCTTACGCCTGAATACGTTTTTCAAAGGAATTGGACTGATAAAGATAAAAGGCTTGGAAAAATTATTCAAGGTCTTCGTTTCCGTGAAGGCTTAACTCAGGTTGAACTCGCTAAAGCCTTGAAAGGTGTAAAGCAATCAAACGTCTCTGCCTGGGAAAGCGGGAAAGAAAAAATTCCTTTGAAAAGACTTAATCAATTGAGCAAGATACTTCGGACAGATATTAAAAAACTTATCTAAATATGGAATGACTGAAATCCTATTAAGCCGCCCCGTTAAGAATGGTCATTTTCCTGTTACTTTATAGATACTAGAAATGGCATATTGAGGAAGACTGATTAGTTTAACTTTTACTTCATGCCCCTCAATCTGGTGAGATGAATCTGTTACGGAATAGTTGTCCAATGACACCTTGATCGCCAACTTTTTATTCTTATCCCTGCAGAAATAGAAAAGTGATTTTAAATGTCCCGTCGCAGTTGCTTTGACTTCAACCGGAATAATTTCAGATTGTTTTTGAAGAATAAAATCAATTTCGCCTTTCTGAGTTCCTTTGTCTCTTAGCCAATAAAATAATTGTGGGCCCCGTCTTTCGTTATCAATGTAGGCGAGATGTTGGGCCACAAATTGCTCGGCCAGCATGCCTTTCGTGTTAAAGTTTTGGTTCATCTCCTGATTCAATATCTCAAAATCCAGACGCATGATCGCATTCACAAGTCCAATATCGAGAAAATACAGTTTGAAGATAGATTGATCCATTTCTCCAGCAAGAGGTACTGTGTTGGATTCTGAGTGCACACATTTTAGTAAGACACGGGCATCAATGAGAAGCTCTAAGGCCTTTTTGATGTCGCGGGAGTTGGATTCAGAATCTAATCGTTGATAGATAAGTTTCTTCCCAAGCTGATTCACAGTCGCATAAAAAACTTTTTCAACCCGTTCCACATTAATTCGAGCATTATATTTAGGAAAATCAGCGATGTAGGTTTGAATTATTTGCTCTTGAATTTCTCTAACAGGAACCAGACTTTGTTCGTTGATAAAAGTCTGCACCACCTGAGGCATTCCACCCACATAGTAGTAGTTCACTAATTGTTTCTTCGCCTCAGTCACAACTTCTGGAGAAAGATCTAGTGCATCTAATTTGTCAGCAAGAAAATCGTTACCGGTGGCCCAAAGAAATTCTGTGAAGGACATGGGGCCCAAATGATAGAATTCTACTCTACCGACAGGAAAACTAAAATTTTCATTTTTAAGAGCGATCTCAAGTAAAGAGCCTGCTGCTGCCACTCCTATGTCAGGTCTTTCTTCATAGAAGTAGCGCAGATACTTAAGTAGCAAGGGGGACTCTTGAATCTCATCAAAAAAAATAAGGGTATTACTCTGA
>CANHIY010000152.1 GCA_947461175.1 Bacteriovoracaceae bacterium
CCAGTCTAAAACCCCTATTTGTTCCAGAAATCTATTATCAATAATTGCAGTTTTTTTCATGAACTTAAGGGAATAATTTCAATCGCTCCAGTGGGACAAACTTCAAGACATGCCATATCTAAGGTACAATAGTTTACCTGAAGAGGATTAATACGGGTTTCATTGTTATTTTCAGAAGATGTTGTCCAAATTTCAAATGGACAAACATTGATACACGCCTGGCACGAAGCACAGATCGATGTATCAAGTAGGAGCTTTCCCCTGTCGAAAGACACCTCCTGGATCGAGTCTTGATCCGTGTTCTTAAGGGCCTTTGGAATATCCTTGATTGTCTCAACTCTTATTGAATTGGTAGTACCTTGCCTAAAAAATTTTCCGTCCCCAACCGTGACAACAACTTTATCTCCAAGCTTAAGGAGTTCTTCTTTTTTTAATTTTTCAAGCATCAAGCCTTCAAGCTTGGTTAAATCACTATCTTCATGAATATTAAAATAGTAGGGAGATATTCCCCAGTAAAGACTCATTTTACGGATGACTTTTAGAGAATTTGTTACACCTAGAACATGAGTTTTAGGACGAAAGCGTGTCATTTTAAGACAAGAGTTTCCTCCTTCAGTAATCGAAATAATCCATCTAGCATGTAATTTTTCAGCAATAATGGAGGCGGCGACTTGAACAGATGCTGTTACACTCGAGATGCTCATGTGACGAAGAAGCGGTCTCTCGGTAGGTTTATTTTCTGCCTCAAGAACAATTTGACTCATGATTTGAATTGCCTCTATGGGATACTTACCTGATGCTGTTTCACCTGAAAGCATCACACAATCTGTTCCGTCCCAAATAGCATTGGCGACATCTGAGGCTTCGGCCCTGGTGGGTCTGGAGTTAACAATCATTGACTCAAGCATTTGAGTGGCAGTGATGATGGGTTTCCCCAATTCATTACAGGCCTTAATCATTTTTTTCTGTATACCGGGAACAAGATGGTTCCCAACTTCAACGCCCATGTCTCCCCGGGCAATCATGATCATATCAGAAACCTGTATGATGCTTTCCATATTATCAAGAGCTTCAGGCTTTTCAATTTTAGAAACGATTGGAATGTTAAATTTCATCTGATGAAGAAGAGACTTAACTTCAAGGACATCTTCACTGGTTCTCACAAAACTCATGGCTACGTAATCAATACCTTGCTTGAGTCCAAAAATAAGATCTTCACGGTCTTTTTCTGTAAAACTAGGGGCAGACACTTTTACATAAGGAAGATTAATTCCCTTATTGGACTTAAGACTCCCTCCAACCAGAATTTTTATTTTTAAAACATCTCGGTCTTTCTCAACCGCTAACGCTTCCATGAGACCATCATCGAAAAGTATTCTTGCCCCAACGTGAGCATCCTTAACAAGGTTTTTATAAATAGTTGGGATGAAATGAGATGAGTACTCTGGGTAAGAATCTTTAACATCCGAGGGACCAATAACCCAAACTTCACCTTCATTCAATAGAAGAGGCTCAGGAAGTTTATCCACGCGGATCTTGGGCCCCTGAAGATCAAGGAGAATCGCAATTTCTCTCCCCACGTTCCTGGATGCTTGCCGGATATTTTTTATAGATTGTTCATGGGATTCATAGGTTCCGTGGGACATATTAATTCTGGCAGCGTTCATACCTGCAAGGATCATTTTTTCCAACACTTCAACAGTGTTGGAACTGGGTCCAACGGTCGCTATGATTTTAGCACGACGAATTGACATAAGTTATTCTTTTTAAATGTGCTTATCAGCTTATTCTTTTATTTTCATTTATATTATTAATTTGCTCTTTATGAGCATTTTTTATGGACTCAATTTGAGCTTCGTACATATTAACCACTCGGGCAAGCTCATTTTCGTTCGCCTCTTTCAAACGGTTAATTTCTAATCTAGTCAAATTATCCTTAGTTTCAAGTTCTTTTCTCGTAAATTCTTTCAAATTTGTAAATTTATTATCATAATCCTTAGACATCAACTTCATTTCTGTATCATTTTCAAACTGCATCTTATCAATTTTCTTTTGATAATTTGACATTAATTCATTCATATTTTTTCTTAAGATGTGCTCACGCTCATCCATCATCATCTTTTGACTCTTCAAATCCGCATCGCGTCTTTCATCAAACATGTTTTTTTGAGCATTAAGCTCTTTCTGAGTTGTATCGAGCATCTTCTGAGTTTTCAGGTCCATGGTAATTTTTAGCTGCTCGTTTTCACGATGATAACTTGCAAGTCTTTGTTCATAATCCTGAACCGTTGCATCCATGACATTGTTGAATGCTCTTTTCATGTCATAGATTTCTTCAGATCGTCTTTTTTGCATGGCCTTAATAAAATCATTTTTATCATTACTTGTTATGCGGCTTAATTCCTGAAGATCCGCTATATGCTTATCCTCTAAGGTTTTAACTGTTGTGTTAAAAGTTTCAGTCAAACGGGTAATTTGATTTTTAGCATTACTCTTTTCTGTATTAATTCCAGTTTCATAGACCAGTCGGTCCAGCTTTCTTTGATTTTGAACATTATGAACAGTATTATCAGCTTGCTCTCTCTCATGCTCCACGGTCATTAATTTATCAAATTCTGCCGCATCTAATTTTCTGCGAGTAAAAGCACTCGCTTCCCTGCTTTGAAGTTTTAAATCCTGATTAAAGGCATTTTGATCTGAATTGGCCTTAGTAATATATCTTCTTTGGTTTTCTTGGTAATCATCTCTAATATCCTGGATTTTTTTATCTACTTTAGCTTGGTTTTTAATTCCCTGCTGACGTTTTTGAAATTCTAGAAAAGATCCGGATGTATTATCATTTTGACGCCTTTTCTCAAGATCAATTTGCCTTAACTCAAATCCATGGTCATTTTTGATTTTTGCAATATCTTCATTTTGCTTTAGATTTGTTCTGAGGTCCCGCTTCTGTTGCTCTTCCACCATTTTCTCATTTCTATCCCGATAATCACTAGAAAGGGCATCTACTTTCGCGTTCATTTTATTTTGGATATTTTTTAAACGGTCCTGAGTATATGCTTTTTGCTCAGTGGACTCGTTAGTATGAGTATCTATGAGTTTTTTTGTTTCTACCGAATTACGTTTTTTAACACCGTTTAGATTATCAGTTGCATCATTCTGATTTTTAGTCATATTCTCACTATGGGAACGGACCAACTGGGTTCTTTCGTCTTTATTGTCTGCTAACCGCTTTTCCTCAATATTGCTTACGTTTTCGACATAATCTTCAAGTTTTTTCTCAAAATTATTTTGTAAATTCTTAACGTTCTTATCGTATTTTTGATTATTGATTTCCGTTATGTTCTCATGACTATTTTTTTCAGCATCATAGGACTTTTTATAGCTTGTCCGGATTTGGTCAAGCCTATCGTTAAAATCTTTTCTACTTTCGGTTGATTCTTTAGCAAATTTTTGTCGCTCATCTGATAATTCTTTAGAAAATTTTTGATTACGTTCTTTTTGAGTTTCTTGGGTTTCTTCTTTGATTTCACTTAAATTATTTTGATAAGTTTTCTCCATATCAAGTTTATCACGAATAAAATTCTCTCTCTGCTGGTCAATTTTTCGTTCTGTGATTTCATCTTTATTTTTTATACGCTGCTCAGTACTCTCTTGTAGTTTTCTACTTGAGTCTCGAAAGTACTCACGTTCTTTTGCCATTGTTTTACTATAATCTACACCATTCACACTCATGGAATATTCCTCATCGTCACACCATTTGTGACCTTATGAGTTAGTATAGCGTTTATTAGTGTGGGGAACACCTTGGGTAAAACTTGCTGATTTACCCAAGGGAAAGTAGATTTTTTTAGGCGGAATTACTGAACCAGGGCCTCATCAATCAATTCGGAGAAGACCTCAAGAGGTTGAGCACCGTTGACAAGCTGACCATTCACGAAAAATGTAGGAGTTGATTTTACGTTGATCTTACGTCCCTCCTCCATGTCGGCCTTAACCTGTGTGAGGTATTTATTTTCTGTTAAACACTTTTCAAAAAGATCCATTTTTAAACCAATTTTCTGACCAATTTTTTTAAGACCTTCAGTGTCAAGTTCATCTTGGTGAGCAAACATTTCATCATGCATCTTCCAAAAAGACTCTGAGCTTTGCTCATTGGCACACATTCCGGCCACCGAGGCTTGTTCAGCGTGGTTATGAAAAGGAAGTGGATAATTCTTAAAGGCCACCTTGATCTTATTTCCATACTTCTTTTTAAGATCTTTTAAGATGTCAGCTCCTTTGGCACAAAAAGGGCATTGAAAATCAGAGAATTCTACTATCGTCACTTTGGCATCTTTACCACCCGCAACCGGAGCTGATCCAACCTCAACAGGGAAAGTTGGCCGCCTTGGCTTGGAAAGATAGACTTCAACGGGACTTTTTTTAGTTTGCTCAGCAATCCATTGATCAATTGCCTCTTTCTTTTTTTCCATTTCAAGATAATTTTTAATTTTCTCTCTTACCTGTGGGTTAACGTGTTCTGCAGGAATATTTTGATCTTTAACAAAAGTGTCTATTTGCTTTTCAGAAATAGTAATATTTTTTGAAATATACTTTTCTAGGAATTCATCGTTCGTTAGCCCTTGTTTACGAGAATCCTTATCCATATATTTTTGCAACACCATGGACTTCAATTTATTAAATTTAATTTCAAAAACTTTTGATTCTGCTTCAAAAAGTTCCGATTCAATTCCTTCCTCTAATTCCTTTGAAGAAATTTCCACTTCACCGACCTTGGCGACAATCCCGTCTTTGGTGGCAGGCCTAAACAGATAACTTGAGGTTCCCGTTGTTGGAGAACATGCAGAAACAAGCATAAATAAAGAAATGATGAGTAACATAATCTTCATATGACATAACTCCTATGGTTTAAAAGCGTCATCATAATATCTTAAAGGATTAAAAATAAAAACTGACTTAATCTATCCACTTTTAATCCAAAACAAATCCTCTAAAGGTGATCTAAAAATTCTCTGTACTGAGGAATATTCAACAGTGAATCATGAGTCCCCAAGGCCAGGTTCTTCCCTTTTTCCAAGAGCATGATCTTGTGAGAATTAAGAATCGTTTCAAGTCTATGAGTCACAATGATCGTGATGGTTTGAGATTGAAACATTTTAGTAAGATCCCGGAGGGCGAGCTCAAGTTCAGAATCTAAACCACTAGATAATTCATCCATGAGGATGATGGGTTTTTTTAAAAAAAGGGCCCTAAGACCTGATAAAAGCTGTTTTTGTCCCATAGAAAGTGTCTTGGGGTTTATTAAATCAGAGGGAGAAAAATTCCATTTCGTGAGGTAGGGTATAGAATTTGTCGCTAGTCCCCAAAATTCCTCAAACCCCTCGTCATCTCCTAAGGTTAAGTTGAACTTTAAAGATTCAGTAAAAACATGGGAATCCTGAGAAATGAGGCTTACATAACTACAAAACCTTCTCAGCTCATTTTCTTCCGAACCTGAAAATCTCTTTTCA
>CANHIY010000153.1 GCA_947461175.1 Bacteriovoracaceae bacterium
CTAATAAATAATACTGACTACTAGTAACCGTTTCTTACGTTTCTTAGAACTTTATTGTGATTTATATCTAGAAGAGATGAAGAGTCAGCAGCAGAAAAATCACCACTAATTGCACCACCGGCAGAAATTGTGAATGTCATTAAAGATGTAGAAGACTGATCTCCTAGCGCAGAGCCTGCAACCCAACCCACAACAGTAGCGATCACGCCACCAGTTCCTTTACCTGCAGCAAAGAAATTCGCATTATTTGCTGATCGTGTTCCTGCAACAGTAGAACCTGAGACTGCTGTAGTTCCATTATCACAGCCAGCTGTATCCAAACCAGAATTAATAGCAGCAGTGTAGGCATTTCCATTTACTGCTGTTTTAGCAGCAAAACCAATTGCGTAATAACGGTTTGGTGTTTCCTGACCTGGATCAAATCCCATATAAGGTAGACAGTTGTGATACATGTTGAAGTCAGAGAAGAAAGATTGCTCAGCTGTGTAGGCAGCAGATAACTGAAGTTTTGCTTCAGAGATCTTTGATTTAGCTTGGTACTTTTTGAAATTTGGAATGGCCACTGCGGACAAGAGACCGATGATAGCAACCACAACCATTAACTCGACCAACGTGAAACCTGATTGCCGACCTAGCGGCTTAAAAAAAGACTTCATAACGACTCCCTTTTTTTCCGAATCATTAAGAGATCCGGAGGTTAATAAGACCTTCATAACTTTCTTATATTAAGAATAAGAAAGAAATTTAGAGCCTTAAAATTATAATAAACTATAAATATCTTATTACTTATTCTTATATTATCAAAGTTTTTATTTTCTATCTTTTCGGCAAGTTATTCCCCATCCTCCCCAATGGTAAAAAAGTTAATATTTTCGAAAGTGCCACAAAATTCTGCCAATTACTGATCACTCATGCCTCCAGCAGATAGGAAAATAGGTAGGTACATGGCCACTAAAACGAATCCGATAATACCACCCAGGACGACTAGAATGATGGGCTCCACAAGCTTTGTCAGATTCGCTACCAACTCCTCGACCTCCTCTTCAAAAACATCTGCTACCTTAATAAGCATTTGATCCAGGTTACCTGTAGATTCTCCGACCTTTATCATTTGAGTAATCAGGGGAGGGAAATATGAAATCCTTGATAGAGGTTCAGTGATGGACTTTCCTTCAATCACCGCCTTCCGAACCTTGGTGAGATCTTTAGCTATTTGAGTATTATCAAGTGTATCGATGCAAATCTCAAGTGAGTCAATGATAGGAACACCTGCTGAAAGCATGGTGGCGAGTGTGCGGGTGAAAGAACTCAGGTTACCTTTAATAACAAGCATCCCAAACAAAGGGGCACTCATGGTAAAGCGGTCCCATTCCTGTTTACCTTGCTCGGTTTTTATGTAGTTTAAGAAGAACATGGTTCCGGCAATTACCAGGGCAATAAGAAATATAGTGTAGTTGATGAAAAAATCAGATACGTCCATGACCACTTGGGTGACCCAAGGAATTTTTTGATTCGACTCTTTTAAAATATCCACAAACTGTGGGACCACAAATGTCATTAATCCAAAAATAACAATAATACCTACAAACACTACAATGGCAGGATAGGTAAGGGCAGACTTCACCTGTTTTTTTAACTTCTCAGCCTTTTCAAGAAACTCAGCCAATTTCACAAGAATAGAATCCAAAATACCAGCAGCTTCACCGGCCTTCACTAAAGCACAGTAAAGCTTATCAAATCCCTGTTGCTGTGACATGGAATCATTTAGTGACTTACCTTCCTCAACTTGCATGGTGATACTTTTAATGACCCGTTTTAAAGAAATATTTTGTTCTTGTTTCTGAAGAATCTCCAGACATTCAAGAATCGGGACACCTGCGTTGATGAGGATTGAGAGTTGCCGGGTAAATCTCATGAGTTCAGCTCGGCCGAAAGGTTTTAAAAACCCCTTTTCTACCAGGAGTTCACCTATGTCTGCATCAAAGAAGGCCGGGGGCTGAATTTTAAAAGCTCGTATGTTTTGTCGTCTAAGTATTTTCTTGGCATCTCGAATCGTATCTGCCTCAACAAAACTTTCAATTTTTTTTCCATCAGCTGCAAAACCAAAATATTTATACTTGGGCATAACGTGCTAGGTCCTTTTTTTAGGAGGACCAGAATTTGTTGATGCTATCATTCTGGTTAGCTCATCTGGGTTATTAGAATAGGTCATGGCAGTTTCTGAAGTTATAAGACGAGAATCGAGGTGCTTTTTTATATGCTGGTTCATGGTATTCATACCCGACTCTTCCTGACCAATTTGCATCTGAGAATAAATCTGATGGACCTTGTCTTCCCGAATAAGGTTCCTTATAGCTGGAGTAATTCTTAAAATTTCTTGAACCAAAATTCTTCCTTTAGGTAATCGAGGAAGAAGTTGCTGAGCGATCACTCCTTGAAGAACAAATGAAAGGAGAGTTCTGATTTGTTCCTGCTGATCATGTGGAAACACATTTATTATTCGGTTAATCGTTTGAACTGTTGAGTTAGTATGAAGTGTTCCAAAAACTACATGACCGGTTTCTGCAATGGTAAGCGCAGCCTCTATGGTTTCAGGATCTCTTAACTCTCCCACCAAAACAATATCTGGGTCCTGCCTTAATAGTGACTTGATCCCCCTCGAAAAACTCAAGGTATCTGCACCAATTTCTCTTTGATTTACTAAAGATAATTTATGCTGATGAACAAATTCAATAGGGTCTTCTAGGGTTATAATATGTGATGCAAGTCCTGAATTTAGTTTATCAATAATTGAAGCCAGTGTTGTGGACTTCCCAGATCCTGTAGGACCGGTCACTAAAAATAAACCGGAAGAAACTTTAACCATCTCCAAAAGAACAGGTGGTAATCCCAGAGCTTCAAAATCTGGAATAAGACTGGGAATTTGTCTAAAGACTGCCGCCACTGCACCTTTCGAATAAAATACATTTGCCCGGAAACGAGCAAGGCCCTTAATTCCAAATGAAAAATCTAATTCGAGATTTTTCTCAAGTTCTGCTTTTTGTTTCTCAGTCAGGATCTGATAAATAAGCCTCTTTGAATCATCTGGCGTAAGACTACCCACCTTAACTCTTACAATATCTCCGCTGATCCTCATACTTGGTGGGGTGCCAACAGTTAAGTGAAGATCAGAAGCACCATTATCTACCATGACTTTAAATAACTGTTGAATCTGTAGATTCCCTATCCCAGCATCGACATTCGTTTTTGTAGCAGTACTAGTATTGTCACTTGCCATATCTTTCCTATAGTTGATCCGAGGCTGAGTTTGTTACAGCTTCTTCTAGAGTGGTGAGCCCCTGAGCAACCTTAGTCAGAGCACACATCCTTAGAGTTTTCATACCATCTCGAATTGCCTGCTTCTTAATATCATCAGTAGATGAATTTCTGAGTATAAGTTCTCGAACCTTTGGCGATACTGGCATAACTTCATAAATCGCCACACGCCCCTTATAACCAGTATTATTGCAGGCTTCACAGCCCCTACCTTGATAAACTTTTATTTTCTCTGCCGACGAAGGAGCAAACCCGCAGGCAATAAGCTCATCAACGGATACCTTTTTTTCTTCCCTACAATTTAAGCAAATTTTTCGGCACAGCCTTTGAGCAACAATAACATTGAGTGAAGCGACCACAAGAAAAGGCTCAATGCCCATATTTATCAAACGAGTCACAGTTGCAGGAGCATCATTGGTGTGGAGGGTGGCCAAAACTAAGTGACCAGTGAGTGCAGCTTCAACTGCAATTTCTCCCACTTCAAGGTCACGAATCTCACCCACCATCAGAATATCTGGATCTTGTCTCAAAAATGCTTTGAGGGCCACGGCAAAGGTAAGTCCAACTTCTTTTCGAACGTTCACCTGGTTAATCCCATCGATGTTAAATTCAACAGGATCCTCTGCCGTGGAAATGTTCGTATCAAGAGTATTTAGTTCCGCTAGGGCAGAATAGAGTGTCGTTGTTTTACCAGATCCGGTAGGACCAGTAACAAGACACATTCCGTAGGGACGATGGATTCCCTGCTTGAAAATCTCAAGTTGTTTTGATTCAAATCCCAACTTAGTCATGTCCAACTGAAGCGTGGAAGAATCCAAAAGTCGCAGGACTATTTTTTCGCCGAAGAGGGTAGGAAGAGATGACACACGGTAATCAACTGGATTCCCACCAATCAACAATTTAATTCTTCCATCCTGTGGTTTCCGCTTTTCTGAGATATCCATCTGGGACATGATTTTCAATCGGGATAAAACAGGTGGCATCATACTTTTTGGTGGAGATGCTATTTCTATAAGGTTACCATCAATACGAAGCCTTACTCTGAAAATTTTTTCATACGGTTCGAAATGAATATCTGAAGCTTTCTGTACAAAAGCTTCTACAAGCAGTCGGTTCACAAAGGTTACAACATCATCAGAAATATCTTCAACACGGATCGTATCTTCCTGAGCAGAAGCGGAAGTAATCTCTTGTATATTGTTTATAAGATCATCCACCGATTCTCTTATGCCTGAAAAAAGTTTTTTCCATGAAGAGATATTTGTGAGAATAAATTCCGTCTGTTTCTTATAAATATCAGACAAGTCCTTCATACCTTCAGTGACGACACTTGGATCAAAGGTAGCGAGAGTTACTTTATTTGAGGTTCTTTGGATTGGGATTGCTCTATATTTTATGACAAGGCGTTTTTTTAAAGATGAAAGGGTTTCCGTTGGGACTTTGGCATTTCTCAAATCAATATAAGTTAATGAAAATTTTTCTGCACATAATTTTGAAAATTTGTTTTCATCAAAGTATGGCATTTGCAAAAGTTCAAATTCATTTATTTCCTCATCACTACTGATAGAAAGGCGCTTCATCTCTTTAAGAGTGGCCATTCCAGTATTTGTGACAATATCAATAAATTCTTTTCGAATCATGAGTCCTACAATCTTTATTTTGTAGATTCCCTTTCGGAGGATTCATGACCTAAGTTTAGGGCAAATGTTGACTCCAAAAATTAACGGCTTCTTGGGCTTGGATCAAGAGGAGTTCTTGACCATCTCGGTATGACTTCACCCTTTTTGGTAATGAGTTTTCGTGGGGATTAAAAGAATAATTATAATCCCAGAAAACTTCATTTCCTTGAAGCTTTCCTTTAAAAATGAAATCTCGTGAGCAGGAATTGATGACGATGGTTTGAAAATTCTCATCGTGATACATAGAAAGATCACACTCGGAAAGGTTACTATGGAATCTTCTGGAAAGTTGAACATAAGGGATACTCAACTCTTCAATTACAATCTTAGATAGGTTCGCCATGACTCCATCTCCAAGAAGAATGATTTTTATTTTTTGAAAACAAGACTTGTATTCTTTCAAAATCTTAAGGACTGCCAGAAGATCTGTATTGGTTCCATGGCAACCATGAGAACTAAAGGCTATTGTATTGATAGCGCC
>CANHIY010000154.1 GCA_947461175.1 Bacteriovoracaceae bacterium
AATACTTAAAAAATTCAATTCCATAGTTCTTTTTATTTGGAAAGAGGTCCCACAAATAAATTTTATGAAAAGATTTATTTGTAAAAAGATTCTGCCCATTATAATTTTGATTGGTATTTTAAATTTTTAATCATTCACTAAAGGATTCTGTTTGAAGATTCTAGTCACAGGTGGCGCTGGATATATTGGCTCTCATGTCGTAAAGGCCTTAGGCAAAAAAAAACATGACTTAATTATCTTTGATAACCTTTCCACTGGTCACAAGGAAGCTGTCACTTATGGTGAACTTGTCATCGGAGATTTATCCCAGAATGAAAAAATTGAAAAACTTATCAGTTCGGAAAAATTTGATGCTGTCCTCCACTTCGCGGGAAGCATTGTGGTTCCAGAAAGTGTAAGTAACCCACTGAAGTATTATCAGAATAATACTCTTAACTCATTTTCGCTTATTTCTCTTTGCCAAAAGTATAACGTCAAAAATTTTATTTTTTCATCCACCGCTGCGGTTTATGGAATTCCTGAAAGCGGATATTGCTCAGAAGAGTCTCCACTTTTACCCATAAATCCCTATGGGGCTTCAAAACTGATGACTGAACAAATGCTAAGTGATGTTTCCAAAAGTTCTGATTTAAAATACGTTGCTCTTCGCTACTTTAATGTCTCGGGTGCAGATCCGGATGGTCAGATTGGTCAATCCTTCCCTGAAGCGACTCATCTTATAAAGGTAGCCTCTGAAGTTGCTTCTGGAAAAAGGGAACTCATTAAAATTTATGGTACAGATTATCCAACTCCAGATGGCACATGTATCAGAGATTACATTCATGTGACGGATCTTGCTGAGGCTCATGTAAAAGCCTTGGAGTATCTTGAAAATGGGGGAGAGTCTTCTGTTCTTAATTGTGGTTATGGACATGGTTTTTCGGTTAAAGAGGTTCTAGAGCGCGTAAAAAAAATATCCGGTATCAACATAAAAATAGAAAATGCACCCAGAAGACCAGGGGATCCCGCAAGTCTTACGGCAAAAGCAGAGAAGATTAAAAAAGTTCTTAACTGGAAGCCTCAGTTTGATAACCTGGATTTCATCATTGAAACAGCTCTTCGGTGGGAAAAAAATCGGACTTTCTAATTTTTTATTTTTCGCAACAGGTAATTTTCTTACTAATTACCACATCTTAAATCGAATGAAATTTTCTGGTCTCTTTGCATGGGTTGGTCTCAAAGGTGACTACAATGCCAAGACCACAGCTCATGCGATCCTCCCTCTATCCCTATCACATAACCTCAAGAAGTTATGCGAAGGAGTTTTTCCCAATTCCACTTCAGGAGGTTTGGGAGATTATGCTTCAACAGCTTTACTTTGAAGTCAGGGATCATGGACTGGCCATTCATGCCTTCATCCTCATGGGGAATCATTTTCATCTTCTCTGCAAAACTCCCCGGGAAAATATAGATCAGATCATGCAGAGCTTTCTTCGAAAAACAAGTATCAGGATCAACTTAAAAAATCCTTTTAAAAAATTCAATTGGGAAGGCCGATACCGATGGAGTCTCATTGATTCAAAACCACATTACTATCAGGTCTATCGGTATATTTTTCAAAACCCCATCAGGGCCCAATTATGCTTAAATGTGGAAGATTATAAATTTTCCACTCTACATCCAAACTTTTTACCTCTGTCTCTCCCGATTCATGCATGCCTTCCCATGGCCTTTGGAGGAGACGAGGGTCACCTTCGGTGGCTGAATGAAATTTATGAAAAACAGCACGTTGAACTTATAAAACTTGGTCTTAGGAGGCATCAGTTTGATATTAATAAAAGAAAAGTGAAAATATTTAACAAATTAACTAAACCACAAGCCCCCTCTTAGCTCTCCTTCCTTCTTGTAATTTCAGTCTAGATATTCCAAAATGACCCATGTTTTTTTAAATGGGAGTCTTTAAGATGAAGCTAAGCATTATCGGCACTGGATACGTTGGACTTGTTACAGGAACATGTTTTGCAGAAATGGGTCATGATGTGACTTGTATTGATATTGATTTAGCAAAAGTTGAAAGAATGAAAAAAGGGGAGTGTCCCATTTTTGAGCCAGGTCTTGGTCCTCTCATGCAGTCTAATTTTCAGGAAGGTCGTCTGAAGTTTGCTAACAATTATGAATCGGTTCTAAATGCAGAAGCTGTTTTTCTTGCCGTAGGAACACCATCCTCGGATGATGGACAGGCGGATCTTAAATATGTCTTTGGTGCCTGCGATTCCATAGCTCCTTATCTTAATGATGAAGTGGTCGTTGTCGTAAAATCTACCGTACCAGTGGGAACAGGGAATAAGGTTCGCGAACACTTGAAAGGAAAAACTAACAAAAAATTCTACGTCGTAAATAACCCTGAATTTTTAAAAGAGGGCTCTGCAGTTGAAGATTTTATGAAACCAGAGAGGATTATTATTGGTGCACATGAAGAAAAAGCTGCACATATCATTGAAGAACTCTACGAGCCATTTAATCGTCAAATCAAACGAACTATCCGCATGAGTAACATTTCGGCGGAAATGACAAAGTATGCAGCGAACTGTTTTCTTGCCACAAAAATTTCATTTATGAATGAAGTGGCCCGTCTTTGTGACATTGTAGGAGCTGACGTGGAAGAAGTTCGTCATGGAATTTCAACGGACTCAAGAATCGGCTCTCAGTTTCTTTATCCAGGTCCAGGCTACGGTGGCTCTTGTTTCCCAAAGGATGTGAAGGCCCTGGTTCATACGGCAAAAGAAAATGGCATCAATTTTAAAATTGTTGAAGCTGTAGAGGAAGTAAACAAAGAGCAGAAAAAATACCTCGTTGGTAAAGTGAAAAAGCATTTTAACAATGACCTTAAAGGTAAAACATTTGTTCTCTGGGGAACTGCTTTTAAGGCAAATACTGATGACATCCGAGAAACTCCGGCCATCGATACAGCAGTTGAACTTCATAAGGCCGGAGCAAAAATCCGGATCCATGACCCCGAGGCCGCAGATCATTTTGAGGCCCTGATGGTGAAGATGAATATACCAGTGGATCAATTTGAAAATAAATACGACGCCCTTAATGGTGCCGATGGACTTTTGGTTTTAACTGAGTGGAAGCAGTACAGGGCACCTGACTTTGAAGAAATCAAGTCTCGCCTAAAGACCCCAGTTCTTTTTGACGGGAGAAATCTCTACAATACTAAAAAAGTCCTGGAGCAGGGACTTAAGTACTATGCCATTGGGAAGGCGATTAATTAGAGGCGATAAGGGACTTTAACTTTTCAAGGTTTTTCTTTGAATTAAAAGCCTCCTCTATGAGCTTCAAACCATTACTGACAACCAAGGCCCTAAGCTCCTTATCCTGATTAAGGAGCAAAACCTTATTTTTTAATTCCTCTACGTCACCAACCTTCGCAAGAAGTCCTGTGACATGATCTTTTATAATTTCAGGGTTAGAACTCACGTCCCAGGCAACTGAAGGGACACCGTGCTGTAGGGTTTCAATCAGGGTATTGGCAGAGCCCTCATAGAGGCTCGTGAACACAAAGACATCCAGTGAATTAAAAAAACCTGTCATATCTGAAACATGGCCCAAAAGTTTTACAGAATCTTCGAGCCCAGTTTCAAGAATCATTTTTTGAAGACCCTCTCGTAATTCTCCTTCTCCAGCGATTAAAATCTTAAATTTTACTCCGTTTTTTTTGAGTAATTTCGAAAGCTCAATTAAATACTTTTGACCTTTCTGTTCAGTAAGCCTTCCAGCATTTCCAATGATAATTTCATCGTCTTCTTTTTGAATAAGTTTTCTTGAGTGATCAATAGAGATATTCGTATCAACTCCGTTATAGATCAAAATCATTTTTTCTTTTGGAAACCAGGACGCATTCCCATTTTTTAAGCTACGACCAATTTCTTCTGAATTGACCACCACGTGAGTCAGGACCTGAGAAAAGAGAAGGCGATTTAAAAAAGTATTCTTGAGAGGGTGAGGCATTCCTCGGCGGTAAATGATTTTTTTCACTCCAGAGAGCTTTGCCGCAAGGCCCGCGACCTTTAGGTCTGAAGGAAGATTCAGGATAACAGCATCAACTTTTTTCATTTTAAAAAAAAGAGAGAAGATCAAAATTTTAATAGGATTAAGAAAACTTAAATTCCCAACGCGGAAGCGGTAAACATTAAGGCCCTCTTGAATGCCTTTTTTAGCAATTTCTGAAACTTCGTTTGTGACGAGGACTGTATTAAATCCTAGGCGCTGAAATTCTTTGCACGTTGTGAGGTGCCATTTTTCCCCGCCACCCCAGGCCTTGTTTGTATTAAAAAAGCAGATTGTTTTTGTCGGGGAATCTTTCATTATATTTCAGGCTCTTCAGTTACGATCTAAATATTGATAGGGTTTTCCTCATGAAAAAATTAATTTTATCACTCTTTCTAACCCTACCAACATTCGCCCAAGATGTCCGCTTAGAACGTCATCTTGAAGCGACTCATGCCTTTAAAAATTTAAATTTCTTCTACAAGGGTAGGGGAATGATGGTTTCTCCGGAAATTATTAGTGTGTATGAATGGGCCAGTGGCAGGGGACTAGGAACGAGTGACTTAGGCGCTATCAACCAGCGGTGGGGACTCATTCTTGAAAATAATAAGGTCAAGGGACTTTTTAATGAGCCCTATGAGGGAATGAATATAGGTGTTCTTGGGTGTGTGGCCTGTCACGGAGGAAAAGCCGCTGGCGAGTATATCGTGGGTCTTGGGAATAAAAACATAGACACCTATCAAATTGGAAAAGATGCGGCCTTGGGCCTTAGAGTGTGGGGGGCCTTTCCGAGGAAGAACCCAAAGTTTAGAGAGCTCCACAAAAGGGCCTTGGAATTTACGAACGCTCTGGCCGGAAGTAAAGTTGGAAACACAACTCAAGGGCTAGTTTCAACTGCCGTTATTCGTTCCTGGTTTTATAAAATCCAAGGTCTCCCTTTTCCTGATAACTTTCCTCCTGGACAAGTAAAAATTCCTCACCTTTGGGGTTACGGAGAAAAAAGAAAGTCTGGCTCTTTTTGGGATGGAGAAGGAAACGGAGAGCTCGGGGGCTGGGCGATTGCAGTGGAGCTCTATGCTGGGCAGACCCCAGCGAACGTCAGAGAGTACTGGCCCAAGGTTCATAAGGCAGAAGAAATTTTAGGAGAGTTTCTTCCTCCGAATTACCCATTTAAAATTGATGAGTCCAAAGTAGAGGCCGGTAAAAAAGTTTATGAGGCCAGTTGTTTAAAGTGTCATGGAAATCACCACCGCGATCTCCAGGGTTACCCAGTTTATGAGTCACCTAAGCACATCCCTTTAAGAGTTGTAAAAACGGACCCAGACCGCTTAAAGGCTTTGACAGATGAGCTTTACACTTTAATTGAAAAAAATCCCTTAAACGATGTGATGCGTGCTGATCGAAGAGAGGAGCCAGGGTATGTGGCCCCAAAAC
>CANHIY010000155.1 GCA_947461175.1 Bacteriovoracaceae bacterium
AAAACAGGAAAGTTTTTAATTCATAAGTTTCCAAAATCAGAATATAGAACGGCATACAGATTTGGATCGAATCACTCAAAAAAAATCGATAAATTTTTTGAGGATGACTTCGAGATTCATTCTTCGGGACTCAAACTATTTAAGCGTGCAACTAAATTTGGTTATGCAGAAATGATTAATACTATGGACACAGAAGATAGGTTCATTCTCTACTGTAGATTAATCCAAATATGTAATTTTAAAAATCAGGATACTTTAAAACAGAAGGATCTTTTTGAGTTAGTTACAGAGGAAGAAAGATCTAATCTATCTTCAAAATATCAAAATGATTCTCAAAGGGATACCCCAAGTAAATGAACATGAGGCTTAGGACCAAGGTATTTCTTGGGTTATTTACTCTTTCTGGACTCATGACTCTTACTTCTGGGTACGTATTCTATTTTTATCAGTCAAAGGCAATCAAAGAGGATTTTTTAAGAAATCATAACTCAATTGCCAATATGATTTCAAATAACCTAAGACAAGCTGAAAACTTGACTGATCAGATGATGCTAAATACAGCTTTTGCTCTTGAGGATACCGTAAATAAAAAATTTCCTTCAAAAATAGAACTTCAAAAATTAAGAGATAAATTTAAAGTAACGGATTTTTACATTATATCCAATACAGGGAAATTTCTTGAGAGCACAGATGACTTTGCAGAAACGACAGATTTTAACTTCTTTAGTTTTTGTTCTGATTATAAAAATCTCGTGGATGAACCATTTTTGATCGATCAAACCCCCATTTTACTTGCTCATCCTCCAAACAATGATAAGCCCTACAAATTCACACATTTAACATCAAGAGATAAAAAATACATTATTGAAGTTGGTATTCATCTTGAATATATTCAAAGCATTTTGAGTTCAAGCATCTCAAGTTACCAATCAATAAATCGAATTAAACTTAAAACCCCTTCAGGTCAGATATTGGGAGAAATTACAACCAAGAATGCCAAAGGGGAATTTATAACAATTGAAAGAGACGTGGACTCAAATGATTCCCAGTGCTGTCAATGTAAAACAAAAAAACTAACAAATGGGAAGTACTTTTATAAGCTTGAATTTGAAGTCTCTACATCTGAGATGACCGCCGCTTTAAATAGGATTTTTAAATCAATTACTATTTTAGAAATTATTTTAATTCTTATCTCTTTTATTTTTTCTCGAT
Source organism: Bacteriovoracaceae bacterium (assembly GCA_947461175.1). Taxonomy (GTDB): domain Bacteria; phylum Bdellovibrionota; class Bacteriovoracia; order Bacteriovoracales; family Bacteriovoracaceae; genus Peredibacter. Next base: position 1,213 of record CANHIY010000155.1, read on the forward strand.
TTCTCACAAGCTCTATCCTCACGAAGTTTGAAACACTCTCAAGTGCCATAGATACAATTGCCACATCTGGTGAATTAAATTTCACTCCCCCAAAAATTCAAGATAAAGACCTCGAATCAATCTCTCATAGCTTTAATCGAATGCTTAAAAATCTGAACGAAAAGGAAATTCGTTTAATTGAGGTAGAGAAGGAGAAAACTCATTTTAATCTTTCAAATCAGGTTGCCCATGATATCCGATCTCCTCTAGAAATGCTGAAAAGTATAAAGGATGACCTGGCACTGTTACCGGTAGCATCTCGAAGAAGAATACAACTTGGGATAAATAGGATAGAAGAAATAACCTTCAATCTTTTAAAGACTAATAAATTAGAAATTAGTTCAAGAGAGGAACCCCAAAGAGAAGAGCTTTTAGGGCTATTACTAAGTGTTATAAATGAAAAGAAAATTGAGTTTAGGAATATTGAAAAAATTGAAATTCTGGAAAGTTTCAGTTCTGATTCGTATGGTCTTTTTTCTAAAATAAATCGAACGGTTTTTAAAAATATTATTTCCAATATAATTAATAACTCCTTTGACGCCATCGGATCGAATACAGGAACCATCAAAGTTTCTTTAGAGGAAGATAAAAATAATAATCTACTTAAGATTCAAGACACCGGTGAGGGAATTCCGGGAAATATTGCTAATCTGATTTTCACCAAAGGTTTTACAACTAAAAATAATGGAAATGGTCTGGGATTGCACAACGCAAAAAGAGACATTGAATCATATGGCGGATCTATAATCTTTGAGACCGAAAGAGCTCGTGGAACAACCTTTATTATTTCTCTTCCTAAGTCTGAGATACCCGCAACCTTCGTTGATGCAATTCATGCCTATAAGTATGACAGGATAATCATCCTGGACGATGATCCAGCATTTCATGATGTTCTTACAAAACGTCTGGATGGCCTTGAGAATAAGATTGAATACATTTATAGCGTAGAAGAGATGTTCAAAAAATATCAGGCTCTCCATCCTAAAATACTACTTTTGAGTGACTTTGAATTAATGGATAAAGATTCTGATGGGATTGATGTTATTCATAAGCTCAACCATGCCAAAGATAGTGTCCTTGTTACCGCCAGAAGCGAAGAGGGAGAAATCCAGGAAAGATGCCTTGAGGCCGGAATTAAGCTCCTTCCTAAGTCTCTTGTGAACTATGTGAAGGTTAATAAAGACACATTCTCTTTGGATTTTTCAAGTTCTTTAACGGATGCTGAAATTAGGAATGGGGGAAATGTCCAGGCCAAAAATCGAACAATTGATACTCAAGATACCCAAAAACAAAAGACCCTCATCGTGCTAATAGATGATGATAAACTAGTTCACTATAGCTGGTCTCATTACTGTGAGATCAAAGAGACTAGGTTTAAGGGATTTTTTTCAATTGATAAGTTTATTCAATCAAGTCACTTAATCGATAAAGATTCCAAGATTTATATAGACTCAAATCTTGGCGACGGAATAAAGGGTGAAATTGAATCTGAAAAGATTTTCAAAATGGGTTTTAAGAATTTGTTTCTCGCCACTGGGTACGGAAAAGAATACATCACGAAACCAAATTGGATTATCGAGGTGTTTTCTAAAAGCCCGGAAATTATAAAACTTATTTAATATCAAAGTTTCTTGATCCAAGTTCCACTATATCTTGCTTTAATGAATTAAGAGCCTTTAGAATAATATCTTTTAAGTCCCATATGGCACTGTATCTAGGCTCGTTAGCTGCAACACATAGTCTACTTTTGAATTCTCGATTATTGAGTATAAGTGCTAACTTCACATACAGGTAATTCTTTATTTTAACTTTGTCATCTTTGCCAATTTGTTTTTTTTGACTTGCTAAAAACCAAGAATATATTTCTTCTACCGATTCTTTAATTATCAATTCTTGGATGCCAATTTCTCCGTAAAAAGACCTATAATCTTCAGGCGGTGAGTGAGACAAGTACGAGGCAATTAACTGGATTCCCGCCTTGCTTTCGCTGTCTAGCCTCTCAAATATGATTCTTTTAACCTTCTCAAACAAAATATCGACTGAAGCTCTTAACTCAATTCTTTGCTTATCTTGCTCAAATGTTTTATTATTCTTCTCAACTAATTCATATGATATCTGCGTGCTTATTAATGGAGCAAGTATGGTTCTCGATGGCAAGGGCAACAAATCTTCCCAGCGAGGAATAAATTCTTCAAACTGTGCATTTTGAAAAGTGACTATCTTTTCAAGGATTGCTTTTTCTTTATCATTCAAAGTAATGTGATTAAAACCAATAATAAATGTTGGTGTCAGCTGACTCCTCAGATCATCACAACTCCTCTCATATTCTTCAACGACATCTTTTAATTTAATGAATAATTTTTGTACCATGTCCCTTTTTTTGATTATATTTTTTTGAATCTTGTACTGAAAACCGGCTGCGTCCTCTAAAATCTTTTTTATATTATCTTTATCTTTATCGGAAATTGATTCATTTGGGCTATATAGTTTTAATGCGACTGCACCAGCAAATTCCTGAATTAAAGGCGATACATCGAAACTCTCTGATGCTCGGCTAAAGAATTTCTCTTCATATTCAACAGCTAATTTTTTCTTCAAAAATGATGTTGCCGGGTCTAAAATCAAAAACTCACCATAATCGAGGAGTGAAACTGCAGACTCAAAATTCTTTAAAAAGAAAGCAGTTATTTGAAGAAAAATAAAATTATTCTTCTGTAAAGCTTCTGTGATATCTCTTTCATTCTTTAATCCTGAAGCTAATACATAATCATCTATCTCAACACAAACTGAAATATGATCATAAAATTTCTTATATTTGGGTTCAAAAAAGATGGTCTTCTTTTCTTCAATTGATTTATGTCTAAATTCAATTATCGCGCGAACAAGCTCGATCAAATAAGATGTGCTAAAAGTTGACTGAGAGTAATCTTGCATGAATTTATAGAGTGAAGATTTGCGATCTCTCGAACTAATCTTGTTTCCGTTTACATCCCCCTTGGATGTGAGACTGAAATCATCATCTTTTATAAATATTTTTTTTGCGAAATCTTTGTATGTTATTTGATCATCCGAGCTTTTACTTAAAACATCTCTTATCTGACTTAGGATTTGACGAAGAACATCCTCAAAGTCCTCTCTGCAAAAAATTTTTTCTGAATTTGACTCAATGAAAGCACTTCCATGGCCAGAGCCGAGCGACTTATTACCCACTTTAGCTTTACGAATAGGAAGTCGCTCTAGCCAAAAATAAAACATATCAAGCACCTCTAATCTTTCTTAAACAATATCGGAAAAATTAAAAAACAGCTTAAGTTTTGATTGCTAGTTTCCTGATGGTTAACCAAGGAAACGCAAAAAGAAAACAATTGATTACAACACTTTAGGGGTAGAGCAGCATGAATTTATTACATGCATAATAAAATTTCTGATGGTATTTTCAAGAATTACGGATATAAACGGTCGGGCATTAGGAATTGGGAGCGGATTGATTAGTTTTTTGATTTTATCGACATATTGCGGCGAGTAATTTAACTCGCATAACAACGAATACCTAGGAGGTTTAAATGTCAAAAGTAAGAAAAATTCGCTCGGACAAAGGGCTGAGCCGTCTAGCCCTGGCGAAAAAGGCGAGATTGCCAGTGTCCATAGTAAGAAAGGCAGAGGAAGGTTACGAGCTTTTTAGTTCAGATTGGCGAAAAATCGCGGGCGCATTGCGAGTGAAACCTGAGCAAATAATTGTAGTGCAGAATGGTGGGCTCTTTCATAGAGAGAGGGACTAATGAAAATAAATCAAATTATAAATTAAGACCTCTACTAGGAGACGACTGTATGAAACATGTTCCATTAATTCCCAAGGGATATTACGTTAAACGAACAGAGGCGCTTTTCAAGAGAGGCCAGAAGAAACCGCTAAAATCCAGATCAAGTATTTTGTACCCAAACAACAAAGTTGTTAACTATGGCGATACCAGAGGCAGTTATGTCAGTTTTCTAAAAAACAACCTACTCACGTAAGGATAGTTTTCAGCGCCAAGGAAGGCTTCAATTTTAAGCGGGAAAAATATGATTATTCAAAAACTAGTTGGAAGCATCGTATAAGAACATTGAATTTTATCAGAATCTATATATGGGCGGAGATTGTAATAAAAATCGCATTGGAAAAGAAGTTAGACCAAGGGAAATGTTATTGCTGAATAAACTTTT
>CANHIY010000156.1 GCA_947461175.1 Bacteriovoracaceae bacterium
AAAACTCATCAAACTAAGCTCTGGAACTTTACGTAAACTATCCATGAATCTCTCCCCCAAGTTTATGTTCTTATTAACACGTTAAGGGGAGAGATTGTCTAAGAAAAAAATTAGATGGAGCCTAGCGATTAAATTTTCTGAAGAACCCGACCAGTTTTATTGCCCTGAAGAGGCGAAGGTTCCTGGCGGATGAGTTTTTTAAGCTGTTTCATGATGGTGCTCGCTGACTCTAGACCGTTAAACTTCGCAGAGACTTCAAAGAGGCACTCATTTCCAAACTGCCACATCTCAAGGGAGGGGGCCTTTTTAAAACTCACCCCTTCTTTCCAGTCCTCAATTTTAAGTTTCCACTTGGTGGCCTTAACGTCCACTTTTCTTAACTGGGAGAAGTCTTGGTCTTTAAGACCTACCATTTCTAAAAACTCAAAATGATCCTTGGTAAGCTCCTTCCCTTCTGACTTAAATCCGCAGGTCGGAGTGACAAGAGGCTTCACTGGATCATAGGTGACATCGGCCTCACATTTTAGTTCCCCTAAACGGCTGGACTGAAGGTCAGAGAAAAGGACCTCATCCACCATGATTTTTGTTCCGTTTTTGGGACGAAATTTTAGGGTGGTGTCACTTTCTTCTGCGGATTCTCGGTGCCGGAAGATAAGTCCCTTGTCTCCGAAGCCACTCTTTCCCTTCTCAAAAAAACTGATGGTGAGTTTTTGAGGTTTTTCTTTGGGCAAAGTTTCGGCCACAGCACAGGGATAAAGGATTTTTACCTCTCCATTTTTAATGGGAACTTCAATAGTTGAGGCAAAAGAATTAAAAATAAATAAGGAGGAGATGATAAGAATTTTTTTCATGAAAAAACGCTACTACAACAAAAAAGAAATGACAAACTTATCCCTATTGATCAGGAGAACATCATGGTCCCAAGGCGTATCCAGTCTGAATGTTCTTTAAGGGCCATTTTATAATCCTGGCTCATGCCCATGGATGTTTGGAGAGGAATTTGTAAGTCTGCCTCCAATTTTTGTTTTAAGGAATTTAATTCCTGAAAACACCTCTGGGCCTCAGTTTCAAAGTCATCGGTTCTTAGGGTTCCCATGGTCATGAGTCCAAAAAGTTTTAACTTTTTTTCTTGGGCAAGTTTTTTTCCACAAGAGAGAAGTTCTTTATAGGACTCAAAACCTGATTTTTCTTTTTCTTGTGAGGTATTGAACTGAAGAAAGATCCCCACTTCGTGGTTAAGTTTTTCCTGAGACTTTATGAGTTTTAAAACCAGTTCAGGGTCATGGACAGAATGGATGGCGTAGAGCTGTGGGGTTTTGAGGAGAAGATTTATTTTATTACTCTGAAGGTGACCGATCATGTGCCAGCGGATTTCCGGGCACTCCTCTTTAAGGGCCAGGGACTTTTCCTGGAGCTCTGAAACCCGGTTCTCCCCAAAATCTCTGTGTCCCAATTTGTAATATGTTTTGATGTCCTCTAGGCTTCTCGTCTTTGAAACAATAAGAAGATGGGTCTTACCCAGAAGGGGGTTGATCTCACAAAGTTTTTTTAAAAAAAGCTCTTCCTGAGTCAAGACCTACTCCTCTTCAATTTTTGATTTTTTCTTTCTTTTTAAACTGATGGTGGCCTTCACTTCGAAGTCATACTTATCAACAATTTTTTCTATCTCTTTGGATAAATCAATCTTATCTAAGTAAGACTTTAATTCATTTTTAACACCCGAGACAAATTCTGTTTTTGTGTTCTTTGCATTCTCAAGAAGACTTCCCACAATGTCCTTCGGAAGAGGCACATCTTTTAAAATGGCCCTCACACTCTCCTCGGTCATAAAGGCAGCTGTGACTCCGGTGGTGAGAACTTTTTTCAGAAGACTTTCAACTCTCCCGTCTTTCTCTTTTTGATCATCCATTTATAAACTCGCTGCTCGTTTGGCAAAGGCCTTCATGTTGGAAGGAAGATTCGTAGACACGAGGGTTTTCTCAATCATCCCAAGACCTGGAAGGAAGCCCTTTAATTCTACTTCAAGGGAGTAAGTGACCTCGGTCCTTGCTTGGCCTAAGTCTTTTAAAATCCACTTTCCGTTGTTCACTTTCATAAGGTCCCCAGAAACAAAAGACCAGCTCACTTCTTTATTTAAGATGTGGTTCAGCTTTAGGGTATAGGAGATCTCTTTAATAAGGCTTAGGTTAAATTTAACCGTGGCCCCCTCAGAAGATTCCTTCTGGATATCAACGGACTTCATCCCATCAACAAATTTAGGGTAAGACTTATAATCAATAATCGCCTGGTACAATTTTTCTACGGGAACATCAAAAACTTCAGTTCTTTCTGCGCGTGCCATATAGCTTCCTTTTAGTAGCGGGGTTTTTTATCAAAGTGGTGTTCGGCCCTGATGTGCCTGATTGTACCAGATTCAGAACGCATAACAATAGAGTGGGTATGACAACCCCAGGACTTAAAGATCACTCCATCCAGAAAATTTCCGGTAGTAACACCTGTGGCACAAAACATGAGGTTTCCCTTAGCGAGATCCTCGATTTTAAAAATCCTTTCAATATCATCAATCCCCATGGCCCGGGCCCTTTGGATTTCTCCTGGGTTTCTGGGTTTTAAAATCCCCTGAAACTCTCCCCCAATACATTGAAGAGCTGCCGCCGCAATCACCCCTTCTGGTGCTCCTCCGATACCAAATAAAATATCCACTCCTGAATTAGGGTTCGCTGTAGCTATCGCAGCGGAGACATCACCATCTCCGATAAGATTTATCCGGGCCCCGGCGGCCCTGATTTCTTCAATAAGTTCCTTGTGACGGGGGCGGTCTAGCACAATGGCCGTAAGGTCTGCCACCCGGCACTTTTTTAAATCCGCAAGACGCTTTAAGTTTTCAGTGGGAGTTTGACGGATGTCAAGTTTACCTCTGGCCTCAGGGCCCGCAGCAATTTTCATCATATAAGTATCTGGGGCATGAAGAAGATTTCCCGCCTCCCCAATGGCCATCACAGAAATGGAGTTGGGGCCTCCCTGGGCACAGATGGTGGTCCCTTCTAAAGGGTCCAGGGCAATTTCAAGTTTTGCGCCTCTTCCAGAACCCACTTTTTCACCAATATAAAGCATGGGGGCCTCATCCCGCTCACCTTCCCCAATCACCACAGTGGCATCACATTCAACAGAGTCCAGCATGGCACGCATGGCATCCACTGCGGCCTGGTCTGCGGCCTTTTCATCTCCCCGGCCCATAAGACGGGCGGAAGCAATAGCGGCCATTTCTGTCACTCGAACAAATTCCATAGCAAGGTTACGATTCATGTAAAACTCTCCCTTTGAGGATAAATCTTAAAAATCATACCCTGATTGAAAGGCCAGATGAAGTATTTAACTTAATTGACGCACAATAAATGTTTTAAGATCACTAGGTAGAAGCTCATCGGGGATGTGAAAAACAAGGGTTTTAACACATTCTAACTTTTCTTCATCCAAGCTGTGGTCGATGTGAAAGACCCACTCATCCTCAGTTAAAAGAGGGGAGTCCACATTTCTTTTGGATAAAATCCGTCCCGTTTTTGATCCCACCCCGTCTTCCCATTCAAAAAAGGTGGTCAAATAGAGGATCTGAAATTTTGCAATCTCCCCATCACTGTGGTTCCAGACAAAAACCTCCACGGGCCCATCTGAATTTAACCAGTATTTTAACCGTGCCGGGATTTCCAGACCATGATCCAATTTATGAAGAGGCTTAAGACGTTTGACCATTTCCTGGATGTGAAGAAAATTCTCTAAGGAAGAGAGTTGTTCTCTTTTTTTAAGGAACTCGATCCCGAGCCTATTTTGAGTCTGCCACTTTACAACTCCTGTCACTGACAACACTTTTCCCAGCCAGTGGATCTCTCCCTTTAACACAGTGTCCTCTTTTAGGGATTTTTCTTCTTCTTTTAGGGAGAGCTGCATCCCCGTAGGAGAAATATCCTTAATTTCATAAACCCGAGAATTACTATCAGGCTTAAACGTCAAGTAACAAAAAGGAAACCTTGGAAGAATCCTCGTCTCATGCTTTTCAAAATCACTTTTAATCAAATTAAAACGCTTTTCCATCTTTACCTCTTATTCTCATATTGTAGGTGTTTCAGTAATATATGGTAGCTAGGTAAATTTTGATAAATTGAACGTCTTAAAAAAGTTTGGAAAACTATGGATAAAAACGATCTGGAAATTGATAACCTCCCCAATCGCCTCACGATCTTTCGAATCCTCATGATCCCGATTGTGGTTTTAAGTCTTCATTTTTCAGTTTTGCCTCCCCTCTCCCTCATTCCTTACAGGCCCTATATGGGCCAGGTTGCCTGCTGGATTTTTGTCATCGCTAGCATCACAGATTTTTTGGACGGCTATATTGCAAGAAAGCGAAACATCGTCACAGTCTTTGGATCTTTTTTGGATCCCATTGCAGATAAATTTTTAGTGGTCTCAGGTCTTATCATGCTCATGGCCTTAGACCGTGTTCATCCCATGGTGGTCATTATTTTGGTTTTAAGAGAAATGTACATGACCTCCCTTAGGCTTCTTGCTTTGACAGAAGAGGTGGATGTTCCTGTGAGCTGGATGGGAAAGTGGAAAACGGCTACACAAATGGTGGCCATGCCCATGCTCATGATTTATGAGGAGTTTCTGGGCCTAAACCTTCCCGTGCTTGGTACTATCCTTATCTACCTCTCTGCCCTCCTCTCTCTTTGGTCGGCCTTGAAGTACTCCCTTTCAATGCTCAAAAAACTTAAAGAAAAAAGACTTCAAAAGAAAAAGAAGATGAAAAAGATCATGAAGGAAGGAGTATGAAAAAATTCATCCTCTGCACTGTTTCCTCGGAAGAGCTTAACTCTTTATTCATAGATGAACTTAAGACTTCACTCCTCAAATGGGGAGCTGTCTTTGAAAAAACAGAAGTCCTCTGTGAAGAAGGCCTTAAGGCCCTGGACCTTTACTTACTTCTTCCAGAGGATAACGAAAAAATAAAATTTGAGCTCATGAAAATTTCTGAAACTTACCAGGCAGACCTCGCCTTAATTCCCCACGAGGGAAGAGAAGCAGATTTTAAACTCATCGTTTTTGATATGGACTCCACCCTCATTCAACAGGAAGTCATCGATGAAATGGCCCAGGTTCATGGGGTGGGTGAGAGGGTAAAAAAAATTACAGAACGGGCCATGAAGGGAGAGTTAAATTTTAATGAGGCCCTCACAGAGAGAGTCTCTCTTTTAAAAGGGCTTAAAAAAAGTTCCATGGAAGAGATTTTATCGAGACTTATCTTAAATCCCGGCGTGGAGAAGCTCCTCGTTGAAGTGAAAAAGAAGGGCTATAAGACAGCGATTTTAAGTGGTGGCTTTAAGTATTTTACCGATCACTTTAAAGAAGAGCTTAAAATGGATTACGCCTA
>CANHIY010000157.1 GCA_947461175.1 Bacteriovoracaceae bacterium
AGTGTAAGTAGAGCTTTTCTCATCTAGGAATACCTAATCGAAATGTAATTTCAAATTCATCATCAACTGAGGCAATGGCTATGCTAGGATCTGGTATTTTAGCATCAGAGAGTTTGAATTTAGTTGAACCTGAGAAGGTTAAATCAGATTCTTTTCTTATCTTAAGGTTTAAGGGGACTTTTTCTCCATGGACTTGCATCATTGCTGAAATTGACTGCTGATCTTTGTTGAGTGTTAGCTCATTTACTGTGACAATGATGGTCGGATTCTTTTTGACTTCAAGGCACTTATCCCGCATCTTCTCATCGCGTGAAGAATTATCAGTGTCAATTTTCTGAGCATCAATCATTAAGACAATGTCGTAGATTTTATTTGGACTTTGTTTGAAATTTATTTCAACTTTTTTGGCATAACCATCAAAACTAGTGCTTATTAATCCAAGCTTTTTTGATCTTCCAGTGAACTTAAAATAGTCAAGAGATTCAAGTGCTTCATTATAAGAGTCTTTCTCCCATTTGATATTATGAGCATATGATAAATTTAGAGATAATAAGCATAAGATAAATGGAATAAGTTTCTTCTTCATTTTATACATCCTAAAGTTTTCTAATTGATTAAGTGCCAGTTCTTCAATCATTATTCTACGCTTTAAAAATAAATAATTTACGATGCTAAAGACGAATGCGGTCATGAAACATTTACCCAAACTTGGTACGAGGGCAATCTCCATTATGACGATAAGATAATTTGGATGAGTAATAAATCTGTAGGGACCATTTTCAATAATTTTTTGACCCTTGAAGGCAATAGGAAATGGTGTCCAGAAATCACCTAAAATTTTTATGATTTGAAATCTTATGACCTGACAACTGAGGAGAGTCAAAAGCACAGTCGTTAGCATTATGGGGGGTATTAATTCACCATGCCATCGATACTCTAAAAAACAACTCAAGAACCACGCAGAGTGAAGCCAAAGCATCTGTTTTTTTTCGGACTGATTTACTGGATGAATAAGATTTTCTTTATGCTTGTGTATATTTTTATTTCCAATAAAAATTTCACTTAATCTCTGGATAATAAATACTACCAGTAAGGAGTCAAATAACATTATCCCCCCACTTTTATGAGACCCATTTCGGAGTTAAATGCTGGTCCCATGGCCAGGGCAAGGGCATAGCCACCTTTTAAGCTATTCTCATCAAGACTTCTCTCTAAGACGTTTAATACCGAAACTGATGACATATTACCGTTATCTCTTAAGCTCTCCCAGCTGTGCTTTAAATAGGATTCATCTTTTTTAAGTGAAGTGGCGAGGGCCTTCAAAACTTTTGGACCTCCAGGATGGGAAATAAGATTATTGATATCAAAAATATTTTTTCCACTTTTCAAAAGAAAAGTCCTGACATCTTGCTCAACGTTCTTTTCCACAATCTCAGGTACATTTCCACTCAACACAACCTTAAATCCTGAGTCAACCATATCCCAACCCATAATTCTTTCTGTGTTTGGATAAAAGCTTGCCTCAGAGTCTACAATTTCCAATTTACTTTTATGGGCCAGGGGATGATCGTTTCCAGCCATTAAGACGGCTGCCGTTCCATCTCCAAAGAGGCTACAGGCTACAAGGTTTGCCATGTTGATGTCATCAAATTGAAAAGTGAGGCTACAGGCCTCTGATGCTATCACTAGTGCTAACTTTTTTGGATAGGCCTTCAACAAATCTTTTGTCCTATTAAGGGCGGCAACTCCACCAAGGCATCCCAAACCAAATAAGGGATTTCTTATAACATTAATTGGGATAGGAAACTTGTTCATAAGTCTTGCATCAAGGGACGGAACAGCGATACCTGTTACAGTCGTTGAAGTGATGACTCCTATATCCTTCCAATCAAACCCTGTTTTATCCTGTAATCGTATGAGGGCCTTTTCTAGTGTCTTCATGATCTCTTCAATAAACACACCATTCCTCATCTCAAAACCCCCAAGGGTTCTGTACCTCTCCAGTGGTAGTATAAGATTCCTGTGATTGACTCCAGAAGTAGATGTTAACCTTTCTATGACCTGTGCATGGGCAGGCCATATTTTTTGAATCAATTTCATGATTTCATCTTGAGAATATCGATGCTCTGGAAACCATGTTTGTGCCGCCAAAATTCTTCCCATTTAAAACCTCTCTGTTAAATAGAGTTTAACTAAAAGACGTAAAGCTTCATTGGGTGTGTACACATTTCCGATTACACCGATAAATGTATTTCTCAGTCTCTTGGATAAGTTTAGTGTAAGACCCAAGACCTCACACCCAAATTTAGAGTAAATAAGTTTTTGAAATGCTTTGTTTAATCTTTCTTTTTGAATAAAATCATTTATTCTTCTGTATTCATAACGAAGGAGCGCCTCTTTTACATTTGCCCCGTTCTCAATTTCTTCACAGAGCATAAAAGCTGTTTTTACGGCGGTCGTTATACCCTCTCCGGTTAGAGGATCAATGAAGCCAGAGGCATCACCGATCAAAACTGCATTGCCCTTTCTTATCTCAGCACTTTTTCTGGTGATAGGAACAACTGTTTTTATCTCTTCCATAGTTAAAGGGTAAAATTGGTCTGAAAGAAAGGAACTTTCTCTAAGCCAAAAATTTACCAGTTCCCTTGGGCTTCCCGCAGCTTTAATGGCCTGTTGATCTGTAACCATCGAAAAATTAACTTCTTCTTGAACTATGGGGTTGATTCCGACATAAGAACCATTTGGAAGAATATGCATTTGCCCGTGAGGGGGGAGCGGTTTTTTGGATTTTAGATAGCAGTGAATGGCAACTTTTTTATGACCAGGAAGATCTGTTTTAAATTGTAAAATTCTTGCTACTTTTGACGTCCTTCCGTCTGCGCCAATCAAATATTTCGTATTAATCTTAAGTTTTGATGTGATAACTTTAAAACCATTGTCATGAGTTAAAATGTCCTTAAGATTATTGTCATAATGAATAATTCCACCAAGTGATTCAAATTTTTTACTAAGCCTTGTTTGAAAGGTTTCTCTATTTAATGACAAACCGTAAGAATTTTCCGGAAAGGAGGTGCAAACTTTAATTCCGCCAGCGGAAAAGATTGTCATACCTAGTAGATGATTAAAACCATCGAGACAATCATCTAGACCCATACGTTTTATGTAATTTACTCCCTCGGGACTCAAGTACTCCCCGCATAAAGGCCTTACCTGTTGTTTGTTTCGATCAACAATTTGTGCCTTAATACCAAGTTTCGCTAACTGTATACCAACGATAAGACCAGCTGGGCCCGCCCCAATGATAAGGAACTCAGCCTCTTTGTTTTCTTCATAAAAATCCATTCCTCATCATCGGCTAAAAAATGAAAAATTACTATGCAACATATGCCCTATTTTTACTTTGTACATTTCCTTTTATCTGTTTCCTCTCATTCAAAGGTAATTCAGATTTAAAAATTTTCATGCTTATTAATTCAATTTAATTTTTTTTAAGAACCTCTTTTCTAACTAATCCGTAAATCATTCGTTGAACGAGTTGATCTGAGGTGAGGGGAAGTAAGTTCATTTCAAAACGGGATTTTTTAATAAGGTATTTTAGTCCGAATAGTATACTCCTGTAGAACATGATTTTTAACTTATAATATGTTCCAAAAAAAAATTGATGATTTTTTTTATCGACTTTTTTGCTATCAAGTAGACACGTAAATAAAGCGTCGTTTTTTTCAATTTTGTTTTCTATGATGAGAAGTACTTTCCATAACAAAACGTTTTTGAATGAAATAGTCATGAATTCTGAATTCCAGATATCATGAAATCTTCTTAAGAAGAGTTTTCTTGCCGCTATTCTTAGCTCACCAATGTGTTTTTTTTCGTTTGATGTTCTTTTCGATAATCTCTTACACCAACCTTCAATAACATACCAGTAATCTTCGAGAGAATTTCTCCTTAACTGCTCAAGTGACTCGACCAAACAAAGGATGAAACCCAATCCTTGTAGCTTGATATATTCTTGTCTTTCTTTTAACCATTCTTTTTCTGGCACTTCAATAACATACCCCACTGAGGCAGGCCTGTTACCGTTTATAATTTCAATTTTTAGTGAGGCACTTCTTATGAGGCGTGAACCATCTGTTAAAAGTTTTAACTGGGTGTTCTCATCAGGGTTTATCCTTTTCAGTCTTATTTGACACACGTTTTTTTTGTTTAGATGCAGGAGAGTCTTTTCCAAAACCGAGATGTCTCTTTCATCGATGGATGGTCCTACTTCCTCATCAATGGATCCTTTTAATAGGTTGTAGGTTAGGGAAATGGATGCTCTTAATACCTGTAACGGGCCAATGGAGCCAAGGTGACTGAAGTGAATTTTCCAGTTTAATTGTTTGTGAAAAATTTTTCCGAAATTATTATGTGAGGAAATCGCCCCTGCAGTCAGATAAATTTGGGATATTCCACGTAAAGTTAAATGTATTTCCGTTTTAAAGTTTATGTTTCTTTGTCCCAGTATGCGGATGAATTCAGAAAGAAAATTTTGAAAAGTTATGTCACTTTCTTTTTGAAAAAAATTCTTGATGATTTTTTGATTTTCTTCATTTTTTAGTGTGTCAGGATTTTCAATGAGATGTCTGAGATTTTTTAATATTCCATTAGAGTCTTTCAAAATTAATCTGTAGAGAAAATTTACAAAAGTTTTAATGGTTCTGTTTTCCAAGATGAAACAAGGATTAAGATCTATAAGTTTTAATTTATGTTCTTTTGGATCGTAGAGAATATTCCCAGCATGAGGATCTGCCCATATGATTCCTTTTTGAAGCATAAGATAAAGGTAAGCATCGCTTAAACCATCAGCTATGTTCTCTCGTTGCAGATAGCGGCATTGAACAACAGAGGTTATTTTTTCACCTGCTACCTTTTCCATGATGATGACATCTTTTTCGACATGAAAATAGACTGGTATTTCCAGATTGAATTTTTCTTTTAGTGCATTTCGAATGATGTCTGAATTTTTTTTCTCGTTTGTGAAATCCAGTTCTTCTATAGTTTGATTAGCATACTGGGTAATACTTTTTTTTAATGTATAAATCACACCTTTGATATTGATATATTCTCTAGAATTTAATTTATTTTTTGTTAAATGATCATCTAATCTTTCAAGTAAAGAAAGGAGAATATTTTTTTGTTCGTCAAAAAGTTTTTTTAACCCAGGTCTTTGAATCTTTATGAGGATCTTTTCATGAGTTTGAAAATGTGTTATTCCAAGAGGTGTCAGAGAGAACTCATAAAGAGCACCTACAGATGCTCCGGCATATGCACTTTGAATTTGATCTGGAATGAGAATATAATTTTTTAAATTTATTAACGACGGTCTATTGAGCATTTCTTGAACATATTCCCAGGATTTTTTTTTAC
>CANHIY010000158.1 GCA_947461175.1 Bacteriovoracaceae bacterium
AAAATCCCAAGTTCCGTTTCTTTACTGGTTATTATTTTTATTCTTTTAACTGCCGCCTTAAGCTCCTGGTATGTAGCAAGAATTGAAGAAAAAAAAATAAAGGAGAAAGTAAATGAACTGTCCATGTTGCCCTGAAACAAACCTCCTTCTTTCTGAAAAACAAAGGATACGGCTCCGGAACCTCGAAGAGGAGAGGTTAACGACTCTAACCATCGTCAGGACAATTACCACAAGACCTATAAACGCAAAAAGACTTTCCTAGAAGAAACGTTTAGGTAAGTGCATGATGAAATATTGAAAGTTATTTTTCGTATCAGAACAAGAATGGCGCACCCTGAGAGATTCGAACTCCCGACCAATTGGTTCGAAGCCAACTACTCTATCCAGCTGAGCTAAGGGTGCGTGGTCAAAATTTAACCTAATTTGTAACTATTTGGCCAGAATTCACTCATTATTCTTTGATTTCTTTTCCATATTTAGAAGTTCATCTATTTCTTCAACATCATACTCCGTAAGCCCGTACGGATTGTCTTTGGAGTTAAGCTCCTCATCAAGATAACGCTTACCTAAGTTTTCTTCAATTTCCTCAAGAGACTCTTTCTCATTGGACTTATTTTTCTTTTCAATGTCTTCGAGATTTTCCTGTTCCAGTAACTTGTCTTCATCTAATTTTGCATCATTTAAGATAGATTCCGCCTGTTCAATTTCTCCTTCTAAACGCTCTAGGGCCTTAAGGTCTGTCTCAGAGTCTTTGATAACAGATTTTTCTCTCTCCTGACGCTCTAGTTCCGCCAATTCATCTTCAGTTAACTTAATTTTATCTGCTTCTTTTAGGAGGTCTTCATTTAAATTTTCAAGATTAAGCTCTACGTCCAACTCCTCAAGTGCTTTGTTACCCAATGGATCCTTTGTCCCCTTTGATCGATTCATCTGAGACTTTAGCTGCGCAAGATAGGCCTCTTTGGTTTTCGAAATGGCCAGATCACCAGCATAAAAATCTTTCACTGAACCGCTCACTATGGCCGTGGCAAAATTATCCGTCAAAGTTATAACCGTCAGTTCCCCTGTTTTGTAAGTTGGCTGATCGGTAATATTCTTTTGAGTGGAACGATCTTTAAAGCCATAAATTTCAAAAACATTTCCCATTTCCACGCCATCTGCCCGACCCCGGTCAAGATAAACAACATCCCCCAAACTCAACAAGGATTGATTGGAATGATAAGAACCAATAATTCCTGCCTCAATAATCCGTGAATTATAGGTTTTAGTAATCCGTTCAATTTTAGGAGTATAGGTTGTAATCCGGTCTCCCCTTTGAGGGGTTCCGGAAACTTCAAGGAATTCAATTTCCCATTTATTGCGGATTTTTCTGATCAGTTTGATCTGTCCGACGATTGAGTACTGAAATCCTTCTCGGTCAGAGTTAGGGTGCTTCATTTTTCCATCTGCTGAATAAATGGAGAATTTATCACCGGGAAGAAGGTTCATCGTCTCATCAAAAGTAGCATAGGCACGGTCAGTTTTTGAAAAGATGATATTTTCATCAGGACCGTCCGTGATTGAGCCAAAATCCTGTACGATGTTAGTAGATATGAAAGTGCTAAGATAAAACCCCTCTTTAATTGAATAGAAAATTCTAGAGTTCTTATCAAATCCAGATTCGTCATAATTCTTAGGTAAGACCACTGCAAAATCTGGTCTTGGTGGTTCATAATTCTCATACTCTTTATTGAGGGATTTTCCTCCTAAATTCGTCAAATCATCCATAGTATTTTCAGAAGAGTATTGGAAATGAATACCTTGTTTTTCAAGTTTTGATTTTTCATCAATCCACTCTGGCTCAGCCTCATCCCCATAGTTTCTGAAGTCATTAGGATTAAGAGTGGTTGAGCCGGGACTTGAGTTTATTTCTTCATCGGAAAAAGTTCCAAGTTTTACCTCTGGCGCCTCGGAACTACTGCCTGTTGTGAAAGACAATACCATTCCAGGTTCAATAAAATGCGGATTGGTGATAAATGAATTAAGAGACCATATCTTTGGATAATAAAATCCAGATCCAAAAAGTTTCTTTGAAATTTTGAAAAGCCAGTCATTTTTTACCACTGTATAAGTGCTCACTTTTGTAGCTGTTGCAACTTCATTCCACTCTCCATCAGTGATCTGACCTTGAATATTCTGAGATAACGATAATAATTCTTTCTCTTCCCGCCCCACATCAAAGACTTCAGGTTCAGTATTTTTTTCCGTTTTTATTTCTGGTGCGTCTTCTTTTTCAGAAATTTTGGTAGCCTCTTTGTCCTCAGATGTATCCTCCACGATGCTTTCAAGATCATCTGCTGTTTTGGCCGGAATAAATTCCTGGTTATCCTCGTCATCTTCCTCTGAGGGCGTTTGTGCTGATAAATCCTCTGGTTCGGAAGGAGTCACTTCCTCAGAAGTTGATGCAGTATCTTCAGTTGTAAGAGTTGAAGAATCAAGTTCAACTGTTTCTGATGAGACGGGTTCTGTAGCAGTTGACTCTTCCTCGGTGGACTTTGGTTCTTCTTCAATTTCGAGAGTTTTAAAGAGATCTTCCTGAGCACTCCCTGGATGGGTGTAAAAAAAGAGCAACCCTAGAATAGTTAAAGATAGACCTCGTTTACTCACTACGTCCCCTGATCTGGCCCAAACACATCATCTAGCATCGAAAAGTATTGATCTTTTTTGTTCATCATACCAAGTTTTTCTGATGCCAAAACCGCCCCCTTGAGTGCTAGTAACACAATTCCGGAAGAGGCATGCTTATTGATAATGTCTTCGAAGATTTGAAGAGCAAGATCAAATTGTCCTTTTTCTAGTAACATTTCACCCAAATTATACTTGGCCCTAACCTTAATTGGAAATACCGCCCGATGATCAAGTTCCTGAAAAATTTTCGTTGCCTCACTTTGATTAGAAGACTTTAAAGCGACTCCTCTTCTAAAAAGAATGATCTGAGATTTCACATCCGTCGGTACTTCAACGGGGATTGACTGGTCAACCTTTCCCTCGTTTGCAGAGAATACATCAACAGTCTCAGCATCTGATGTACTCCCCTGGGCGAAATTTTCATCTGTTTTGGTATTTTGTAATTCGTCAATTAAAGTATCCTGAGATCCTTTAGGTTTTTCTTTTAGTTGTTCATATTTTTTTGACAACTCCTCGTACTTTACCAGAAGCTGGTCGTATTGGGCCCTTGATACAGTCTGAGATCTTTTGGCATCTTTTGGACTTTCATCCAAAGACCGCTCGAGATTCCGGTACCATGAACAAGAATTGAGAGTGAAAAGAAAGAGTGCAGGTATCAAAGTAAATTTCAAAGCGTCCTCCATGACATAACTTCTTAAATTTTTTGACTTTCCTTAAGTTATATCTTAATTCCTATTATTTCATAGTCAAGGAATCTATGTCGCACTACTACAATCAGACCAAAGAACTCTACTATACACGCCTTAGGGTACCTAAGGATGACGCCTATTTTGTCTACTTTACTTTTGAGGCCAATGAGGGGCTCTGCTTCTACTCAACAGTAGATGAATCCTTAAGAAGTTCCTATAGAGATATCGATGTCAAGTGTGCCATAGAGTCCAAGGAGGATCTCAAACTCTTGATTCAAAGACTCCAGGCGGAGCTTCGCCTGGACGTCTTGGAAGAAAAGATTATTTTAGATTCTTAAAAAAATCCAAGACTTCTTCGTGATGGGTCTTGGTATTAACCTTGTTCATGATATGGACAATTTTTCCTTCTTTATTTATAAGAAAACTCTGTCTCAATATACCTTCAAATTCTCTGCCCATAAATTTTTTTAGTCCCCAGGAATCATAGGCCTTAATAATTTTTTTGTCTGGATCAGAAAGAAGAGTAAAGTTTAGTTTTTCTTTTTCTTGAAACTTTTTCAGTGAGGTAACAGGGTCAGCGCTAATTCCTAAAACGACTATCTGATGTTCCTTTAATTTTGATTCTGAATTTCGTATTTCACAGGCCTGAACTGTACATCCAGGGGTCATGGCCTTGGGATAAAAGTAAACGACCACGTTTTTTCCTTTGAAATCTTGGAGGGAAACTTCGCTCCCATCCTGATTAAGGAGAGAGAAATCAGGGGCTACATCACCAACGGAAAGTGAAGATTTCTTTATTGGTGGCTGAGTCATCATTTTTTTTGAGACCTTTTTTGTGACCTTTTTAGTGGTCTTTTTAATCGGTTTTTTTGTAACTTTTTTAGTCACTTTTTTTGTAGTTTTCTTTTGAGGAGTTTTTTTTGCCATGTTATTTTCCTTTTTTACCATTGATCTCTAAGTTCTCTTAAACACCTAAAAAATTCTCTATCACTTTCATCTCCTATGGAAAGACTTTTAAATTTTTTCTTTAAGTTTTGTCTAATTTCCGGCGAGTGAAGTCTTAAAAAGGGATTTACCTCCATTTCTTCCTTCAAAGTGACTGGACCTAAGTCATAAGTTTTTAGTTCCTTAATCTCCCTGATATTCTCCCTGATCTTTTTATTTTCAGGCTCAATGTTTTCAGAGAACTCCAAATTTCTTAGCCTATAATCGTGGCCTGGATATAACAGCGTCTCAGAAGGAAGAGACAAGAGAGAAAGAGTAGATTCATACAGAAGATCCACATTCCCTCCGCCTCTACAGTTCCCTACACCTGAATTGAATAAAGTATCTCCCGAAAATAAGGCGACTTCTCTTCCTTCTCGAATCCATAAAAATGCCTGGTGGTCTAAAGTGTGCCCTGGAGTGTTAAGAACTCGTATTGCATCTTGAGTACTTTGCTGGATGAGATCTGTTTCATTAAGAAAGAGAATTGGGCATGAAAAAATCGAAGATAACAATAAATTACCCCTGATGTGATCACTGTGCTGATGAGTGTTAAGAATTCCCTTCAAGACGAGACCGTTTTTTTTGATATAATCACCTATGACTTGAGGATCATAGGGATCAATCACCCAGGAATATCCGGTTGTTTTATCCAAAATAAGATAGCTATAGTTTCTAAGTTCATTATGTGCGTAAAAAGTTTTAACGAGGACCATTATGGAAAACCTTTTCAGTTACTATATTCAAGTGAGTTTTTTATCTCTCATTATGATAAATCATCTGGTTGAACTATACCTTGCAAAAAGACAATTAGCGATTTTGAATCAAAACATGCACTCTGTACCGAATGAATTCAACTCCTATTTGAATCTTGAAAATCATCAAAAAGCGATAATGTATGGCACTGCAAAACTGCAGTTAAGTCAGTTCAAACTTATCTGGAAAGCAGCTCTTCTGATGTACTGGTTTCCCTTCAGAGGGGCAGAGCATCTCTACCAATCCATCCCTCTTCAAGGTATCCACCATGAAGTCTTTTTTTTATTGTCCTTTTTCTT
>CANHIY010000159.1 GCA_947461175.1 Bacteriovoracaceae bacterium
AAAATAGCTTATCATCTTCAAGCTAGAATAAATCTCTCAAAAGTTGACCTCCTCCTTGACACAGAATCAGAAATTCCTCATAAATTATCTACATATCAAATTAAAAAGTTTGAGATTGATTCATTACCCATACCCATCGCCCCTTTGAAGTGGCTTACTTTACCTGAGCTATTATCCTTTCTAGAAGGAAAACCTTCAACAGAGAGTGAGGCAGCATTTATAAGAAAAAAGAATCCACAAGAAAAATTAATTGAAAAAGAAAATGATTTAAAACCACAAGAAAAGTTAATTGAAAAGGAAAATGATTTAAAACGACAGGAAGATGCTGGTAAGGCATACTTGGAAAATTTTGTGAGTAAAGAAGGAGCCACTAAGACAGCATCTGGTCTTGCTTATAAAGTGATGAAAGAGGGAACTGGAACAACTCCATCCGCCGAGGATATTGTTGAGGTTCATTACCACTTTACTTTAATCGATGGTACAGTTTTTGACTCCTCCGTTGAACGTGGAAAAACTATTTCTTTTCCTGCTAATAGAGTGATCAAGGGATGGACGGAAGGTCTTCAAACTATGAAAGAGGGGGGGAAAAGTAAGTTTGTTATTCCTTCAGACCTGGCCTACGGTAAAACTTGTTGTCCTCCGCAGATTCCTGGTGATGCAACCATTATACTTGAATTAGAACTGATAAAAGTCACAAAAGAGAAAAAGGAATAATAACATCTAGCGATTACCATTTACCACGGCCACAAAGGCGTACGTACTTTGCTTTGATAAGCAGTTTGAGAAAACTTCCTAGATTTCTTCGAGGTTAAAACAGAATAAGGAAGATTAAATATGAATAATATTTTTGCTTAGGGCCTTTGATGAGGACGAATCTGACTCTTTTAGCTCAGTCTTATCAAGCCATAACAAAGTCAAAAGGAGATATTTGGTCTGATGAATGGAATTGGAAAGCAGTCGAAGAGGAGACGAAACTACTGGTAATTATAATTTAAATGTGAAAGCTAACTCCCAAGATGGCTTAGGTATATTTCATCTTCACACGCTTTAGAACTCTTCTGGAGAATTTAGATGAGGATGGATAGAAATGCTAAATATCTCTGCAAGCGTTAAATGCTAAACTTGAAATTTAAAATATTAAAAGATTTTTTGGGATAATTTAAAAATAACATCCAACGCATTGTGGTTGGATGTTAATTTTATTCCGGACATGCAGGCCACCTGACCAGGCTTAAATAAAACTAAACAAATAGCTGTTTTCATTCCGGGAAAATCATTTTCATTATAAGCGAGACACCATACGCCTCCTTGGCTGGAAGCCACAGGTCCTTCATGAATCTCCGTTTTTTGTTGGAGCTAAATCATTTAAATGAATTCCCAAAAAAGGTTTTCTTAGATGACAAGGGGTACCCTTACTAGACCATTCAACTCTCTTGAAGCATAGTAGTCCAATCTGATTAACTGGATCGGGGTAAGCTCTTAATTGATAAAAATCTCTTACTTCTGTATTAAAAGAATACTCCTCGCCTCAGAGTGAACTGCAAATTTGTTTATGATCACTGGTCGTAAAGTGTAAAGATCTACTGGGTTGAGAGGTTGACTGAGTCTTCTTTGAGTAGAATTAACATTTGATAAATTTCCAGAAGATTGTTGAGATTTGGATTCAGCGACAAACGATATTAAAGTAAGAACTTCGAGAGAAAAAATCAAACCTTTCATTTTATTCTTCTAGTGTTAAAGTTAGTGAAGTAAAAAATTATACCTTCAGATAAATCTATTACCTTTTTGTTCATTTTTTCAGTAATAGTTAAATCACGATTTCTAACTAACTGATTTTTTCACTAATTTACCAATTCCGTAATTTTTACATGTGACATTTGTGGCAAATAATTTGATGTGGTTTAAAGAAGATTATCCACGAGGATGTTCAATAAGGGATGCCGTGATCTTGATCTCATTTTTTTGATTCCATCTTTTTTTTTCGAGGACCAAGGTTTCAAGTCCCCGAGGATCTATTGCTAACGCAAACCTCATGAGGAAAAGATCGTGGGCAATTTCACTCCGTGGGACATTTCAAGAAATCTCCACCATAAGAAATCCTGCCTCAAGGGCCTCACCCTCTTTCACGTTAATCGCCTTAACTACTCCATCCACTCCAGATTTAATTTCGTTCTCCATTTTCATGGCCTCAAGGATCAGGACTGTTTCACCTTTTGAAACGTGATCTCCCTCTTTTTTCATGAGCTTTACAACCTTGCCTGGCATCTGGGTGATGAGGGCCCCGGCTCCGCCTTTATTAAGACCGGATGGTTTAAATCCTCGGTAAACCTTATAAACTTCAGAATTTGAAACAAGAACTTCGTTCACTCCGAGAGAAGCGAGCTTCTTCCACTTAACGCCATCAAAGGAGTAAAACTTCTTTCCTGCAAGACTTTTAATATGAAGAGAGCTTTGCTCTCCTTCGTGGTAAAAATGAAAAATGTTTCCCGGTTGGAGTTCCACATCTAAGGAGAACTCTTTCATATCCTGATTTAAAAAATAATATCTCATAAGTCCCCCTTCAACTGATTCATCTCGATGCCAGCAACTTTTAGAAAAAAGGCTTCAATCTTTTCCTTAGGAAGAACCTTATCTTGAGGCCTGATGGTACCAATATAGTTCGTTGAATAGAGTCCCTTTTGGAAAGTTTCTTCGTCGAGAATCACTCTATGGAGAGGAATATTGGTCTTGATTCCGTCAATTAGGAGTCCATCTACGGCATTTCTGATTTTTCTTAAGGCCACATCCCGTGTGAGCCCCTTGGCAATGAGTTTTCCGATCATGGGATCAAAATCAGAGGTGATAGAAAATTTTGGATAGATACAGTGATCAAATCGAATGCCCTGAGGGAAAGTGGTTTCAAATCCCACAATTTTTCCCGGTGCTGGGAGCATGGTGATAGGATCTTCTGCACAAATCCTAAGCTCAATGGCATGACCATGAATTTTAATATCATCCTGTGATTTAAAATCTAGAGGCTCATTGAACGCTGCCTTGATCATGTTGGCGACAAGGTCCACGCCGGTGATTTCTTCTGTAATAGGGTGTTCAACCTGAATGCGGGTGTTCATTTCAAGAAAGTAGAATTTTTTATCTTCACCCATAATAAACTCAACCGTCCCTGCTGAGTCGTAATTAACTGCCTTAGCACATTTTACCGCTGTCTCACAAATGGCCTTACGAACAGCTTCGTCTGTTCCGATGAACGGAGAGGGTGCTTCTTCAATAATTTTTTGATGGCGACGCTGAATAGAACATTCGCGCTCAAAAACGTGGTAAACGTTGCCTTTTTTATCGGCAAGGATTTGAACTTCAATGTGATGGGGATTTAAAATATATTTTTCAACCAAAAGAGCCGCGTAACCAAAACTAGAAAGGGCCTCTCGCTGAACGGCAGAGAAATGATTTTTAATGTCTTCTTCATTAAAGCATGGGCGCATTCCTTTACCGCCCCCACCGGCCACCGCTTTTAAAAGAATGGGGTAACCAATCTCTTCGGCAATCTTAATCGCCTCTTCTATGGAAGGAACTTCGCCTATTGAGCCAGGGACTACGGGAACACCAGCTTCCTTCGCCACCTGCTTAGAAATATCCTTCGCCCCCATTTTATAAACCGCTGTGGGGTTTGGACCAATGAAGGTTATACCTTTCTTTGCTAGGGCTTCCGAAAACTCTCTATTTTCAGAAAGGAATCCATACCCCGGATGGACACCATCGATTTTATAATCATCAATGAGTTTTAAAATCTTCGGGATATTTAAGTATGTTTCTTTATTGTTTGACCCGGATAAGTGAACCCACTCCTGACAATATTCCAGGTGTGGAGGCTCAGTTTCGTTGTCCGTCCAAACGCCCACTGACACTAACCCAAGTTCATTAAGGGCCTTGGCCACTCTAATTGCAATTTCACCACGATTGATGATGAGGACTCTTTTACCTTTCATAGCGGAATATTCCCATGTTTACGGTCTGGAGTTGGAATTTTTTTATGCCCAAGTGCTTTTAGGTACTGATACAAACGCTGTCTTGTGATTTCAGGAAAGATAATTTCATCAATGTACCCAAGCTCTGCGGCCTTATAGGGATTGGCAAAATTATTTTCATAATTTTCAACGAGGAGAGCTTTTTTCTTATTAAACTCTTCTCCCTTTAATCCCTGAAGCTCATTTCTAAAGATGATATTCACTGCCCCCTCGGCCCCCATCACCGCAATCTCTGCTGTGGGATAAGCTAAGTTGATATCTGCCTTAATGTGTTTTGAGGCCATCACATCATAGGCACCACCATAGGCCTTTCTCGTGATAAGCGTAATAAGAGGTACGGTTGCCTCAGAGTAAGCGTAGAGAAGTTTTGCCCCATGACGGATGATTCCCCCGTATTCCTGAACAGTGCCAGGAAGGAATCCAGGAACATCAACAAAAGTAATGATCGGTATGTTAAAAGCATCACAGAATCTTACAAAACGGGCAGCTTTCACAGAGGAGTCTATGTCCAGGCAACCGGCGAGAAAATTTGGCTGATTGGCCACGATGCCCACTTTGATGCCTCCAATGGAAGCAAAACCAGTGATAATATTTCTGGCAAAATCCGCATGAACTTCAAGGAAGTGCTGGTCATCAATCACTTCAAGGAGGAGCTCGTGCATGTCATAAGGTTTTTTAGAATTATCTGGGATAACGGTTTTAAGCTTATTGTTCACACGATTAACAGGATCAGTGGTGAGCTTTAGAGTATGCTTTCCTTTATTACAACCAGGAATGAAGCTAAAGAGTTCTCTCACTCTTTCAAAACAATCATCTTCGTCATCAGTTCTAAAATGAGCGACACCAGATTTTTCGTTATGTGTGTGAGCTCCACCCAAGGCATCTTTTGTCACCTCTTCATGGGTCACAGTTTTAATCACTTCTGGGCCTGTTACAAACATGTAGGAAGTCTTATCCACCATGAAGATGAAATCAGTCATGGCTGGAGAATAAACGGCTCCTCCGGCACAGGGGCCCATGATAAGAGAAATTTGAGGAATAACTCCCGAGGCTTGAACGTTTCGGTAGAAGATTTCAGCGTATCCGGCCAGGGACTCTACACCCTCCTGAATCCGTGCTCCACCGGAATCATTGATGCCGATGACTGGGATTTTGTTTTCGAGGGCAAAATCCATGACCTTACAGATTTTTTTTGCATAGGCCATACCGAGGGCTCCACCCCAGCAGGTAAAATCCTGAGAGAAAATTGCCACCTGTTGACCGTTTATTTTTCCAATACCAGTGATAACTCCATCACCAAGGTATTTTGT
>CANHIY010000160.1 GCA_947461175.1 Bacteriovoracaceae bacterium
CAGAGCTTCCTATGCTCATAGAAAATGTTGATTCAAGTGTGAACAAAATTGTGGCCGTGGGGCTTCCCCTTGTCCTCTCTGCTGTGGGACTTTTTGTCTCTATAATTTGTATTTTCATTGCAAGAATGATGAAGAATATGGACCCGGCCAAGGTACTACGTGGAGCTCTTATTCTCCCTCCATTAGTTCTGGCAGTTGCTTCCTACATCATCATGGGAAGCCTTCAGATCACTCAGTCTGTGACGGCCATTCTTACCATTGGTGCCATTGGGGGGACGATCATAGGTCTTATTACAGATTACTACACTTCTTCTACGCCGGTTGCTCGTATCGCTGAGTCAGCAAGGACGGGAGCAGGTACTAACGTCATTCAGGGTCTTGCTGTAGGAATGGAATCAACAGCTATCCCAATGATCGTGGTTGCAGTTGTGGCCTATCTTTCTAATAAATATCTTGGCCTTTATGGTATCGCCCTTTCTGCTGTTGGTATGCTAGGGGGGACTGCTGTTGTGATGACTGTTGATGCTTACGGTCCTATCTCTGACAATGCTGGAGGAATTTCTGAAATGTCTGGATTAGGTCCAGACGTTCGAGCTATTACTGATGAACTTGACATGGTTGGTAATACAACTGCGGCCATTGGTAAGGGGTATGCAATTGGTTCAGCGATTCTTACAGTTCTTGCTCTATTTTCGGCCTATAACATTGAAATAAATCATGTTCGTTCTCTTAGCGGACTTGGTGCCGTTGAACTCGTTCTCACAGACCCAAATATCCTCATTGGTATTCTTCTGGGTGCTGTTCTTCCATTTCTTGTTGGTTCGACTACGATGCTTGCTGTGGGTAAAGCAGCTGGTGCCATCGTGGTAGAAATCGGCCGTCAGTTCAGAGAGATCCCTGGACTTATGGAACTTAAAGCTGAGCCTCAGCCTTCAAAAATTGTGGACATTGCCACTGCAGCAGCTCTAAAAGAAATGATTCTTCCAGGTATGATTGCTGTTCTTGCTCCAGTTCTCGTTGGTTTTTTCATGGGCCCAGCATCTCTTGCGGGATTACTAGCTGGCTCACTTGCTGTAGGTGCCACCATGTCTCTTTTCATGGCAAATGCTGGCGGAGCCTGGGATAATGCTAAAAAATATATTGAGAAAGGAAAACTTCAGGGAGAGAAGAAGGGGACTGATACTCACAAGGCCGCAGTTGTCGGTGACATGGTAGGAGATCCATTTAAGGATACTTCTGGTCCTGGGATTGCAATCCTTATCAAAGTGATGTCCGTTGTTTCTCTTTTGATTGCACCTCTAATAGCTAATCTATAAAAAAGGCCCGAAAGGGCCTTTTTTTTTACCTTCCACCAAAGAGAAGTTCCAGCTGGAAAATAATGAAGGGAGTTCTTTTGAATGACCTTAATTTAGGAAAATCTAAACCAGGAATAATGTCTAAATACGTCCACTGCTTATAAAGATTTCTTCTGTAATTCACCGCTAATCTATAGTTGTGAAGGAACCAAACTCCATCAGTTATGATGGTTTGCCCTGTGACCCCATAATTTAAAGCTTGGTTATCACTAATCCTATGAATAAGTGTTGGCCCATGGTTTGTGTTGAAATCTTTTTTTAGAACTTGCCACCGTTTGAAATTCACAAATCGAAAAATAAGGTCGCTATTAAAGACATAATCGGAATCAAATCCGGTATCCTCTACCAGACCGCTCTCATCGGTAATATAGGTCAACTGTTCAAAAAAGCGATGAGTAAATTGATTTGTATTAAAGTTTCTACGCAATCTTGCTCTGGTGATTAATTTAGGTGGCACTGCCATGCTTACTCCAATATCGGAGTTAAAGATCCATTTGTTTCTACCTGCGTTCTCAATTTTATTATTATTTTCAGAAGGATTGTTCTCTCGTGATTGAGAAACATCATTATTTTGGCTTTTAAATTTGAATCGAAACTTCTCTTCTAAACTTGGGAGTCTAAGATTTATTCGATACTGATTGATTTGATCTGACTTTGATCCTTCTCTTAAAATAAATTGAGATCTAACACGGATTCTACTTCTCCCAAATTCATCATCAGCTCTATCTGTAGCAAAAAAGGAGTCCAAGCGGTCAGCAACTTGATTGGCCCTTAATCCAAAAAACTCCTTAGCTTTTTCAAGCACAAAAATATCTTTTTCTTCCCTCTCCTCAGCAGGTGAAGCGAGTCCAATAATTGGAATTAAGAAAAAAATGAAGAACAAGGATAGACTCATGAATAGATTGTATACCTATCTGTTTTGAAAAATAACTATCTAAAACGCAAGTGTGAGAAGTCTACCTTCGTCATATTTAACATTTGGACAGGGAAGGATTGCAGAAATTTTTTTCTGGATTAAAATAAAGTTTATAAAGAGGGGACATAACATGGAAGTTATCCGTCGATCCAATGCAGAGATTGAAAAAGATTTGGGTACAGTTGCTTATTTTATAAGAAAAAAAAGAAAAGACAGGGGCTTTACTCAAGAGCAATTGGCGAAAAATTCAGGAGTGGGACTCGCTTTTCTTAAAAGATTAGAAGGGGGAGATGAAAACCTTCACCTCGCCAAAGTCCTTCAAGTGTTAAGACATTTAAATGCGGACCTTTTTCCTAAAGAGTATCAGTAACTTTATTATTTGTTTTTTTTCTATACCGCATATTAAGAAGCTCCACACCCAAGGAAAATGCCATAGCAAAATAAATGTATCCTTTTGATACATGGGCCCCAAAACTTTCTGCCACCAGCATAACTCCAATAAGAATTAAGAAAGAGAGTGCTAAGATTTTTATAGTGGGGTGACGGTCAACAAAATTTGAAATCTTACTTGCAGAAGCGAGCATGATCACCATGGAAAGAATCATCGCAGTAACCATGATAGGAATTTGATTCGCCATGCCAACAGCAGTTATTACTGAATCCAGAGAAAAGACAATATCAAGGATGAGAATTTGAAACAGCATAATACGGGGACTGATTTTTTTATGACCACCTATATGTTCAGCCTCATGTAAGTGAATTTGAGGGTCACCTTCTACCTTATGGTGAATTTCAAAAGTTGACTTTGCTAGTAGGAATAATCCACCTCCAAGTAAAATGAGGTCCCTTCCTGAGAAAGTATGATTAACGACACTGATAAGTGGCTCAGTCAGGGTCATGATCCAGCTGATGGAAAAAAGAAGAACGACCCTGATAACTAAAGCTAGGCCAATTCCTAAGTTTCTTGTTTTATTTTGAGACTCTTTTGGGAGTCGACCAACGAGGATAGCAATGAAAATAATATTATCAATTCCCAGGACTGTTTCCATGGCCGTTAATGTAAATAATGATGTTAAATTCGAGGCACTCAGTTCAAACATAAGACTCCAGGGATCAGATAATATATTTCTTTGATTCTAATGAAAAAATAACGACTATGCTATAATGAATGGGCTTTTAGGAGGTTAAAATGAAAATGATTTTATTGGCCGTGCTGGTTGTTTCCTGTGCTTCAAAACCTCAACTTTATCCAAATGATAAATATAAATCTGTTGGTGAGAAAATCGCTCAAAAAGATGTAGATGTTTGTGTGGCCGAAGCAGAAAAATATTTAAAATCCTCTAAGGGTAAACAGATCGCTAAAAGTAGTGGTTATGGGGCAGCAGTGGGAGCGGCCATTGGAGCGGTTGGTGGAATGTTTGGAGGAAATATGGGGAGAGGGCTCATCCGAGGAGGTGCCATGGGGGCTGCTGGAGGAGCTGCGGCTGGGGCCGTGTCACCTAATGAGCTTAAACAGCGTTATGTAAATCAATGTCTAGCTGATAAAGGTTATAAGGTCATTGGTTGGGATTAATTTTTCATTTGTGGTAAGGGTCTTAATTTTAGATGAAGGGCCAGTTGAATGAATCCAGTCGTCATAATAATGGCAAGAACATAGATAAGATTTAATTCCTGGGTGGATTCTCCCATTAAATGCATAAAAATGATAAAGGTAAAAACTAGTCTGAGAATTTCTAAAATCCCATACTCTTTTTTATCTTCAAGAGTCTTTCCCCAGCTTGTGATCATCAGCCAAAGCACAAAAATCAGAGAAAACCGGATTAAAAGGTCCAGATGGTTGCCTAAATTAATCGTGATTCCCATCAAGATGAGACCCAAAACTCCTTGGGAAGCTAAGTAGATTTTTTTTGATGGAGAAACCTCCACCATAAAAGGTTTAATGGTTTTTTCATTCACTCTGTGTCTTTCAATATGTTTTACATCCAAAGGTCGCCAGCCCAGAGGCATGAACCAGAGTTTAACCTTATCCTTCCATGACCTAGTGTTCATCATATCGGTATAAAGCATCTTCCAGTACTGGACGTAAATTTTATTTGGGTCTAGGGAATTAATGGGAGTGAGGCAACCATAAACGGGTTCTTCATCTTCTTTCACACAAGTACCAAAAATCTTATCCCAAAGGATAAAAATTTCTCCAAAATTCTTATCAAGATACTTTTCGTTAATGGCATGATGAATACGATGGTAAGAGGGAGAATTAAAAATAATTTCAAACCAACCCATTTTTTTAATCACTCTTGTATGGTGCCAAAAAGCAATAATGAGCTGTACTGCCGAGGCAGCATAAATGGCGGCGGGTTCAAAGCCCATCAAGGCGAGAGGCCACATATAAGAAAAAGAAAAGAGTCTTTGAGTAATACTGGCCCTTAACCCAACAAATAAATTAAATTCCTCTGAGCTATGGTGGGGCATGTGGGCGGCCCAAAGAATGTTAATACTGTGTCCATGGCGGTGAAACCAATAGAAAAGCCCGTCAAATGCAATAAGAAGAAATATAAAGTTTAAGAGTGTTGTGGGGATAGTAAAAAACCGATAATCATAAATTTTACCAAAAACGGTGATCACAACATAGGCCACCCCAAGATTCACACACTGATTTCCAATGGCCGTTCCAAGATTTGTGATCGCCTGAGAAAAGGAGATGTAGTTCTTTTTATAAAAATAACAGTAAAGCATCTCCAGAAGGATGAGGAATAGAGCAATCGGGGTGAGGTAGGTGTAAATGTTAACGAGATCAATTTTCTGTTCCAAATTTATTATCTCCCGTCTGTAGTTAAAGACCTTCCAATGATTTTATCCCACTTAATGGAATCTTTCTCATTTATGTGCGGAACTAAATTAGTCTGATTTAAATGCCATGATAGGCCTTTAAGTTATTTGATATGATTTTTGTCGACAAAAACAATTCATACAAAAAAACAAAAAGGCCTGCAATGAAGCTACCACGTTTTATCG
>CANHIY010000161.1 GCA_947461175.1 Bacteriovoracaceae bacterium
TATCAAGGTTAGATATTGATAGAATCAAATAAGAGCACCTATAATATTGATACTTAGAAGATTTAAAAAAACAGGCAAATATACTTATGAAAAAAATAAGCAACTATTTATTTCTTGGATTCATTTTTTACATGATCTTTAGTTTATTTTTTAAAAATAGTGCAGAGGCTGATCCAAAACTGTCATATGAAGATTATCTTGCAGGTAAAGCTATATTTATAGATGTTCGAGAGGAGGATGAAATTAGGAATGGTATGATTAAGGGAGCATTTTGGTTTCCTCTCTCAAAAATTGAAGAAAATAAAATTTCTGTCATTTCTAAAATAAAAGAAGTATCGCAAGGAAAAAAAATCTACATCTACTGCAGATCTGGCAACAGATCAGGAAAAGTTAAGGATTACTTAGCAAATTCAAATATTGAATCTATCAACTTAGGTGGGTACTCAACTCTCCTTGAAAAAAATCTCCCTACCCAATCTCGCCCATGATGACTTTTATACTTTTCTCAACTTTAGGCCTTATCGCTTTTTTAAGAATACCTCCTCATTGGAGTATTTTATTGGGTGTGATCATTTCTTTGATTTTTCCAGCCTCAAAATTGTTTCAAAATCATTCCAAATCTTGGAGCGCAAGGCTTCTTCAATTAAGTGTTATCCTTCTGGGCGCAGGTCTTAATTTTCAATCTATTATCAGGGCAGGCTTAGATGGGATACTTATAACCTTTTTAAGCATCTCATTTGTTCTTATACTTGGAGCTTTTCTCGCCAAAATATTCAAAATTCCTTCACCACTTTCAATTCTCATCACTTTTGGCACTTCCATTTGTGGCGGAAGCGCAATTTCAGCGATGGCACCGTTAATAAATGCGCCCGGCGTAACTATTGCCACATCATTAGGCATAGTTTTTATCCTCAATGGTCTTTCAGTATTTATTTTTCCACCCATTGGTAAGTTTCTTGATTTAAGCCAACAGCAATTTGGTACCTGGGCGGCGCTTGCAATTCACGACACGAGCTCTGTCATTGCCTCTTCTCAAATTTTTGGAGAAGAAGCACTTAAAGTAGGTACCACCTTAAAACTTACCCGTGCCCTATGGATTATTCCTGCAACGTTTATCTTTTCAATCATTAAGAAGTCAGATAATAAAATTAATATTCCTTGGTTTATTTTATTGTTTCTTCTGATGTCACTAGTCTTTAGTTTTTTTCAACAACTCCAATTTTTTACTCCCTATTTTTTAATCTTTTCAAAAACAGGACTTTCATTAACCCTATTTCTCATTGGATTAAATCTTAATAAAAATCAAATCAAAGAAATAGGTTTGAATCCTGTCATGTTTGGCGCAACTCTTTGGATTTTTACCGCCATGGTTTCTCTCTTATACGTTATCAATTTTATAAATATCTAACAGATTTCATCTGCTCTTTAATTCATTAAACACATACTAATACATGAGTGTCTCATGGAGTTGCGATATATGGAGTACTTGCTATTTTTTAACAAAATCTGATTCGGTTATTTTACCTACAAGGAGTGATTAAGAATCATTAACTGGAAACGAACTTATATCATTCCCCAACATAAGGTTTAGAGCTTCCTGATAATTTTGATCTCGCAAAATGGTTATGATTTTTTTCGTCATAAAATCTAAAACTTTCACCTAAAACTCCATTGTCTTTTGAAAAAAAGATAGAAATATTTTTTTATTTGGGTCATGAACCAAAGCAAACATACATAAATAAATGGGATAACATTTGATTTCATTTCCATGAGTTTCAACCCTACTTTTTTATGATGATGAAATTTGACTACATTCATGAGTTATGATGTAATGTAATACATACAAAAAGGGTTCTATCCTTGAGGGATAGGAGTGGTTTATGGTAGGGTCGCCATTGTAAAAGCAATGGAGTTTTTTACTTTGAATACAACTTTTTTTTGTGCTCTTAGGCTCAATGTCTCCCCCCTATTTTTAAATATTTTTTTTATTTCTAAACTTTTTCATCTGAGTGACTCAGTAAAAAAGTCCATAACTTCACTTAACAATACTTCTACCTTATTAATCTAAAAAATACTTGGAGGAAAAATGATGGAACAATTAGAACATTTAACAGGTTCATTTGTAGGACTTGTTTGGGGTCTTCCTTTAGTCTTTGCTCTTTGTTTTTCTGGAGTTTTTTTCACTTTCTATTTTGGTTTTCCGCAATTGTTTTTTTTCAGGCATGCAATTCAAATAGTGAGTGGGAAATTTGATAAAAAAAATAATACTGATGGAGAAATTTCCCATTTTCAAGCACTTTGCACAGCACTTTCTGCGACTGTAGGTTTAGGCAATATCGCTGGGGTAGCGATTGCAGTATCACTTGGAGGACCTGGCTCTGTTTTTTGGTTGTGGGTTGCAGGATTTATTGGAATGGCGACTAAATTTACAGAAGTCACTCTGTCTCTGAAGTACCGTGAGGTTTCGGCTTCAGGACATGTTCACGGTGGCCCAATGTTCACAATAAAAAATGGACTTTCTAAAAAGTTTTACCCACTCGCCTGGGCTTATGCTCTTTTTGTCATATTATCTTCATTCGGTGCTGGGAATATGTTTCAATCAAATCAAATGGCTCAAATTCTTAATACATCACTTAGTATCCCTACATGGATCACGGGAGTTATTTTTGGAATAATGGCTTTTTTAGTGCTTATTGGTGGAATAAAAAGAATAGGTAAGGTAACAGAAAAACTTGTACCTATTATGGTAGGGATCTATGTTCTTGGTGCTTTAGGAATCATCCTGATCAATTATACAAATATTCTTTCTATTTTTTCACTCATATTCAATGGTGCATTTTCTGGAACTGCAGCCGTTGGAGGATTTGCTGGAGTCGCATTTAAAGAAGTCGTTATAATGGGAATCCGCAGGGCCTCTTTCTCTAATGAAGCCGGCATGGGTTCCTCAGCAATGGCCCATTCCGCAGCGAAATCTTTCCCTGCTCAAGAAGGGATCGTCGCTCTTTTAGAGCCATTCATTGATACGATTGTGATCTGTTCTATCACTGCTTTAGCGTTGCTCTCAACAGGGGCTTGGTCCCAATCTGGAATTGCCGGATCGGAGATGACGGCTTGGGCATTTGAAAGTGTATATGGTCTTTTTGGTAGAGGTATAGTGACTTTAACGGTTACACTTTTTGCCTTCTCCACTATAATTTCCTGGTCCTACTATGGAGAACAAGGAATAACTTTTGTTTTTGGTGAAAAATACATTCCACATTATCGTTATATCTTCATTATTTTTATCTTCTTCGGCGCAATTGCAAAATTAAACTTAGTTCTCAACATCTCCGACGCTGTCTATGGACTGCTTGCCATTCCAAATCTTATTGGAACTTATTTTCTTCTTGGTAAAGCTAAGGAATGTTTAAATGAATATCGATTTGAATTAAGCAGGAGTCATGTTAATCATGAAATATCTTGAAGTATTTTTCACAGCTCTTCGTCTGGGCCTCACCTCTTTTGGAGGCCCTATGGCCCATCTGGCTTTTTTTCATGAAGAATATGTGAAAAGGAAAAAGTGGATTTCTGAACAAGCCTATGCTGACCTAGTAGCACTCTGCCAATTTTTACCAGGCCCTGCAAGCAGTCAAGTAGGAATGGCCATCGGTCTTCATCGTGCTGGCATTCCCGGATCTTTTTTATCATGGGTTGGATTCACAGTTCCTTCAGCGATAATTCTGGTATTTTTCGGTTTTGGAATGACTCTCATAGATTCCATGACAAGTGCATTATGGATACATGGTTTAAAAATATCTGCTGTTTCTGTTGTTGCACATGCCGTTTTTGGAATGGCAAAAAAACTTTGCCCTGACAGAGTAAGAGCTACTATTGCAATTATTTCTAGTGTTCTTGTTCTTTTATTCAATTCCATTTTTGTTCAAGTATTCGTTCTTGGTATTTTTGGACTCTATGGGGCGTATTTCCTCAAGAATTCAAATGTACTTCCCCATGAACCTTTAAAAAGTTGTAGTTCTAAAATTGGAATTATTTCTTTGACTCTTTTTTTTGGATTATTAATCCTTCTTCCAAGTCTCAGACCAATATCTCAAACATTTAGACTTTTTGATAGCTTCTATCGAACTGGTGCTCTCGTTTTTGGTGGAGGTCATGTAGTTCTTCCATTACTTCAATCGGAGGTCATACCAGCAGGATGGATAAGTAACGACTTATTTATGGCCGGTTATGGAGCTGCGAACGCTATTCCTGGACCACTTTTTGCTTTTAGCGCTTACGTTGGTGCAGTCTCTTCAGAATCTCCAAACGGATGGACGGGAGCAATCATTTGTTTAATAGCTTCTTTCTTACCAGCCTTTTTAATTGTTCTTGGAGTGTTGCCATATTGGGAGAAAATAAGAAACATTCCGAAAATTCGTCAGTCAATGTTTGGTCTTAATGCCTCTGTTGTTGGACTACTTCTGGCGGCTCTTTACCATCCGGTTTGGACAAGTGCGATTTTTACTTTAAAAGATTTTGCTCTCGCTTTACTTGGATTTCTTTTACTTGAAATTTGGAAGTTTCAATCTTGGATGATTGTTTTGACTACTGTTGTTTTAAGTTTGATTCTTTTCTAGAAAGATGCATCATGAGGATTCTTAATTTTGCGTGTTCTTTAAAGGTGTTGATGTGGAGTGTTCCACCACGAAGGGATGAGAGTCAGAGTCCTATGTTTTTGATTTAATTTGGTTGCGGGAGCAGGATTTGAACCTACGACCTTCGGGTTATGAGTCAGGGAAGACTAGTTTCTAAGTTTTGTAATTCTTAATTTTTATCAACGATTCTCAAGAGTTAATTCAATTTTTAGTGCGGTCCATTTCGGTGAAGTTCGGGCGATTTCGAGGGGCCGTAGTCGATTTGTAGTCGAAGCCCTGGATTTGTTACAATTAAAACGGATACCGAACTTAAAAAATCGGAATACGTTTAGATTTCTTTTGTAATGCTGCTCAGGGTATGGAATCAATCCTAGTGTTTAAAATTCCAAA
>CANHIY010000162.1 GCA_947461175.1 Bacteriovoracaceae bacterium
CCAGAAATGTATGAGCAGATGGGAGGGCACATTGATGCTGTTTCCGTAGCTGCTGGCTCCGGTGGAACAGCGGCAGGGATATCGAAGTTTATGAAGGAAAAAAATCCTCATATAAAAATAGTTATACCGGATCCTTTGGGGTCTGGGATTTCAAATTTTTTTAATAAGGGTGTTTTTGATTCTGACGGGACCTACACCATGACCGAAGGGGTGGGGATCACACGGTTGGTTGAAAACTTCAGGTACATCCACCAGGACAGTTGTTTTACTGTAGACGATCAAAAAATCACCACACTTGCCATGTATCTTAGGGAACATGAGGGCCTTGTGATGGGCATGAGTTCTATGCTTAACCTCTGTGGGGCCTTTGTTACGGCCCTAAAAATGGGGCCTGGAAAAAGAATCTGCACCATCATGTGTGACGGTGGGGAGAGGGCCATTTCAAAAATGTATAACCCTGAATTCCTAGTGGAGAAGGGGATTGACGGGTCTCTTCTTCCAGAAAAAGAAATCCTAGAAATTTTTCGAACAGTTTAAAAATTCTTCCTACTCATCCCAGATAGATTTTTTGGGGACATAGAATTTTTTTAACTCATCACTTGAAACAATTTTTCCTTGAGAATAATCACTAGGATCAAACTGTGGCAAAGGAAGGTTTTGTTTTTGGCAGTAGTAGGAGTAATACTCCTCTCTCGTGGGATGCTCGTCAGAAACAACATGAGCTGTGATGTTTTTTAATTTTTTTTCAATCACGACTTTAGTCGCCGTGACCGTGTCCTCCAGGTGGATGAGGTTTACTGGCCACAATCTTCCTTTAAGAGAGGTTTTTCCAGAGAGGTATTTTCCCGGATGACCCTCCTTTGTGAGGAGACCTCCAAATCTTAAAATAGTGGTATCTGGGAATACATTTTTGAACCACTCTTCCTGCTCATAAAGAAGAATTCCACCCGATGTATCAGGAACGGGAAAAACAGAAGTTGAGCTGATGAAGATGATCCAGCTCTTCTTATTCCAAGACCAGGACTTATACCAATCTAGTTCTTTTTCAAAAGGAGGAATATTAAGAACAATAACTTCCGCCTGAAGAAGTTCTGAGGGGGTGTTGGGGTAATTTAATGTCGATACCTTAAAACCTTTGTTCTCAAGTTTGATTTTCTTCAATTCGGTCCTTGTGGTCCCACAAATGTCATGACCCTCTTTTAAGAGACTCGTTCCTAAGAGTTCACCAAATCGACCTAAACCTATGATGCTTATTTTCATTTGTGTTCAATTCTTTTTTTGATGTGGAGGTAGAGTTCTTCAAAGTGAGGATAGAAGATGTTTTTCTTAAGAAGTGGTTCTTTTTCTGACAAGAAATGAGTCTCACTCAGGAGGGCGTAGGCAAGGGTGATTTCTCCTTTTACAATTTTTGCCAGTGCCAGGTTGTAGGCAATAGGAATGTTATAAGGATTGTACTCAAGACTTTTTTCAAAGAAAACAATTTGATCTTTAAAGTTTGGCGTGGATTCATGAGTTTTGAATCCATAAAACATGACTAAGACGATTGGGATGAGAAAGTTTTTTTTCCATTTCATTTTACTAAGAACGGTCATCCAGAAAAAAAGAAAGGCCGGAAGAGCGAGGTAGAGGTGCTGATCACTTACCCAGGAGACGTTCATAAAAGGAGCAGGGATGAGGCCCAAAAATGGTAACAGAAGAACATAGCCTGAAGTAAGGTAAAGAAGGAGAGCATCCTTTCTAAAAATGAACATCATAAGGATCATAAAGACAAGGTTAAGAACCTCTGCAAGACCAGGGCGGTGGATATTAATCCCCCTTACCGGAGGATTGTGGAGGGGAAAAATCGCCTGCCAAAAATAGTAGTGAACCGTCTGACCGATTAACCCTAGGTCAAAGTTAAAAAATTTAAACGCAGTTTCTTCTTTAGCCCCAGGAATAACTTCTGGTTTGGGAGCTTCTATCACCTCTGGTTTGGGAGCTTCTACCACTTCTGGTTTGGGAGCTTCTACCACTTCCGGTTTGGGAGCTTCTACCACTTCCGGTTTAGGAGCTTCTACCACTTCCGGTTTAGGAGCTTCAACCACTTCCGTTTTGGGAGCTTCAACCACCTCTGGTTTTGGTTCTTCTTTGATCTTTACCATTTCAGAGGCCTTCTTGGCCCCTTCTACAGTCACAGAACTTTTTAACACCCGAAAGGTTCCCCAACAGGAGATCAGCATAAAGGGGATTAAGAGGTGGAGCTTTTTAAATTTAAAATGAATAAAACTGTAGATGAGGTAAATGAGGGGTAGAGTGATGGAGGCCGACTTTGTAAAAACAGAACAAGCAAAAAGAAGCCATGAGGCCATCATCCATCTCAAATCTTCATGACCTTTAAGAAAGGAGATAAGAGAGCTGATCCCAAAAGTAAAACAGACTAAGGTTTTAATCTGAATCATCCAACCCGTAGTGATGACCGCCACCGGGTGAAATAAAAAAAGTAAAAATAATAAAAAGTTATATTTTAGGCGAAGAATCTTTCCGAGTTTATAAACTAAAAAAGCATTCAAAAAATGCAGGAGAAGATTAATCCCATGGTAGATTTCGTAATTTTTTTTAAAAAATGTGAGAAGAAGTTTTTGAAGGGAAACGGATAGGGGCCAGGCGTAATGGGACCAAATATTAAGATAGGTCACTCTCCTCTGCATGGCAGGGTCATTGAACCAATAGGAAAAATCATCCCAAATAGGTGTTCCCTTTAAGGCCGGAAGATAAAGAAAAACCAAAGCAATGAAGGCCAATATAAAAAAAATGACCCTATTGATTTTTAGACTCATGAAGGATGTCCCTGATTAGAGTGGCGTTATGAGATTTATCTGGCCCCAAAAAGATAAAATAACACTGGGACTTTCTCACAAGTTGGAAAGCACAGGCAGCACGGATAAAACCATGGGTCATGAGCTTAACGATATCTGAGATTTTAAAATTTAAAAACAATTCTAAAATTTGTGGAAGCCCAAACCCAATAATCATGTGCTCCATCATGGGTTTTATCATCCTCCATCTGGACACTTTCTTAACCTGGCCCTGTCCGGAAGAAATTCTTAGGCCATGGAATAAAATATTTTTGTGAACAAATGAATCGGTGCTGATCCGCTCTTTAACTTGAGAGAGACTCAACGTCCATTTTGGAGGGTAGTGAGCTCTTTTAAATTCACTCCAATTAAGTGTGGAAAAAAGACCCTCCTCAGGAATTTTTTCCAGGGAGATTTTCGTTGGGAAGGGATGAATCCTCCCTCGATAATCACATAAGGGCGTATCATCAGAGATGATTTTAACCTCTGGGTATTGAATCAGTTCCTTTAGTAACGTACTTTTCCCTCCCATTGAGGGAAGCATCACCATAGCATTTGATGAATGGATGGATACACCCAGGGCATGAAGGCGGCACAGGCCTGAGCGCTCCAGGGATTGCCCTAGTAAAGAGTGGATGCAAAGAAAGGAGAGTTCATAGAGCCTCGTTAGGTCAGGGGAGAATATTTCAATTCGTTTTTTCTTCGTGTTCCAGATGGTGAGATCATGACCTGAATAGTCTAGATACTTGAGGTCTTCTTTTTCATAAATGGTAACGCTTTCTAAAATTTTAGAGGCCACCATCCTTGGTATTTCGGGGCGAAGGGAAAGGTGAAGATCAAGAAGGTAGTCTGTAGTATTTAATTCATTTTTTTGAAAAAAATGAAACTCTTCATGAAGTTTTTTAACGAGGGTGCTTTCGTTGCTTCTTATAAGAATGCTATGATGATAAAAACTCAGATAAAGCAAGGGAGCCTCGTGATTAAGTATTCAATCTTAATTGTAACTCATGAAAGAGAAGAACTTCTATTAAAATGTCTTGAGTCACTAAAGTGTTGTCAGGATGAATGGCAGCTTTTGATTGTTGTAAACGGTGGTCAACTTTCTCAGGAAATTGTTGAGAAGGCCCGGACCCTAACGCCTCATTTTTCCCTGATACAAAATCTTCTGGAACTCCCACCTGGGAAGGCCAGGAATCTTGCGATGAAAGAGGTTAAAGGGGAGTGGGTTTTTTTTCTTGATGATGATGCCTATCTTTTACCCTCTTATGGAGAAGTTGTATTACCTTTTCTCTCAAATCCCAAGATAGATGTTTTAGGGGGACCAGATTCCCCACCACCAGGAATGAGTGCACTTTCTCTGTCTCTGGCCCTAAGCTTATCTTCTCCTTTTTGCACGGGACCCACCTTTGGGCGGCATAAGCCCATTGGGCAAAGGGAGAGAGTTTGCGATGAGGAAATCCTCACAAGTTGTAACCTCTGGATAAGGACTTCTCTTTTAGGTGATACGCCTTTTCCTGAGGATTATGTAAGAGGCGAGGAAACCCTCTTACTGGCAAGGCTCAAACAGGAAGGGCGGGGAATTTACTATCATCCTAAATTAAGAGTGGCCCACTTTAGAAGGACAAAATGGACACGACTTTTTAGACCTACTTTTTTTGCTGGATTTTATCGTTCAAAATTTATGAGGCTTAACCAGCAAAAAAATAATGGGATTTTTTGGCTTCCCTCCCTTTTTGTCCTCCTTCATTTTTTGATTTTCTTAGACCCCATGGTCTTCTTTTATCTGGCGAGGATGTACCTGAGTGTTATTTTCTTTGTGGGACTTGCCCTGGCCATGAGAGTAAAAGAAATGAAACTCTTCCCCCTTATTGCCTTTATTCACTATTTTGTTGTGTTTACTTATGGATTGGGCTTTTTAACAGAGAGGCTTAAGTGGAGGAGGTGAAGAAAAAGATATCAAAAGAAGAATTTGAAAATTTAAAGAAGCTCTCTTTTTTTAAAGGGAAAATAGTTTCCTCTTCCATGTCTCCCGTCATTAAAGAAGGTGAATCTATTGTGGTTGATGTGGGACAAATGAAGATCAAGAGGTTTGACATTGTTGTTATTTATATGGATGACATATTGGTTTGCCATTATTTGTGGAGGCTTAATCAGCATATTCATCCCATTTATATGCAAACC
>CANHIY010000163.1 GCA_947461175.1 Bacteriovoracaceae bacterium
CGATATTTTCAACACTGACAGCTTTCCTCACTAATGCCTTTTTTTTTGCCAATCTAAAAACACCGACACCAAGAAAAAAAGTAAAAACTACGGGAAACTCTTCTGGGATTGCAGAAATGGCAACAGTCGCTGAGCTAATGAATGCATCTAACCATCCTTTGCCTTGATAAATTCTAATAATCGCCAGTAAAATACAACATGCACCTGCGAAGATTGAGAGGACGAAAACAAGACGACTAATAGACTTTTGAAGAGATGTTTTTTCATTAGAAACTTTTAAAACCGATTGAACGATTTCACCATAGGAAGTAAACTTTCCAGTCCTAGTAATCCTTAAGGCTCCATCACCTCTTAAAACCCTGGTTCCGGCGTATCCCAGAACATCCAAATCAACAAGTCCTTCCCCTTTTTGATAAATAGAATAAGGGTTGTTAGAAATTTTATTTTTTAAAATAGGAAGCGCCTCCCCAGTAAGTGCTGACTCATCAATTAGGATATCCTGGGTTTCTTCAAAAACTCCGTCGGCCGGTAAAAGATCATTGGCCTTAACTTTAACAAGATCCCCAGGCACAATCTCAAAAGATTGAACCTCTTTTTCCTGACCTGAACGGATAACCACTACCTTGTTTTTAAGTTGCCGCTTTAAACCGGCCATGGAAGCCTCAGTTCTTTTATGAAGAAAAGCATCCATTAGGATAAGAGGAATGAGGGCCAGCCCCAAGGTCAGAGCTTCCCTTGTTTCATGAAGGATTAAAAAAATAAAACTTAAAACTATCAAAAACCAAATCATGGGATCTTTAAAAGTATCCCTTAAAAGTTCTTTCCATCCATGAGGTGCGTTTTCAAGAATCTCATTTAATCCATAAAGTTTTCGTTGATTTTGTACGTCTATTTCCGAGGGGAATCCTGGATAAATGGCGTTTAATGTCTTAAAAGAGACTAACTTCTTCATTATATGCCCTTTTTAAAACTCAAGAAATATTAAGAAGAAGAATTTCAAATGACCATGATAATAATCATAAGGCGATAACACTTATACAGATAAGGAAGCCCAATGATAAAACCCCTTAACATTTTAGTTTGTACAGATTTTTCAAGTTTCTCTCTTAATGCATCAAAAGCAGCCGAGAAATTAAGAAGTAAATGTGATGGAAAATCATACCACCTTCACGTGTCTGAGTTTTCGGTCATGTGGGACTGGATGCCTCCTGATTACATAGAGGGAAGATTTGAAATGGACTTACTAAACAATCTCCGAAAAAAAATGGAAGATGAAATTCAAAAAACAAATTCAAGTTCAGAAGGTCTCATTGAAATTGGTCTCATTCCCACAATAGTTGGCCAACAGGTGAAAGATAAGAAAATTGACCTCATCGTCATAGGTCACAAGGGACAAACTGGAAGGTTTCATCTTGGAAGTATTGCAGAAAAGATCATTGCTACCTCAGAAGTTCCAGTTCTTGTGGTAAAAGATAATTTTAATATTCATACCATTGGGGGACTCATTGACCCTAACGGAACAATGGAAGACATCATTCGCTGGACAGAAGATTTAGCACTCACCTTTGGTTCTCAAGAAAAAATCATTTCTCTTTTTCCGGATATTGCTTCTCGGTTTATAGGGGTAGGGAAATTTGGTTTTTCAACTGAATTACTTTCTCTGACTGATCATCAAAAAGACATCATCAAAAAAAATTTAAATGAAAATATCAGAAAGAAACTTAAATTGAAAGATTCTCATATTAGGATAGATTTTAGTGTTGAAAGAAAGGTATCATACCACCTAAATGAGATCCTAGAGGAAGAAAAAGTAGATCTTGCAGTCATGAAAAAGCATCAATCCGACTTTATGGAAAAAATCCTCATTGGTTCAGAGACCAGAAGAATGCTAGAAATATTTAAAAAGAATTTACTTATTCTTCCCTCATAAGTGACTCCATACTAAAGGATCGGGGCAAAACTATTAGCGAGCCGAGAGGCGAATTTTCGTGAAAAAGGAAGTAACTTGAATTCAGATTTCTCTATTTCATGGGAAGAATGAAAATCCTTTATAAAAGAAGAATTTAAATTTTGGATAAAATTCAGATCATCCGTTATTATCGTATTTTCAAAATTAATATGCATACTCCGATAATCAAGATTCGAAGAACCTATTACGGCCAACTCGTCATCCACTAGAATTAATTTCTGGTGCATCATTCCAAGACTGTACCTATACACACGGATACCAGCTTCCACTAATTTTTGTATATAAACACTCATGGCGAGTGAAACAAACTGATTATCACTTTTTAAAGGTATCACTATCCTAACATCCACACCTTTTA
This sequence comes from Bacteriovoracaceae bacterium, assembly GCA_947461175.1. GTDB lineage: Bacteria > Bdellovibrionota > Bacteriovoracia > Bacteriovoracales > Bacteriovoracaceae > Peredibacter. Next base: position 2,328 of record CANHIY010000163.1, read on the forward strand.
AAAAAGACAGGTAGAGAGCATCAATCAAACCTTGTGGTGGAACAATATAAGGGTTTGCTATCCAAAGTCGCTTCTTTGCACAATTAATAATTTCTAAGTGAACCAGTAAGTTTTTAGGCCTATCTTCTGATGGATTCGTGTTCACCAAAAGTACGTTTGAGCTTCCTTGTACTTTCATGTCCCCTATCATAAGATCAATGTTTGTGTCCTGTGAGAACTTCCAGTCTTTGATAAAGTCAATTTGCGCAAGATGGACAACAGGACCAGAAACCAAAACGTTTGAATCTCTCCAGAATCCAATGGAGGGATATCTTCCAAGGTAATCATCTCCAATATTGATACCACCAAAAAAACCCTTTTCTCCATCTATGATTAACAGCTTCCTATGGTTCCTAAAATTCATCTGGAACTTATTCAATCGAATCGGTGTAAATTCTCCTAAAAAAACACCCGATTGTTCCATACTCTTGAGAACTTTTTTAGACATCCTTATACCAAGTCTTTCATAGAGAACATAAACTTTAACACCTGATTGTGCTTTTTCCTTCAAGGCCTGTGCAAACAGGATCCCAATCCGGTCAGTCCTAAAAATATACATCTGAAGAAAGATATATTCACTGGCATCTTCAATCGCCTTAAGCATCGCCTGAAAAGTTTCTTCACCATCTGAAAGAAGTCCTAGGGAATTTCCTGTCAGTGATTTTCCCTCTAAAATGGTATCAATTCTCTTTAAAGCGTGAGATTTGGTTTTTGCCTCAACAAAAGAAGCTTCAAGTTTTACTTGTTTTTTTAAAAGAGTAAGTTCCTCATCAAAAAAGTCATAATCTTCCAGCTTTCTTTTTCCAAAAAAAAAGAAAGCTGGAACGGAAAAAAAAGGAATGCAAATAAGTGCAAGTATCCAGGCCATTGTTCCCTGAGGGGTACGGGACTGAAAAACAGCATGAAAGGCAGAAAAAATACCCAAGAGGTAAAATAAAAGAATGATCAATAGACTTATAAGATCAAAGTGAATACTTACCATCACTTCACCACCCAGAAGAGCATATGAAAACTAGGTTTCTTTGAAAAGAAAGAGAAAAAAATTTAGAATTGATTAAGATTAAAAAATAAGTGCTACAAGCTCTAATCTAACCTATATTTATAATATGTTTATTACTTTTTTTAAAATTGCCTATTTAAGGATTAAGTACAGCTACTTCCCAAATAAAGCACAAAAATTCTGGGCACAAGAGCTGTTAAATGCTCAAGGTCTTAGTGCAAAAATTGGTCAAGTATTAGGCCAAGGAAATCATTATGATCCTCCTAAGGTTACTCTTACAGAGAAAAAACTGGTGGATTTATTTGATAAATTCTTTCACACAGAAGTTTTCCCCTCCGGGGAAGTTTACGCCGCGTCCATGGGACAAGTCTTTTTCGTAACCATCAATAATTCACCCTATGCTCTTAAAATTCTCCATCCCGGCATTAAAGAAAAAATCAAGAAAGAAATTAAAAACATCCTTATTCTCGGGAAATATTACTCCAAAATTAACGGCTTTCATCTTAACACCGAAGTTTTTCAACGCTTTCTCACTTCAAGCTTTGAAGAGGAAACTGATTTAAATCGGGAAGCATCTTTTCAAGAAAAATTTCATAAAATCTTTGCTAAAGATGAGAGATTTAAAATTCCAAACGTGATCAAAGAATTTTCTAATGAACATTTTCTTTGTCAGGAACTTGTCCTTTCTGATCTGGCTTATCATTTGAAGGAAATACCACATTTCCACATTTTTGATTTTTTCTTAGTTTCTTTATTAAAGCACGGAATTCTTCATGGAGATTTGAACGACAGAAACTGGGGACTCATAAATTTAAAGACGGTTGTGGTTTATGATTATGGTTGTGGCCAAATTATTTCTGAAAGAAGAATCAACGGTTTAACTAAATTGCTGATGAATCAAGACATCGTTGATGGCTTTAAAGAGGTCGGTATAAGGCTCGAGGCAACGTGGTTTAAGGGAAGAGAACAAGAACTTCGAGATGCCCTTTTTAATCCGTTGTTAGATGAAATCATTGCCCCTGATTCGTCTTACTCAAAAACCCTAAAAGGAATATTTGGTGAAAGAATCAAGATATTAAGGGAACATGCAGACCCGTGGCTGCTTCTCATGATGAGAAGCTTATTTTCCCTTATCCGCACTTATCAAGCTAAAGGCATCCCTATACCGCTTAAACAAATTATTGAACCTCACCTTCACTTAAAGAGTAAAGATATGTCATCAACCAATATAAAAATTGAAGTTCTAGAAGATAGTAAGCAGGTCGTTTACATGATCTTACCCATGACTTCCTTGGACAATCTGCAGGACCTCATGCCTGAAAAAGTTTCGATCAAAATCAACGAGGATGCAATCGATATAAAATCAATCATTCAAAAAGTAAAAGACACGAATTTTATTCCTCAAAATCTCTTCAGTTTAAATATCCAGGACAGAAGCTACCGGGTCTGGATTGATTGACATCACAAGCTACTTCATCCAAAAACTATATTGGTAATGAGAACAGCTATGAACGTTTGTAACCAAAGGACAACTTGAAGAATAGGTTTGAAATTGACCTAAGCTCCACCACCAGCTTGTGAC
>CANHIY010000164.1 GCA_947461175.1 Bacteriovoracaceae bacterium
AAGAGGACCACTGGTTTTCTGGGGAGCTTGGGCCACTGGTGCAGAAGTTTTCCCCCTGCCTAAGATGTGGGCCTCAAGATCAGCTTTATTGACTCTTCCACCTGCACCAGAACCTTTAATATTTTTAAGCTCTGAAAGAGGTACTCCCGCTTCTTTTGCCATGCTCTTCACAAGAGGTGTGTAAAACCGGAACCCCTCAGTTTCTTCTTCCACAATAACTTGTGGAGCATTAGTCTCTTTGGTTGAAAGAGCTTCAGAAGCTTCTTCTTTTTTTGCCTGTACTAAAGCCTGTGGTGCCACGTCAACCTGGGCCTTAAGATCATCTTCAATGATGGCAATGGGTTTACCCACATCCACGGTGGCCCCTTCAGGGTAAAGAAGCTGGACAATTTTCCCCTGAACAGGAGAAGGAATTTCTGATTCTACTTTATCGGTTGAAATTTCAAGAAGGATGGCATCAAGCTCAATCACTTCTCCAGGTTGTTTGTGCCATTTGGTGATAGTGCCAGTCGTAATGGACTCTCCCATCTGGGGCATGACCACTTCAATTTTTGCCATAAAAAAACTCCTCGTAATTAAAGATTAAGCGCTCTACCCTTGGCGGCCAGGACAGCTTCCCCTAGGAATTCACCCAATGTTGGGTGAGGATGAACCGTCGCAAAGATTTCCTCATCAATGCCTTCCATTGTCCTGAAGAGAACGTATTCATGTATGAGTTCTGTGGCGTGGGTACCTACAATATGGGCCCCCAAAAGTTCACCGTGTTTCCCCGTGAGGACTTTGATAAAACCATGATTTTCATTCGAAGCTATGGCCTTGCCGTTGGCCATAAAAGGGGCCTTTCCTACTTTATATTCAATCCCTTTTTCTTTAAGTGCCCTTTCTGTGTACCCAACTGAAGCAACCTGAGGCTGAGAATAAGTACATCCAGGAATATTCATCTTATCCATGGGGTGAGGATGCTTACCACAGAGATGTTCTGCGGCCACAACTCCCTCGTGGGAGGCAGCATGGGCAAGAAGAGGTGGTCCGGAAACATCCCCTATGGCATAAATCCCCTTAACCGATGTCTCGAACATGTTATTGACCTTAATAAAGCCCTTCTCCGTCTGAACGCCTATTTTATCGAGTCCAAATCCTTCCACATTTCCTGTCATTCCCACAGCAATAAGACCCATTTCAAATTTATGATCGAGGGTCTTACCGTTTTCTGTCACAGTAAAAGTCACATCGTTGCCGTTATTTTTAGCGCTGATTTTTTCAACACCCAGATGAAGTTTGATGCCCTGTTTTTTATAGGCCTTCTCAATTTCAAGGGAGCTATCAGTATCCTCAATGGGAAGGAGGTTTTTTTGCATCTCAAAGATGGATACTTCCACTCCAAAAGCGTTCCAAAAATAGGCGAACTCCACTCCAATGGCCCCGGCCCCAATAATACCGATGGATTTTGGAAGTTTATCTACCTTTAAGGCTTCCCAGGCACCGATGAGACGTTTTCCATCATGTTCTAGCCCAGGAAAAGTTTTGTATTTTGCACCCGTAGCGATAATGGCGTTGGTGAAAGTGAGTTCTTCTTTTTTTCCATCATTCAAAGTCACTTCCAGAGATTTAGCTGACTTAAAAATCCCCTTACCTTGAATGACTTCTATTTTATTTTTCTTCATGAGAAAGGAGATGCCTTTAGACATGTTTTCAGCAATGGTATTCGCCCTCTTAACAGCGACTCCAGCGTCTAATCCCTTGAACTCAACATTAATCCCCAAAGATTTTAGATCATGAACTTCGTGAACAGAATGTGCTGATTTCAAAAGAGCCTTGGTAGGAATACATCCTCTATTAAGACAGACTCCCCCAAGTTTATCGTATTCCACGATCGCCACTTTTTTCCCTAATTGTGAAGCTCTAATGGCTGCCACATATCCACCGGGACCTGCACCAAGGACCACCACATCAAAAACTTTGGCCATCTCGACCTTCCTTTATGTTCGTCATGTTCTTAAATGTCCCGAAATATTGGGCTTTACGCTCTGCACTTGTCAATCTCTACAAACCCTCACAAGGCCAACCTAGGAAAAGTACGAAAAAATCACCACCGAAAGAAAAAATGGGCCTGAAGAATCAGACCCATTTCAGAAATTTTTGTTTAAAGAAAAGGATATTACGGTGATTTAACCTTTAACCAAAATTCACCATAGCGGAGTTTCTCTATAGCGGATCCTTTAAGGGAGCTGTCCTCCATCATCTTTTCAAAAATTGACTGAATTTTTGAATTAATCGCCTCAAGCTCACCTTTTTCATTCATACTGCACAACTCTATTTCTTTTTCATTTGGTGCATTACCTTTTTCATCTCGGCAAGAAATCATCACAACAATCTTGTTTATTTTAGTTTGAAGTTTTTTCATTTCTTCTTCAAGAAGAGAAATATTTTTTGAAACTTGTGCTGGAGTGGATAAAGCATCCTCACCTTTAATCCCAAGGCGGTAAGAGCTATCAATCATCTTTAAAAGATTCATCACACTCTCTGGTTTAGACTTGTTTTTAAGAAGAAGATCAGACTTTTCAGATTCGGCCAGAAGAGCTGTCATTTTTATGTCAGCATCACCTAGTTTGTAGGGTTGGGTTTTCTCATCATAGAGATTTTGTTCCACAAAAATGTTCGCAAGATATGGGAAAACATCGGCCAGGGTTTTTCTCGACAATTGAGACCCGTGAAATGCAGCACTTGCCTTCTTAAACTCAGGGTCATCCTTAGAGGATAGATCTTTTTGAAGAAGAAGGTCATTAATAACCTTCTGAATGGATTCAACCTTTTTATCTGAACCGGGAGATCCAAGTTTTTGAAGGTTTTTAAGATAGGCCCAGGCAAGTCTATTTAAAGTTAAATCTCTTTGAAGTTTTACAAAAGCTTCCATCGCCTTTTTAGAGGGGACGAGGTCTTCGTTTGAAACTTCATAAAAAGGGGGCTTACAGACAGGGTCTCTGCGTTCAAGAGAAGCCACTTCTTTTAGTGGATCTGGTTCTGATAAACAAATGAAGTCCATCATTTCCTGGAGAATCTGAACTTCCCGGGATTCTGGTGAGACCTCAACACTGGATCCTTTTAAACGGATAATTTCTTTAGCGTAGTGTTCGATTCTTGAATCAGTTAGTTTAACTTTGTCCTGAAGATCACCAATATAGAATAACTCGCTCTCACTTGGTTCCCGCTTAAGGTCTTTAATCCTTTTAAGTTCCTGGGACAATTTATCTTTTAAGTCAGTCTTATAATCCTTTAGCTTTTGGAGTTTTTCTGTTTTTCTTTGAATTTCATCTTGTTTATCTTTGTAGGCCTCGGCGGCTTGGGCCTTTTTCATAAGGTCCACACCAGCTTCCTGATCCTCACCTAGAAGAGAATTGAAACCACGGATATAAACATCCTTACTATTGATCTTGTTTTTTAAACTCTTCAAAATTTCCTGATCGGCTTTTAAGATGGCCTGATCCTCTTCTGTAATGGAGCTACTGAAGAAACTAGATTTTTTATTGATGAATCTTTTCATCTCATTTTCTAAATTTGAAACCCTTTTTTCAAGTTTGAGCTTCTGCTCAATCTCTTTGTCTCTAGAGGCAAGAAATACTTTTTCCTGTGCCTGAAGATCCTGAATCTCTTTTTGAATCCTTCCAATGTCCTGGTTTTCACCTGAGGCCTGGAGAGATTTCATTACCTCAAGCTTTCGGGAGATTTGATCCTTAAAGTTTGGGGAGATATCCCTCGCATGAAGGAAAGGGGTTATAGTTAGTAAACTAAGGAGTGTTAAAAGATGTGTATTTTTCATGAAATGACGTATCGGTAGGATCGGCTAAAAACTTTAGTTTTTCCAAAATGACTTAAGTACTTAAAGTTCTTGAGGTCATGGCCGCCGCGGCGGCGGTGAAAAGCCATCTTTCTTGATGATGAACTGACATCACTGATGAATTTAAAATCTAAAATTTAAAGATTGGTAGATGTGATTGGTAAAAAATATTAAAAAAAATAAAAAATAATTTGTTTTCTCTCAAAACTTAAGCTCTTTTATCCTCCTCTCAACGCCACAAAATTCATGATCTGATACGATTTAAATTTCCCTTAAAAAACACTTTAAGCTTACCTTTCATCATTTTTTTAGGATGGATCAATCATAACCATTCTTCAAGGGGAGAATTTCATAAAAAAATCTGTGTTATATGAAATAAATGATAAAGGAGAAGACCATGAACTTAAAACACCTCACAGATAAAACACTTTTAGCTGACACCCTCATTTTAGTGAGACGTGAAAAAGAAACCTCCCTGGAAATCCTCCACCATCTTCTTGAGATTGAGAGGCGAAAAATTTTTGTGGAATTAAAGTGCTCCTCCTTATTTGATTACTGTGTCCGGGTCCTTGGCTACTCTGAGGGAGCTGCGCAAAGAAGGATCAGTTCCGCAAGGCTTATGGGAAAATCAGAAGAAGTAGAAAAGGCCCTGGTGGCAGGTGAAGTCAACTTAACCCAACTCTCCATCATGGGTAGTATTAAAAAAGAGAAACCTGAAACTCCTATTAAGGATCTTTTAAAACTTGCCAAAGAAAGTGGAAGTGCAAAGAAGTTTCAGGAAGAGATGAAAAAAACAAAAAAAGAAGAATTTATTTCTATTAAAGTGGACTTAATCCCAGAGGAGGCAGAGGAGTTAGATTCATTAAAAAGAGAACTCCATCTTTCTGACAAAGACCTCTTCATGGAACTCATAAGATTTAAAAAGAAGTGTCTTGAAAAAACGAAATACCACCAAACTGACAAACCAAGGACCCAAAAAAGTCATGAAACTAAAACGATTCCAGCTCAATTAAAGAGAGACGTTTATGAACGCTCCCAAAGAAAATGCGAAAAGTGCCAGAGTCAGTA
>CANHIY010000165.1 GCA_947461175.1 Bacteriovoracaceae bacterium
GAATATTATTATTTTTTTCATTTTCTTTTCGTTTTTTTGGTATTTTTTTTTGATACTAAAATAGTATAGCTTTACCGGTTTAAACTTCAATCTGAAACAAAATTGCCCACTAAGATTTTTTAAGATAATCAATTTGGACAAATTTCTGACTCCACAAGAATAGGCTAAATGAGCCATGTCTTATCCACATTGGATCTAGGGCCACCCCCACTGGGAAATAAAATGTCGGCCAAAAAAGGGCCATCTTTTATGACTGTTGAACAGAAACCTTTGATCAGTTTCCTTGAAATTCACCCAACTTTCTTATTTAGAGAATCAAGTAAAGATAATCTTGGAGGGAATCAAATAATTCTCCCACAGTTCCATACTAATTCTACTCAAGAACAAGGAGGGAGTTCCATGACTTAACCTGAATCATGATCAAAGACTACTTTTAGGAATTTTAGGTCATCAAAAAAGGCACCATCAAGTTTGAACTGCTTTTCCTTTCCCCGACAATCATCTGCCTTTAAAAAATACGATGGTGAGAATGATTCGACCGAGAAACCTAGAGCTCGGAATAATCATAATTTAACTTTCAGGTGTTGTGGTTAAAATCACAGATCCGGAAAGAATTATTGTGGACTCCTTCAAATATTTGAACGGAGAAAGTTGTGGAATCTAGAAAGCAAAATCTTTTTCATCACTTAATGGTAAAGTTTTTAAGGATAAGATTAAAGTAATTTAAAAAATTTTAGAGCACTCATGAACGAGGAACAAATTAAACGACACCTTATATGAAGCATTTCATTTTGAGCGCCATGCCCAAGATTAAAGTTACAGAAAAATGATCTTTAAATTGAAAAAAACTAAATATCTTCCTCAAAGTCAGATATGCTTATAATCAAAAAATGAATAAAAGGGTTTTTATGAAAAGCATAGCATTCTTATCTTTTATCATCTTAATAATAAGTTCATATTATTTTTTAAGAGGTGCGGAAAATGTGTTCATTACCACTTGGGATTGCACGAGAAATATTAAATTAAAGAATGTAAAAAATAATGATCCAAAGAAGATCTCGCTGCCATTTGATTCGAGTTGTAAATATGATGTCACAGTTGACTGGGGAGATGGTTCTCCAAAACAAACGATCCAGAGTGCAAGTGATCCAAATATCACCCATACTTATTCTAAGGAAGGGGTTTATGATGTCAGTCTCCGGGGTGTTTATGAGTGTTTAAGTTTCAAACGTCAAAATGAAAGTTTTACTGCAGATGCCTCTAAACTCATCGATGTTAAACAGTGGGGAAAAAATCGCTGGAAAAGTATGAATTCTATGTTTAGTTTTGCAGATAACTTAAAAGGATTCAGCGCCAAAGATTTACCCGATCTTACTGATGTTAGAGACATGGTTACGATGTTTGCTTTTGCCTCCGCATTTAACCAGGACATCGGAAACTGGGATACCTCGAATGTTACGGATATGAGTGTTATGTTTGGTAGTGCCTCTGCATTTAATCAAGACATCGGAAAGTGGAATACCTCAAATGTGACTAATATGAGTGGGATGTTTGAAGGTGCCTCTGCATTTAATCAAGACATCGGAAATTGGGATACCTCAAAAGTGACAAATATGGTTCAGATGTTTTGGAATGCCCCATCATTTAATCAAGACATCGGGAAGTGGAATACCTCAAATGTGACTAATATGAGTGGGATGTTCGGTAGTGCCTCTGCATTTAATCAAGACATCGGAAAGTGGAATACCTCAAATGTGATAAGTATGGGTGGGATGTTTCAAGGTGCCTCCGCATTTAATCAAGATATTGGAAAGTGGGATACTTCAAAAGTGATAAGTATGGGTGAGATGTTTCGTGGTGCCTCTGCATTTAATCAAAACATCGGGAATTGGAATACCTCAAATGTGACGGATATGAGCATGATGTTTGATACAAACGCTGCATTGAATAAATCATCATTTAATCAAGATATCGGGAATTGGAATACCTCAAATGTGACTAATATGAGATCGATGTTTGGTAGTGCCTCTGCATTTAATCAAGACATCGGAAAGTGGGACACATCAAAAGTGACGAATATGAGGGAGATGTTTCGTGCTGCCTCTGCATTTAATCAAAACATCGGGAATTGGAATACCTCAAATGTGACGGATATGGGGTTTATGTTTAGTGGTGCCTCTGCATTTAATCAAAACATCGGGAATTGGGAAACTTCAAATGTGACGGATATGAGTGGGATGTTTTATCGCGCCTCTGCATTTAGTCAAGACATCGGAAAGTGGAATACCTCAAATGTGAGGGGTATGAGGTATATGTTCAGTGGTGCCTCTGCATTTAACCAAGACATCGGAAAGTGGAATACCTCAAATGTAACGGATATGAGTGCGATGTTTAAAGAAGCCTCTGGATTTAATCAAGATATAGGAAAGTGGGACACCTCAAAGGTGACAGATATGAGTGGGATGTTTGAAGGTGCCTCTGCATTCAAGCAGGATATTTCAAAATGGAAGAATAAACCTTAGAAATGAGAAATGTCCCACGATCTTTTCCTCATGAGAATTGCGTTAGCAATAGACCTCCCGATCTTTGGAAAGATGACTACTGAATAAAAAAGCAGCCATGGCGAGAAATCGTTTAGGAGAGTTTTTTTCAGGAAATCGGCTAGTACTTTAAATAGAAATTCGGCAATTTCATTTATCATTCGTTAAAATGGTGCCAGGTAAATCTGATTATTTGTAAGTGATATTCTTTTTATGTTATTTAATTTTTTTTGAGACATCATTTTAAAGGCCATGATGCCTTGGAGTTTTGAGGTCGAAATGATTAACAAAATAATAAAGAGTACTCCGCTAAAAATTTTTCTCCTCACTTACTTAACGGTCATTCTTGTTCTGTACCCAGTTTCACGAATGTATGCAAATGAGTATGAAACTGTACCTATCAAATTTGAATTTGCCTTTTTTATGCTAGCTGTGGGTTTTATGAGCAATACAGGGAATTTCCTTGTCCTTACCGATTGGGGTCTTAAGCATACTAAAACGACCTGTGCCTCTTTGATCTTTTCAGCTTTAATGAACGCATTTTTGTTACTCATTACTAACGGGAACCCATTTCAATTTATAGCTAATGAGTATTGGAATACTGTTAGGTATTCATGTTTCTATGCTTTTCTTGTTTTAGGAGTCTTATTATGTGCTTTTGTTGGAGGTTATCGACATGAGAGTTGAAAGATTAGGGTTAAAAATCTGGGACCTTCAATTTGATGCAAGGGATGAGCTTTACTTAATGATAGATAAGCACCATAAACCAATGCCCTGAGACTCCATAGGAAAGATCAATCCATGGGCACATTGATCGATAATGACATAGATGCTTTGAGGCATTCTTATGTAAGTGCAGTATATGTCATGGAATTGCGATTCAATTCGGGAAAAATTGATTTATTAATCGGGTCTCTTCCATAAACTCATACTAAAAATAAAATGATATTTATTAAATAATAAAAGCAACCACTTCCAGCAGTAGTTCAGGCCGGTCCCCTCTCAGGAAATTCGGCATTTCTGCGATTCAGATTGGGAAAAATTGGAGGATTCGTTGGAACTCTCATGAATTTATAAAGTTGGGTGCTATTCAAGCACGACCAAGCTCACAGTGCGTGAGCCTCTGAAAGTTAGCGACAGGTTTTATGACTTCCAAAAAAATCGCTCCGAATTGGGGCCTCCTGCGTTGAAAGAAAAAATCAACCGAGTTTTTGCTGAAGTTCCTTGATGAGGTCAAGTTCCTTAATCTCTTTAAGAAGCTCTTTCTCGCGCTCTCTAATACTCAAAAGTTCGGCCACAGGGTCGCTATCTTTTGATGTCGCAATAAGCCTTTCGCGGACAAAACTTCTAAGGGCAGAATTAATCATTGAACTAAATTTTGAACCATTATCACCTGAAAGACTTTCAAAAAACTAAAAAAACATCATCATCAAAAATAACGTGTTTTCTATGTTTAGAAGGCTTCATGAGTTCTGGGAAAATTTTGTCGAAGGATACTTGAAGTCCTTTTCCTAAAGCTTCTGGGTCTTTTGTTGTGTATTCAGGATTAACCTGTGTTCCACCACCATGCTTATGGAAATCGGCCATTAGCTTTTTCTTGAATTGTTTTTTACTCTGTTTCATAAGTCACCTCTGAGGGTTGCATAGACTTCTATAAAGCGATCTTAGTTTTCAAGAATGAAATCAATAATGACTTGATACTCGTCTTTAGCAAAATGCTTCAAGTTTTCTCCGCCTACTAAGACGTCAAAATTATCCAAAGCAATGCTCACGTCATAGGATTTGTGACTTCCTTTTTTAATGATGTGAACATGAGGGCGGTTGTGGTTTTTCTCCTTTCGTAATTCAACTCTGATATTTTGTGATTCGGCTAAAAGCGGAGGACTGTAAATCGCCTTCGTCTCATTACCTTTATCATCAGTTATAACTACGAAATGCTCGTTTACCTTAATCGGAGCCTTTCCCATCTTTAACCCTATCACACTTTTCGTCACATTCAAAGTCACACTAAAGTGTTTAAAAAATTTATCGTCATTTCAAGATTTTATGAAATTGACTTAGTTTGAATATAATTCTAACCACTCGGAAAGAGGTTGATCACATGACCTCCCAAATCAATTTCTGTAGGAACAAATCCTCAGCACTTAGTTGCCCCTTTTGTATCCACACCCCCAAGTCTGAGATAAATATCCATGGTGGAATTATTCTTCCATCCACCAATCTTCATCACTATCGGAGGGGTATTGCTCATTTATGTGCAACCACTTGAATTTCTATTCTTCACTTCTTACTCCTCTAACTTGATATATCTTGAGTTTAAATATCCACAAACCTGAAGGATTTTTAACTTAAAGTAAGTCA
>CANHIY010000166.1 GCA_947461175.1 Bacteriovoracaceae bacterium
AACCTTACCATTATCAGGATAATGATAACGGTGATAATCCACCGGACAAAGACGGGCAATAAGAAGTGGACCACCATCAAAAATTTTTGCAAGTTGATCATTGGCGAGGAGATCTTTTGCCTTGAGAAAGTGTCCTTTTACTGGATAGACACTCTTCTCATGAATCGCCTCAAATCCCACGTACCTGGCCTCGGCAAAAGCCGGCATACGGTGTGACTCAGAGACAAAACTGCGTTGTCCCATTTTAAAACGACGAATAAAAAATTCATTAAAAGTCTTATAAGAATCTCTGTTATCAAGAGAGGGTCTAGTACCTGGCTCAAATTCATCAATGGGGATATGAAATTTTTCAATAAATGGCCGCACCTTTCGTGAGCTCGAAGGTAAATCTTGAAACGCCCCATAGGCCTTGCTAAAATATTTATTGGTGAAAAGGTGGCCCATCTTTTGCCCAGGAAAAGATGAATAAAGAAGTTTAATAAACCAATCTCCGTAAACCTTTTCTGTTTCTGTTTTACCAGTTTTTCGGTCAAAATATTTTATTTCAGACATATTGCTGATATTAGTCATCGGTTGATTTCCTCTTGGGTGTTTCTTGCAATCATAATATACTTTGGGAATCAAAATAGTCAAAGTCGGGAGTAAAAATGAAGGTATCTTTATTCATCATCTTGAGCTTCTTTTCGCATATTACCTTGGGAAATACTACGCTTCTCCCGGTAGAAGAGAAAACTATTGATATTTACCGAAAAGCAGTTCCTAGTACTGTTAACGTTTCAAACATACGGTTAGCACGCAATATGTTTTACGGTGAAGTTGAAATGCCTCAAGGGGCTGGATCAGGTTTTGTGTATGATTCAAACGGCCATATCATCACGAACTATCATGTTGTTCAGGGTGGATCGAGTTTTGTCATAACTTTTCACAATGATCCGAAACAGTATAAAGCTTCAATTGTAGGAACTGCCCCGGATAAAGATATCGCAGTCCTAAAGCTTAATGAAAAACCTTCTCAACTTGTTCCTATCGTCTTTGGTTCATCAAAAGACCTACTCGTGGGTCAGCACTCGTTTGCTATTGGATCTCCCTTTGGCCTTGATTACACCCTCACCACTGGTGTGATTTCTGCCCTGGGAAGAAAAATAGACGGAATTGGCGGTGTAAAAATTAACAATATGATCCAAACCGATGCGGCTATCAATATGGGTAATTCCGGAGGACCTCTGTTGGATTCAAATGGAAGGCTCATTGGCATGAACACAGTGATCTACTCCACCAGTGGATCGAGCGCAGGACTAGGTTTTGCAGTTCCCGCTGATACGATAAAAGTGATTGTTCCTCAGCTCATTCAACATGGAAAAGTCATACGCCCAGGTTTAGGAATTGGAATCCTTTCAGATCGTGAAAAGATGATCTACTCCCTAGGGCGGACTAAAGGAATAATTGTGGCCTATGTGGATGAAAAAGGTCCTGCAGGAAGAGCAGGTTTAAGAGGAATCACCCAGGATCAATTTGGGAGACGATATTTAGGGGACATCATCCTGAGTGTAGGTGATCAGGAAGTAAACAACCTCGATGATATTTACCAAGTTTTGGAAAAACACAAAATTGGAGAGGAAGTTTCAGTAAAATACCAAAGAGACGGAAAAATCATCTCAACCAAATTAAGACTACAGGCCCTGTAGATTTTTCGCGGCTTCTTTTAGAGTTTCTTCTTTTTTAGCAAAGCAAAATCTTAAATAACTCTCTCCTTCAGTAGACTTTAGGTAGAAGGCTGAAGGAGGAACTGTGGCCACTTTTCTTTCTTGAATCAGTTTTAAGGCAAAGTCCACATCCTTGAGTGTTGTTTTGTTTTTTATGGGAACCATCATAAAATAAGTTCCCTTGGGAATTTTAAAATCAAATCCAAGGTTTTTAAGTTCATTATAAAAAAAATCTCGTTTAGACCTATAAAGGTTAACAAAATCTGGTAGGTAATCAGATAGCTTTGTGAGTCCCACGGCCACAGCTTCCTGCATAGGAGTTGAGACGGCAAAGGTAACATACTGATGAACAAGCCTGCAGGCCTTAGTAACCTTTTCATTAGCACAGATCCATCCTATTTTCCATCCAGTTAAACCAAAGGTTTTTCCTGCACTTGATACGGTAATAGTTCTTTCCATCATCCCCTCGAGAGTGGCAGTAGGAATATGTTTTACGCCATCAAAGAGTAAGAACTCATAAACTTCATCTGAAAGCAAATAAAGATCATTTTTTTCAACAAGGAGGGAGACATCTAAAAGTTCTTCTCTGCTCCAGACCTTACCAGTTGGGTTATGGGGATTATTTAATATGATGAGCTTTGTTTTAGGACTAATGGCATTTTCTAATTCTTTTTTATCAATAGTAAAATCTGGAGCATGCATGGTTACAGGGACAGGAATTCCTCCAGCCATTTTGATGGAGGCCACATAAGAATCATAAAAAGGCTCCAGTACAATAACTTCATCTCCAGGATTTATAAGTGCAGTGATCACTAGATAAATAGCCTCAGTTGCTCCTACCGTGATGGTTATTTCTTTTTCAGGATCATAGCTTAGTCCATAAAATTTTTTATAATAAAGAGAAACTTCCTGCCTTAGGCTTTGAGTTCCCATGAAGGGTGCATACTGATTATGACCATCTTTCATTTTTTGGTAGGCCACCTCTTTTATCCAATCAGGCCCATCAAAATCAGGAAAACCTTGGCCGAGATTGACTGCATTATGCTCCCGGGCAAGCTTACTGATAACGCCAAAAATAGAATCCTTAAAATCTGCAACACGTACTGCTGTATCTTTCATGATGACCTCTTAATGAGGAGAAGAATAGCACCATAGAAGCTTTTATTCAATTTTCTGTCTAATTTCAACGTAGGACATGTTTTTTTGAAGATTTCGGTAATACTCATTGGAAAGTGGAGTCGCCTGTTTTGTCGGATCATCAGAGGTAAGTGCCTGTCTTCCTCCCTGATAAAGATAAGTTATATAGTCCATCATATTTTCTTTCGTAATCCTAAGTTTATCAGGATCGAGTTTGTTTTCTCTTGCAATGTGACGAATCTGTCTTATTGCCTCAGCGAGAAATGCCATTGTTGCAATCGCCGCATTTCTTGGATTCATTAAATTCGCTTTATCAATTTCTGGATAATGTTTGCTCAAAACCTCTTCAGGCAAAAACTTAATTTGAGTCGGCCCACGTGAAGTGTTGGTAGCTACACTAATATCTTCTCCCTTCAATATCTTTGCTAAGATCACAAGATGCTGATTCTCTTCTTTAAAAAACAACCTTGGGCTTTTACCGAAATTTGATTCATTTCCGAGGATTCCAAATGCAACTAATGCCAATTCATTATACTCTTCATTACTTATCTTATAAATTGACATTATATTTTTCTTCTCATCTTCCAATGCTTTCGTAAATGTTTGTGTCACTAGGGTGTCCACACTTTTATTTGTGATATTGATCTCTATTTCCATTGGAGATGTGGACAAAGTACTGTAGTTATATAAATTAGAGTTCGTAGGAACTAGTTTAGTTGAAACAAATTTTATGAGGCCATCCTTGATAATAAACTTATTATCTGGTTCTTCTGGGAGAACATAGAATTTACATTGAGGTCCAAGAAAAGTCATAGCTCTCTGGATGTCATCCGATTTTAAATTTGCACATCCTCCTGTGACTCTTCTATCAAGCGGATCATCCGTTCCAAATTTAAGATACCTCTCTTTAAGATTATTAGGAACCTGATGTATGGCAAAGACTGAGGTATTTCTCTTTTCATCGTGAAAAGAAATTACATTATTATTAAAATGAGTCCTATTATATTCGTCTTTAGGATCTCCAGGGATGACGGTATAAATTCCTGCTCCCGTGGTATGACTGGCTGTTTTATCTACCGGCGATCGGTATTCAGTCCAACGAGTTCTTGAATCTGAAAAACGCGAACCAACAAGGGCTTCTGTCGAAAAAACTTCTTCGCCACTGTTGGCGTAAACTTTAAATAATGCATTTTTTTTGTCCAAAATCCCATAATACTTGCAATTAGGATTTGGTTTTTCTCTATGATAATTTCTAATAATTTCCGAGTCAGAAAGATTTAGATATACAGTACTTTTACTTTTATCAATTTTCACATCACTCGCCGATGGTATTCTTACGGGAGAAAGTAGATTTTTACCTGAAAAAGTATCAAAGGTCTTACCTCCAACTTTAAAGGAAGAGTTGTTGTTTCTAAGAGCATTCGCCCTATGGACAAGATAAGAAGCATCTTGATTTTCATACCACTTTGACTCGATCTTTCTTCCAAGTTTTTTACTCATCTCCTCTGCAATTATTAATGAAGGATTGGGGATATTTTTTCCAAGGGAATCATAAAGTTTATTATTGTAAATGAACGATTTATGACCATTAACTATTGCCTTAACTACATAAAGTCGTAATTCTCCAGGGGTTTCTGAAATTATCTTTTTTAATCGTTGTTCCTCAAGTGGTGGAAAAACAGAAATTGCTTGGTATAAATCAACCATCTTGCCGGTTTGGCGGTCGAAAAGGTGTCCATTAAAATCAAAAACCTTATCTCCGGAAAGAATGGATTGCGCCATGGCCAGCTGAAAATCTTTAGAATGTTTTTCCCAGTCTATCCGTTTTCTTCCAGTGCCATCTTTTAAAATAATTCCAATTGGATCCTCAATAAGTACTCCTAAATCCTTAGCTATATAAGGAGAAGGGGATTTCATCTGTGGGGTGGGTGTTGTATTTGTAATGACTTTTTTCACATCATCTTTATGAGAAGAAACAAAGGACTCACGAACTTTAACCCACAGGTTACCATAGGTTAATTTTTCAAGAAGTAT
>CANHIY010000167.1 GCA_947461175.1 Bacteriovoracaceae bacterium
AAACCGCTTAAACGAATGTGTCCAGTAATTTTGGGGAACTTCAGGGTTCGTTGGAAGCCTCATGAATTTAAAAAGTTGGGTGTTCTCTAAGCACAACCAAGCCCACTTTGCGTAGGCCTCTGAAAGTTTGCGACAGGACTGATTATTTCCAAAAAAAATACCCCCGAGATGGGGTTCTGAAGCGAAGAATGTTTGATATCGCAATTTGCGATATCAAAGCTTTTTATTTAGTCTTTTCGAGAGCTTAAACCAATCTTTTTCCGATGCTTTGACAAGGATGGGAGCCCACCTTCAAGGTTATCTAGTCTTGTAAATACACCCTTGAAAAGCTCGGCCGTATCCTTTTCCAATCTATCCACTTTGTCGACCAGGGTTGTTTCCATAGACAGAAAACTTCTTAGGCGAACGAAGGTTCTCATGATGTACTGCCTATCCGGCTAATGATTATTGCAAGGTTAAGAAATCTTTCTTATTCCGAGTGTCCGACTCAACTTGTTTTTTAATCGGTTTTCGTTTTTTCATTTTTAATCTTAATCATGACGATAACTTAGTTAATGGAAAACGTTCTTGGTTATGTCCTTGGATGTAAGTCTTGCCAGAGGATCTTTGTTGTCTGCAGGCCTTGTTACCGGGGACAAAAATATTGTTCTTCCGAATGTCGTTCATCTGGTTATGAGCTTTCAAAAAAAGTTGCCAGACAAAAATTTGAAAAGACAATTGAGGCAAAACTTGATCATCGTGATCGCAGTAGACGTTATCGACAGACCTTAAAACAAAAAAGCGTGACGGATAAATCTTCACCACAAATTAGATCCAATGTATTTACTCCCCAGTCATCACACCTAAAGCTAAATCAGCTCCCGCAATTGGCGTATTGCCTTCACTGTGGAAAGGAAGTGTGGACAGAAAGGAGAATAGTACATGGCCGATCCATATAGATTTTTATCCGGAGTTGGACAACAGCATCTACTTAAGTGCATTTCCATATTATTTAATCACGATGAGGAACTGTTAAAGTTCTTTTTCTCTCACAAACAACCCATTCTAAGAATGCCCGCAAAATGTTTAATGGATGAAGCATCTAAGTTTGACATTAAAGAGCAGTTATTAATCCGCGTTGCTCTTGATTACTGGAATCGAAGAGGTGCTGCTCGATTAGCGGATATGTTGGCCGAATGGGATCATGAATATTGGTTGCGATTTCTTCATTCCGTGACATACCTAGAGGAAGCAGAAAGTGACCTGGTAGACCTGCTTGCCCCTAAAAAAAGCAATACCAGGAAAAAGTAATGCCATTAATTCATGTGACAGTGATAAGTAAAAGTCCATTTTACAATATTCATGGTTTACCTAAGAGATTGACGGAAAATATTCATAGTTTTTTTGAATTCACTCTGGCGCGTGAATACTCTAAGAGAACAGTTCGTGCCTATGCTTTTGATTTGGTGGTCTTCTTTCGTTTTTATCAGGGAAAGAAGAAAACGTTCCCTTCATTTAAGGATGTCAGTATCCAATCAATCATTGACTTCATTTATCATGAAAAAAGTCGAAATGCGGCACCTCGGTCCATAAATCATAGGCTCAACACAGTTGAACTTTTATATCGCTTTTGCTTCAAATGCGTTATTCCGGGGTCAGAAAAATATAAGGCTGGAGCATCGGGTGGTTCAAAGAGATTCCTCACAATGGACTCAAATCTTGGAATCTATCCTATTTATGCAAAAGGCGGCCGCACACTCAAACTTAAAATCCCACATCAACTTATCCAAACGCTTGAACCTGATGAGGTAAAATCATTTTTATCAACTCTTAAAACTCAGAGGGATCGGGCAATTGTCACATTAATGCTTGTTTGTGGTTTGCGTTCGGTTGAGATCGTGAACCTCAAGTTGGAAGACATTAATATTTTAAATAAAAGTATCAGGATAAATGGCAAAGGAAACAAGCAAAGATTTGTTCCTCTCCCTGATAATATTAACAAGTTAATAGACGCATATATAGAAACTGAACGACCAGTTCGAAGAGGTTTTGAAAAAGAGCGATCACTTTTTCTCACATTGAAAGGGCCTAACCGAGGATTACCTATGTGCTTAGAGGGGTTGAGGGCACTCTTCCGTTACAAAAGGGCCATCTCGGGAGTTCATCATGCTAATCCCCATCGTTTTCGACATACTTGTGGCAGGAATATGGCCAAGGCTGGAATGAGCTTGAGCTCAATTCAAAAACTTTTTGGACATAATGATCCAAGAACAACGATTCATTACATTAACCTAGTCATGAAAGATGTATTTGAAGATCATGAAGCCGCCTATCAGAAGCTAGAGGGAATCTATGGCAAGGGCACATAGGCAAAGAAATCAACATAGTGATAGACCACCTTTTTGTGACTTTCTTGAACGTTTTCAAGCTGCCAATAAACCGCAATGGAAAAAAGCACACTATCAAACGACCAGAATTGGTCTGGGCCGATTTGATGAATGGCTCAAATACAGTAAAGTTCCGATAGAAGAAATGGATTGGCAAAAGCTACTAGACTTCTATCGTTTTTTATCTGCTCAGGGAACTACCATCAGAGCCGCCAAGAAAAGTGTCCAAGCCGCCAAGCGATCCATCCGCTGGGGGATTGAGTCCGGCGAACTCCCGCAAAAGATAACAGATCTCTACACTTCTAGTTATGCAAAAAACAAATGGGACCTAGAACTTCCGGAAGCAGCTCAACTTTATCTTGAAGAAATCAATGCCGTTCGTCCAAAGTGTTTTAAAATTCATCAATACAGCCTTAGAGTCCTTCATACATATATGAAAGAGCATAAGCTCACTTATCGTTCATTGAAAGACGATGATATGGTTAGGCTTTTAAAATATTTAACTAATAAAGAGCTTACTTCTCGAGGTAAGACACAGATATCGATGGGGACTCGCTCTTTTCTCAGGTGGTTGCATGATAAAAACCTTATCAAGCGCCGACATGATGAAATTTTTCCATCAAGACTATTCCCAAAGAACCCAAAATCTCTGCCAAGACCTATTGATCCTGAAATTGATATGAGGATGCAAAAGATTCTCAGTGAAACGGAAGATATATATTACAAATCTATACTTCTCATTCGCAGGACAGGGTTACGAATTGCAGAGCTGATGCAACTTGAATTTGACTGCCTTGAATACGACATTAAAAATAGATGCTCTTTAAAAGTTCCGGCCGTAAAGCTTGGCCTTGAAAGAAGAGTTCCACTAGATCCATCTACGATTGAACTTGTTAAGACGATCCAATTGATGTCCAAAAAAAACATCAAAAGATCTTCTGCGCTTACGAGACTCGTCATAGGAAAGAATGGAACACCTCCGTGTTACCCTTTCTATTCAGATACTCTAACTGAAATCTGTGCACGCTTAGATGCAAAAAAATGGATTAATCTTCACGCCCTAAGACACACCTATGCCACTTCAATGTTAAATGCGGGTCTCAGCTTAACGAGTTTAATGAAAATACTCGGCCATAAAACACTCGTCATGACTCTCGTTTATGCGAAGGTTACTGAAGAAAAAGTTCATATTGATCACAGTCAGGCGATTAAAAGATTAAACGATGCCCAGATTCCACTCTTTATCTCAGAGAAGAAAGGGGGCATCAATGACAGTTTGAAAGACCTGCATGGATTCTTATCAAAAAAGATGGATCAAACAGACTCTGTTCAAGGAAAGAAAAAATTAAAAGGGATATTAAACCGTTTATCTAAAATTAAATCTGACCTGGCAAACTTCAAGTAAGAGGAAAAGTACAATGGCTACTACGGCAGAGTATTTTTGGAATTTATTAGCCGGTTAAGGAGATATTTACTGAAATAGCACGGGGGCTACTTAGTACAGATGATAGCATGGCAACGCCGCACTCAGTAAAAACGAATGGGAGTTTTCTTCTGCCGCCACGTCCTTCATGTTTAAACTCAATCAAATTTAGAAGATCAGCGTATTCCTCGTCAGTCAGTTGAAACATAAAATCAGGCGGAAACCGATCAAGATTTCTTTTCACCTGTTCGTTCATTCGACTTGTTGGAATTTCGTACAATTCTGCTAAATCTGAATCGAGCATTACCTTTTGTGCGCGGACAACGTAGATCATGTTTTCAATTTGGGTTGGATTTGAAATTTCCATTACTGTCTTCCTTTGTTGAAAATACAGACCACGTTCTCGCCGAAGTTGATGCTATCAGGAGTAAAGCCTAAGCACTCAGTAGCACCTTTTGTGTCCACCCCTGCGAGACGAAGATAAATGTCCATGTTGGAAGTATTCTTCCAACCACCAATCTTCATGACTATGGGACTAGCGACACTGCCTGATCTCCGTTATCTCAATCTTTGTTTCGTGGGATCAAAAATTCTGATTTTGGAATATCTCGGTTTCCTTTGATCTCTAAAATCAGATTGTGCAAACTACTATTGATCTGAATTGTCCGCCAGTAGCTTCTTTTCGTTGGCCCTGTAATTTTCATATTTGAAACATAGTAGCGATCAAAGAGGATAAGGTCGGTGAATTTTTTATGGAGGAGACGGGCGGATTTGAACCGCCGGCTTTACAGTTTTGCAAACTGCTCCCTTGGGCCACTCGGGCACGTCTCCATTTCAAAGATTGATAGGTTGAGTGTCGGCGAAGACGGTATTTCTG
>CANHIY010000168.1 GCA_947461175.1 Bacteriovoracaceae bacterium
AAGATGAAGGAAGCAAGTTTAGAGTGATTAATCTTTAAATGATCATCAATTTTGAAAAGCTCCATGAGCATGAAGCTCATGGAGTTGATCGCCTCTTCATTTAAACGTACTAGACTAGATTTTTTAACTTTACTCATGCTTAACGAACACGACCGCCAAAATGTTCTCTTGTCCATTCTCGATAGGCCCAGGGATTATCATCGGTCTTTTGGTTTTGTTCCGGTTCCCCAAAAACACCATGCTTTTCTAGATTGAAAAGTGTTTCCTTCCTTGTCTCTTTATCTCTTTCCTCAAGTCCTCCATGGATGAAGTAAGAGGCAATCCCACCGACAAGTGCCCCGATACCAAGACCTATCAAAGTTCCTTGGGAATGGTTATTAGATGTCATTGCTCCAATAGTTGCACCTGTGGCCGCTCCAGTACCTAGGCCAAGTGCCAAAGATTTTCTTGTGCTTGAACAACTTACAGATAAAAGTGATGTAACAACGAGAAGTGAAATTGAAATTTTGAACATTATTTTTCCTCCTTTTGAAAAAATGATGAAATATGCACTTGATCAGCTTTAAAAGCTGATTGGTTGTGCGAAATAAGTGTTTAATTTTTAGGTATTTAAAACTGTGAGGACTTAATGAAGCTTACCCGAACATCGGGTAGAACTCGGGTAGGCAAAAAATTTTTAAATTAGTTACTAAATTAACTGAAAAAACTGATTATCTTGATTGGTAAAAGTTACAGATTCTTTACTGGAAAGCAACTCATCATAGGTAATATAAAATATTTTCTTCGTTCTTTCTTTGGTAAAATCAAACTCAAGTTTCTTGATCTTTCTTTCGGATTCTCCATTGTTACAAACATAAAAAAGATATTTTATACTTTTTTGAAAGTAAATCTCTCTTATCTTCATTTGATATTCTGTAATGGATTTAACAGAAATCTCCAACTCAATTGGTAACAAGAGTCTAGGCTTTTCGAAATCTTGAATATCTATGACAGCATCCACTCTCATATCTCTAAAGATACTAAAGTCATCCTTGGTATTAAAAAAGCTGTAAGTCTGAAGCTGATTTTCTGTAGTATATCCTTTAACTGTTTTCAGAGAAAGAAATTTATTTCTTACGTTTACCAATTTCAAATCGTGATTAATCGAATTACTTTTGAATCTCTTGCCATCAATAAGATTTTTTACATTAGAAGTAACCACCCTCATGCCTTTTGAAGTTAAAGAATACGCCAAACTTCTATCTAGTGTTTGATCTTTTGGAATCTCCGTTATGAGTTTCAATTTTGCATATCTTCTAAGTCTTTTGTAGCAAGTCGAATGCTCTCTTTTAAAAACGTCTCTGTTAATTTGTCTTGTCGTTGCTACTTTGCAAGCATGAAGATAAGTAAAAAAAACTATATCCCGACCAGTGAGGACTAGTGAACTCAGTTAACTTTCTCCCCTGATACCCATGGGTCAGGTTCCGCATCTTTGACAACTTCTTTTTCTGTCTTAATCATAGTTACCTCTTCCTCATAAAATTTCTCCTTTAAGGCATCGAGTCTTTGATTTAACTCATCATCAGAAAGAAAAGGACATTGAACCTCTGTGTAGCTGGCCCCTTTCTTCCAGATCGCCCGTCCTGCGATAGATGGAAGATAGTAAGACATTGAGTTTTGTAACACCCGGACGGAATTTTCTATCGTGTTCATTCTTAATGACAAACGACCTTCAAGGTTCTCCTGAATTTGAGTATCAATACTATTTACATCAACTTTTTGAGTCGCAAAGATCAAATGAATCCCCGAGGCACGTGCCTTTCTAGAAAGTTCATTTAGGCATCTTTTAGCACGTTCCATTGATTCAAACTTAGGGTCATTCTTTTTGACTTTACCAAGTAGATCAGAACATTCATCAATACCAATTATGATTCGTGAAAGTTTATCACGATCAGGACTAATTTTCTTTTCCTTTCTCTCCTCAAACATTTTGTAACGCTTATTCATCTCTTTAACTACGCCTTCGAGTAACAAAGAAGCCTCATGCTCATCCTTGATAACTTGAACATTCGGTAACACTGAAAACTCATTCATTTCTACTTGTTTGAAGTCAAAAATATAAAGCTGAATTCTCTTTGAAGTTTCAAGAAGACCTAGGAGCAAACTTTTGAAGGCCACTGACTTACCCCCACCAGTTGAACCGGCGATAAGGTAATGGGGCACATCTTCCAGGTTCTCTGTGATAACATTATTCTGGGATTTACCGACAACAAAGCTAAACGGCTTTTTAACATTTCCAATGAGATCAGCATAATTGACTTTATTCTCTAGTAACTTATGGGCCAGTGAAATTTCAACAAAACGGTTATCTTTGTTAAAGTAAGTTACTGACTCAATCTTTTGTCCCACTGAGGCCCTAAGATCATCAAGCTTTGACTTATAGCGATCTTCACCAAGTCCCGTACTTTTAACTAAAATCCTTGTCCTGTTTTCATCTCTGGA
This sequence comes from Bacteriovoracaceae bacterium, assembly GCA_947461175.1. Classification (GTDB taxonomy): domain Bacteria; phylum Bdellovibrionota; class Bacteriovoracia; order Bacteriovoracales; family Bacteriovoracaceae; genus Peredibacter. The sequence continues at coordinate 2,482 of CANHIY010000168.1, forward strand.
ATCCACATTAATCACCAATGGTTTGTGTCCTAAACCTGATTTAAGATCTAGGTGGTCAAGAGCTTTTTGATACTTTCTAAGAAGCTTATAAGTTGCTAGACCAGCTATCATGGTTGCTATTAAAATGATGATGATGTACGCCAAGCAAAGCTGGCGTTTGCTCACAGGTGAGAACTTTAACAGTAAGGTTCAAGTCCTGTCCAGATAGCCTCGAAAGAGGGTCCGGTATCGAGTCTTGTGCTTGTCAGGTAACGAAGCAAGTAAAGTGTAGACAGAGAGCCTGCAGGCCATTAGGTGGAACGACACCTTTAAGTGATAGAGCCTCGAGAATTAATGGTGATGCGAAGAGGCCGAGCCAGTATGAGGAAGCGAAGGCAAAATTAGGAGTCAACACAGAATCCTAACTCTTCCGGGGTCCGAGAGCATGGCATGTAGGTATAGTAAACGTCGGAACTTGGGAGAACCATTTTGGAGATGAACGGATGCAAAATTGCGAAATCAAGAAAGACAATTTCAAGACGAGCGAGAACTCCCTAATGGTAGTCAGACTGACTTGTAGTAGCTGGGAAGCAGGGTAATGCCTATGGAGCGAAGAGGTCAGCAGAATTTGAATCTTGTGGACAACACCTCGGCCATTTTCAACAATGGAACTAAGGGGCAGATGAAGTCAGATCTCAAAGATCTATCTTTAAGTTGGCAAGCAAGAATAGGCTACAAAGCACAGGATAAAAACTGTGTTTTCACTAATCTCATGAAGCACATCAATCTTGATACGCTTCAAGAGGCCTACAAGGCAATCAATGGAAAGAAAGCCTTAGGTGTGGACAGAATCAGCAAGTCGGATTACGGCAAAAACCTGAAGGAAAACCTACTTGATCTAGTAGATCGAGTACAAAAAGGTAAGTACAGGCCAATGCCCAAGAAAGAAGTGCTCATTCCAAAAGCGAATGGCAAGATGAGACCGATTGCGATTGCATGCTTTGAAGATAAGCTCGTCGACTGGTGCATTGGACAAATCCTGACTCAGATCTATGAGCCACTCTTCATTAGAAATTCCTTTGGATACAGGCCAGGAAAATCAGCGCACTCTGCAATAGAGGCATGCTATTACTCGCTAGAAAAAGGAACGAGAGGCAATGTAATTGAAATCGACTTTTCAAACTTCTTCAACACGATTCCTCACAAGAAATTAATCAAAATTCTTGAAAAGAGAATCAACGACAAGCGCTTCCTCGGGATCTTACAAAGACTTCTAACAGGCGACACACTGAAGACGGATGGAAAAATAGATCCAACGCTCGTAGGTACCCCTCAAGGAGGAATTGCAAGCCCGATACTAGCTAACATCTACCTAAATGAAGTTCTGGATCAATGGTTTCTAAAAGAATTTGGATCCTACAACAACATTATCGTTAGGTATGCAGACGATGCAGTCTTTTTCTTCAAAGACAAAGACGATGCAAAGAGCTTTCTTGAAAAGTTAAAGGAAAGAGTAAACGAGTTTGGCATTCAACTGAATGACGAGAAGACAAGAGAAATTGACCTGACAAAACAAAGTAAAGAGAGTTTCGATTTTCTGGGATTTACATTTTATAGAGGGAAACAAGGTAGCAGGAAAATTCTCAAGGTGAAAACTGAAAAGAAAAAGTTAATCAAAGCAATAAAAGAGTTCTCAGACTGGATTAAGGCAAACCGAAACCGCAGAAAACTAAAAGATCTGTGGGAGATGGCAAAGGCCAAGATGACAGGACACTTAAACTACTACGGCTACTGGATGAATAATCTTAAAATAGCCCATTTCAAATTTGAGTGTGAGAAAGCGATGCTCAAGTGGCTTAACAGAAGAAGCCAGAGAAAATCCTACGACCTAGGAGGATTCAGGGAAAGAATTATAAACTTCCCTTTAATCCCCGAACTAAAGCAGATAAAATGGAAACAGCTAGGAAATAGCTTTGGGAGAATTTAATGAAGAAGCCAAATCAAAATCTGAAGAGCCGCATGCGGGAAATTCGCACGTGCGGATCTGTGAGGGTCTTACCTTTGACTAATTATAAAGGTCAGAGGTAATTCTACTCTATGAGTCTACACCCAAAACAAAACATACTGCTTGTCGAAAACATCCATCCCATCGCTAAAGAATTTTTAGAAAATGATGGATACC
>CANHIY010000169.1 GCA_947461175.1 Bacteriovoracaceae bacterium
GGATGTGGTGAAGAAGGTTGTACAACTGCAAACTGGGGATTAGCGGATCATGTTCCAGTTTCCTCATCTACGGGAATTCCCTGGAGGCGTATTAATGCAATCAATGCTTCAGCTGAATGTAGTAGCCTTAATACATTAAACAGTGTCTCAGATAAGTATGATCTTATCTCAAACCCAGAATGGATGACCATTGCCCGAAATGCTGAGAGTGTTTCTAGTAATTTTCAGGCAAGTGTGATGGCGAGAGGATGGGCGGCAAATAATACTACTGCCACCCCCTATGATTCTTGGGAAAACTCAGCACCTGCTCCTTCAACAGATCCAAACTGCCTTTATAATACAGCAGCAAATTCTTGCGCCTCCACAGGAAATCATCTTTACAGAAGAACTCTGGCTCTTTCCAACGGTGAAGAGATTTGGGACTTATCTGGTAACGTTAATGAAATTGTAGACTGGAGTCATTCAACTGCAGGTGTAGACTTAGGTCCAACAACTTGCGCTGCTCCCTGGGTAGAGTTCCCAGCAGTAGTAAGTGATGCTTGTTATACGGGTGGAGCACTTCATTCTCATCAGGTCTTCCCAGCTACTTCTAACGGCAGTTCTGTGGAAGGCTTCGGTCGTTTTCGTGGAGGCTCTGGCGGCCTCGCGTCTCGTGGGGGGTCTTGGAGCTTTGGCTCTGTCGCTGGGGCGTTCATGCTCTCGTTGCCCGGTTTTACGTCGAGCGCGAACCCGAGCCTTGGGTTCCGCTGCGTGTACCGACCTTAGACTCGGTTAATCAAGGCAGGATTTTGAAGAAGCAAGTAGCGTTGGCAGTAGACCCTTGGAAACTTGAAACCTTGGTCCTTGGATAAAAAAAGATGCCATCAAAAAAATCAGACTTTTTAAGGTTTTGGTTTTACCCTCCCACCCCCTTAAAAGGGGTGGGAGTTTTGTTGGTTCGGAAATTTTCCGGGAAATTCGGAAAATCTTTCTAAAAAAATGAGCATCTTTTCAGAATGTCAGGAAAGAATTAGGTAATCATGATCGCCTTAAACGAATTGATGAACTGGAAAAGAAAACATCTAGTATTTGTCAAAAAAATTTATGTGAGGCAAAGAAAGACTAAAGTCTACTCGTAGCAAAAGACAAATCCATTTTAAGACAGTTTCACCACCCAAACTTCAATGGTGCCTAATCGAAACAGAAAAGAAATGCTGGAAAGTTTTTGTTTAATATTAATTGGCACAATAATACCAGGACTTTTAAATGAGACTTCAAGAGAAGCACGAGTAGACTTTAGAAAAGATGGCTAAATAGAGATAAAGTTTTTTGTTTTTATTTCCATAAATAAAGATTTATACAATGTTTACAATGGTTTAAGTATTTCTATTGAGATAAAATAAATTATCGTTTATCTTAATAAAGTGAACGATTTAGTATCATCTCTCAAACTACCCATCATTTTGAATCCTAAGGACTTTGTCCTTTCTGAGGACGGCGTTCTAACTTACGTTCCGGAGAAAATTTCATTTTTCCGAATCACTTCCAAAGACTCACTGGCACTTTATTTGAAGTTAATTAAGACAGAGATATCAAAGAATAAAAAGGTGGGTGTCCTTGCCAGTTCGCTTACTGAACCAGAAAAGGAAAATCTCAAAAAGTTTAAGATAAGCTTCATATCAATTGGTGATGAAGTTTTGATCTATACGAAAAAAGGGGAACTTGCTTTTAAGTTTAAAGAGCAAAAAGTAAATTCATTTCCATTTACAACCCTAATCTCACCGGCCGGCCTTGCAATATTAGATACCATTTTAAATTTATCTTATGAAGAATTAAGACAATTCAACTCTCTTTCCTTTAGTCATAGGTATGAGCTGGCCCAGTCAAAGATCAGCCAGATCATGAAAGCGTGCCAGGTTCATTCTCTTCCTGAGCTAAAGCAATGGATAACTTCAAAGGATCTCAATTGGTGGAAAGAAGGATTCCTTGAAAGAAAGACAAGACGTTTTATGACACCGTTCGATACAGATAAAAGATATGTATCAGTAGAAAAGAAAAGTATGAAAGACTTGTTAGCTATGATGATGAAATCAAATGACTGGAATCAGAAAATAAGCTTTTCAGGGATACAGCTTTTAAAAGAAAAAAAAGAAATACTTGATCAGAGTTTATATCTAGCGGTTGTTCCCTTATTTGAGAAGGAACTCTTTAAAAAGTATTCTCTGGTTCCTGCACCAACTAGCACCTCTGCTCCAGTTGTTAATGTCACAGTTCTAAGAAAAGATTTTTCCTCAGAATCTTTTTTTTCACATATAAATAAGAAAAATCGGCACCAGTTTAATATTTTGAGAATGATGTGGGGAATTCAGACCGAAGATTCAAGAATTCAAGATGCAAGATTTGATGTACTGCAAAGGTATCTTAATGAACATCAGTGATGAATAAAAAAATATTTTTAAAGGATCAATGAAGGCGGCACTACCAGATCTTTTTGAAATATTACAGAAACAGGACTCGAGTATCTTCCTGTTGGGGTCTGGCGTATTTGAGTTATATGCTTCAAACGGCTGGTCTTCGGAGTTGAGTCGTCAAACCACGGATTTAGATTTTTCCTTTGAAATTGTTGTTGACCATACTGATTACCAAGCTTCGTGTGCAGAGCTTCTTAAGAAAGGATACAAGCTTGATGATATCCATCCCTATAGATATCTTTCTCCCTCTAGACTTGGGCCTTACATATACGTGGATCTTTTAACCTTTACGGTTATTAAAGAAAGAGAAGCTATGGCCAGAGGACTAATGGGAGCTGGGGAGTCATTCAGTTTCAAAGGAATGGAATTTGCGAAACAGTTTCCTTTGAAGCTTGAAGATAAAATCTTAGTACCGAATCCATTGGCCTTCATTTATTTGAAAATGATTGCCTATAGGGAGAATCCAGACAGAAGGTTGAAGGATTTTGTTGATGTTTTTGAGCTGGTGGTAGGGTTTGTTTTAAAAAGATCCATTCTTGACTCTTTAAAGCAAATTGCAATTGATGCTGGTGGAGATCCAGTTATCTCTGAAATTAAAAAAATGATAAAAGCTGTTTCAGAAGATTCAAGTCCAACATGGGATAATGAAGTCGTTGAGAATCAGATTCTTTTAAGATCCTCCCTTGAAAATTTCGATCATCAAGCTTTGAAAGAATTCTTTCGTATTTTCCTTCAAGAGGTCTTTGAATAAAATACTAAAGGCACGTGCCAGATGGGTTTTATGTTTCATCAAGTGGAGTTAGAATATAAATTATCCAAGAGATAAAGTTTATCATCAACATAAAAAAATCCGCGAGAAGTTCTTAGAGTTCAAGATCTGTTTTAGATCTCATTGCTACCAAGGGATTAATTATTTCTGAGGTAGTCGTCATTTTTTTAACCTTTTTTCATAACAGCCGATAATAATTAATAGAAAAGGTAATTTTTTATTTTAATTTTTGAGGTCGCAAAATGCGAATATCATATTCAATCATTCACTTTATTTTTGGCATCTAGTTCCTGCTGTTGGAAATCCCCTTCAGCACCAACGTCTTTGTCTTTAGTCACCCTGGAAGTACTCCCCGTCTTGATTCTACTCCACCGATAAGTGTGAGTGGAGGTAGAGTGGTGCTATCACGGTAAGCCCTGCTCTTTTAGTCTCATCTCATACTATTTATGCCAATTCCACCAATGCGATTGGTACTTCACTATGCTCTTCTCTTACGGTTTCATACACACTGGCAAGCTGCCCAGCTGAATTTATCCCCGTTCCACATAATACGGATGTAGGAACAAACTCAGATTTTTGTGTCATGAAGTATGAGGCAAATGACAATTTACAGAAGAAGAGGATGCGAATAGGGAAACTGCAGGTCCTTAGGAAGGTCCAAAAACATGTGCTGCTTCCTGGACCCAGCTTGCTTCCACAATCTCAGTATATGACAAATATGGCCAATCTCACTTCAACTAATGGAGTGGGTTCCTCTGCGTGAAACGACCCTAGACTCGGTTAATTATGCTAGGATTTTTGAAGAATAAAGGTGCGTTGGCAATAGACCCTTAGAAACTTGAAAACTAGTTCCTTGGATAAAAAAAGATGGTATCAAAAAAATCAGATCAAGATCACCACAACCTTTCCTTGCCGCCATACTTGAAGATCGTTCATATTTTTTGCTAAATCAACATGAGGGCAATAACTTTCATGGTTTTTTCATCATCCACAGTAAATCTTTCTACATTTTTTTGTTAAGTACTTCAATCACACCAATGATCTTATCCTGGCGGTTGGTAATGGATGTACAGATGATGGAGCATGTTTCAAACCCGGTCACTTTATCGATTTCTTTTGAATACCGGACCTTATCTATGTGTGTGTGGATTAAAATTAAGCGAGAGCATCGTCGTGAACACTGATCTAGCAATGCTCTTTCGGTAGTCAAATTCTAGTAACTCCTTTCAGAGAAAAGTCCAAAAGCTTAACAGATTCAAATTAGAGAACTTTAATTTAGTGCCTCCTTTTTTGGGCATTTTAAAATTGATCATTTCTTATTCACTTCTTAAGTCATGAAAATGACTCAGCTGCCTCAGA
>CANHIY010000170.1 GCA_947461175.1 Bacteriovoracaceae bacterium
GCGAGTTTTAGTTTTTAATTGTATTTCATCTAAGAGATACTGCATTTTAAATTCCCCCGCTTTGACGGAACTGAGTTGCATTTTCTCGAGATTAATTTCAATAAGAGAGAGGCCTTCGGCTTTGGCAAATAATTTGACCAGGGTGGATTTTCCAACTTGGCGTGCACCTCTAATGATGAGAGGACGGCGATCATGACGATAAAACCAATTTTTCAAGTCAATTTCTGCATGTCTTTTCATAAGGTATTAAAATCACTTGCTGGTGTATAATTTTAGGGGTAATTTACGCCTATAGATGTATTATAATATGGGTAATTTAGAACATCAAGAAGAGCTTAGTTGATTAAGGACTGCGCCTCCTCATTCAAGCAGGACATTTTAAAATAAACTAAAAGACTCAGCATTAAGCACTGAGCTCTGGATTAAGTATTGTTCACATTATTTAACCACTTATTAAATGATACAAAATATCTACTATGTATCAAGTAATTGGTTGTTATTAGGTTCAATAACCAAACCACTACGAATTATGATATAATTACCGATAAAATGATACAAATAGGCATGTTTGTATCAAATAAAGGCTAATTATGAAAAAAGCAGTAATGGCTTCTCCTATGGCCAAAAGACAACTTTCAAAACTAGGGGAGAATATAAAAATGGCCCGGTTGAGGCGTAATCTTTCTTTGAGAGCAGTTTCCCAGAGGGCGGGCATTTCGCTGAATACAGTCGTCGCAATTGAGAATGGTGAATCTGGTGTGAGTATAGGAGCTATCCTGAATGTTCTACACTGCTTGAGTCTTGCAGAGGATATTTCAAAAGTAGCACTCGATGATGTTCTTGGAAGAAAACTTCAAGATTTAGAGCTTGAGCCCAAGAAGCGCGCGCCAAAGAAAATTAAATCGCATGAGTTATTAGATTTGCTTAAGGAGCCCAAGTGAAAAAAATAGAAGTTTGGGCCGATTGGTATTTTCTAGAAGAGCCCCAAAAAGTTGGAGTTCTAACAGCTTCTATAAATAGAGGAAGAGAGATTTTTTCGTTTGAATATGAGAAATCTTGGCTAAAAGGAGGACATTCTTTTCAGCTTGATCCTCAATTGCAACTCTATGAAGGAAATTTTCATGTAACAGAAGGTATAGAAAATTTTGGAGCATTTCTTGATTCCTCTCCTGATCGTTGGGGAAGAACTTTAATGCAAAGAAGAGAAGCATTGCTCGCGAAAGAAGAAAAGAGACCTGTCAAAACTCTTATGCCATCTGATTACTTATTGGGGGTTTACGACCAAACAAGAATGGGAGCATTAAGATTTAAAATTGATGGGCCTTTTTTGGACGATCACAAAAACATACCAACTCCACCTTGGACCTCGATCAGGGAATTAGAGCAGGCCAGTTTGTTTTTAGAAAGCGATGGTTCAGAGGAGGCCCCTGGCTTCTCAACTCAACTGAAGCTTTTATTTGCTCCAGGATCACCTCTCGGGGGCGCAAGGCCAAAGGCTAACGTACTTGATCCAAGTGGGCATTTATGGATAGCTAAGTTTCCAAGTAGAGATGATTTAAAAGACGTCGGTGGATGGGAAGCAGTTGTTTATGAATTAGCTATAAAGTGCGGTATAACGGTAACAGAGGCAAGAGCGCAGAAATTTGCTAATAAATACCACACGTTTTTGGCCAAAAGATTCGACAGACTTTCAAATGGTAAAAGAGTCCACTTCTCTTCAGCGATGACACTGCTTCAATACAAAGATGGGGATAATCATCAGGCTGGAGTGAGTTATTTAGAGCTTGCAGATTTTATTTCATCAAACGGAGCTCCCAGCAAGGTCAATCGAGACCTAGAAGAGTTGTGGAAAAGAATTGTTTTTTCTATCGCAGTTTCAAATTCAGACGATCATTTAAGGAATCATGGCTTTTTACTTTCAGAAGAAGGTTGGGAGCTTTCTCCAGCTTACGATATTAATCCAAACGAAATGGCGGATGGGTTAAGTTTAAATATTTCTTGGGATAGTAATGCACAAGATTTTGACTTGGTCAAAAGTATTGCCCAAGATTTTAGGGTTTCACCCACAAAAGCTAACGAGATCGTTGATAAGGTCAAAGCAGAGGTCTGCACATGGGGCAAGGTTGCAGAGGGATATGGAATATCACGTTCTGAAAGGCAGAGAATGGAAAAGGCATTTAGAGTCTAATCTATTGTGTAAAAGTCACGATATCGGAAATTGAGACAAATCAAAAGTGAAGCACGACGGGGAGTACTACAAAAATCGTAACTCCTACATTTCAGATCCAAACTTTTTGAAGTAATTGAATTACCTTGGGAAGTTCTCTCGTACCTCGAGAAAGACTCAGACGCCGTTTCGGCTTTTTCATTCCTATAAGTTCAAAAGAAATGATGATTTATTAGTATTAGATGGTGGTTGAGCTTGGCAGCCGCAAAACAAGCTTTACGACTGCTCTCTAAAAGAAGAATTGATTAGCCAATTTTTTTTTCAAGTCGTTCAATTCTTTGTAAAAGAGATGGCTTTTTAATAGCTTCCTGAAGAGCTTGATTTATTAAGGCCTGATACTTAGAACCTTCTTCTTTTGCTCTCTCTCTGAAAGCATCTAAAGTACTTTCATCAATCCAAATGGTAATTCGCTCTTTGATGTTTTCTCTCTCAAAATCTTTCTCTGAAAGCACATCTTTCTCAGCATAATTAATTTTCTTCTTCATGAATTGACCTCCAGGCTTCCCATATCTTTTCATGACGGGATTTTAATTCTACTTGGATTCTCTTTATGTCCCTAGACGAGAATCCAAAACTTTCAATACATTCAAGATCACTAAGTAAAAACTTTGCATGAGCTTCTGGTTTCTTCATGCTTGGCCAGAATGCTTCTACATGTGGAGGATTGTGATCGTTTGACCAGATTCTTATCATTACATTTCCAAAACGAAACAATTCACCAATGTCATACAATGTATGATATTATGCATATTTTGTCAAGTTGTGGGTAGGTGCATAGATAAGTGTTTATTGATTGCAAGGATCAGCCACAAAGCAAGCTTTACGACTGCTCTCTTAAAGAAGAATTGATTATCCAATTTTTTTCAAGTCGTTCGATTCTTTGTAAAAGAGATGTTTTTTAATAGCTTACAGTCTTTTACCATCTAGCACTCTCTCAATATTGATAGACTTTAATGAACGGATAGAATTGTTATGGGTGAAGATTTTCTTAATGCCATCAAATCATATTGGTGCCAGGTAAGTGAAGCTAAGTGGCCTGAACTTTGTTTTTTCAGTCTGGCACATTTATGTTCTTGTGAAGAATAAGGGGGGTGACGGGATCACTTCCCATTCAATTACATCTAAGGGAGACATGCCCACCGCAGCCGCAAGCTCCTTAGAATTTTTAGTAACGATGAATTTGCTTTTTTTCATAACATGCCCTTAATCGATTCTCATCTTAAACTAAGCAGCAAATTTGATAGCAGGCTTACCTTCAAGGACAGCAATGAGTTTGATAAGTAGCTCAATTGAAACATTGTTCTCACCATGATTTGCAATACGGTTGATCCGGCTTCTAGAAGTTCCAATCTTCTTAGCTATTTGCTCATGAGTGAGATTGGAGGATTTAATGAGATCTGCGCTTTTAGAATAAAGCTTTGCCTTAAGTTCCATGATGTAGGCATCAACTTCGGTTAAACCAAGGTCTTGTGCTAATTGTTTAGCGGCTTTACTAATTTTCATTTAAAAGCTCCTGTAGTCTTTTCACTGATAGTTCTATCTCTTTAATAGGTGTCTTTTGAGTCTTTTTGGTAAAGGCATGGGGGATTAATATTTTGTCCCCGATGTTTAAAACATAAATAACCCTGTAGGCACCTTTCCTGTCCTTAATTCTTAGTTCATGAGCATTTTTATGAATACTCTTCATCGGTTTCGACTGAGGCTCCCCCAGTATTAGTCCAGACTGGACTAGCATCAATAAGGTTCCGATTTCACGTTTTGTTTCTTCATCAAGAGATCTAACGAATTCACGGGCCCTTGGGTTCCATTTCACTTCTTTCACTTAAGTTTCTCCCTAAACTAAGTGTGCTAAATTTAGCACACGCACCCGGTTATGTCAAGAGGTTCAATTCATTCCTACTTTTCCGACTGAACTAATGAAATTAGGTTAAAATAAGTGAAATGAAAATTGATTTCATCTTCTAAAATATCCGGCTTAAACCTTGTATTTTTTTACGTTTGCTACAGGAATACCAGTCTCCCCTGCCAATTGACATCGGGATCAATGTGATACTCCGTGATTTTCTTTTCAAATAGAGAATTAATAGTTGGACTTTTTTTTGGGCCATCATAATCAATTTCTGAAACTGAAATAGACACAGATTGGGATTTTAAGCAATGCCACTCATTATAAAATTCAAAACCACTTTCTGGGATGGTTATGGATGGACTTTTGTTAGTTTCTTTTGCATAGGCCACATCTTCATCAGTCAATAAAGGCCCATTAAAGTTTAAAATTGACCAACCAAAAGAATCAAAAGTGACATGAAGTAAGATCATAAATTCAATTAAAAA
>CANHIY010000171.1 GCA_947461175.1 Bacteriovoracaceae bacterium
CAAAATATTTTTTCAATGATAATTCCAGTTGTGCATCTAGTGTAGATACGAGCAATTTTGACAGTCTGATAACTAATGCTGATGTATTTGTAAAAGATTTTGCGAGACCTAAGAATCTTATTATTAATCTTGACTGTAAAAACTCTAGCAGAATCGCATCTGCTCTTCCACCCTTTACGTTGACCCTTGGAGTAAAAGATTTTCAATTTACAGATACGTCTAATATTACGCTACTGCATGAGTATGGACACCTGATTTTTCATAATAATTTAGGCAAAATGGGAATAAGGTATACTGATATTAGTCAGCGTGTATTTATAGACCCATACAACGAATTTTTTGCTGATTTGTTAGCGGTGCTAGTTCTAGGTGATGGTGAAGCCATTGCAAATAATCTTGAGCAAGAGCGTTCTTCGCCACGTAATTTTACTTCGGAAGGATCTGTAAGATCCCATCATTGGGAACCAGGTAAATGGGTTGACTATCATGGTTACTTTTTTGAAGTACGAAAATACATTTGGGAAAGATTCACCAAAGAAAATAAATCTAAGGCCAGCGCGCAGAATATTCTGAGGAAAACTTACAAAACGATCGGAAAAATATTAATTGAAAGAGCAGCCAAGGATGGAAAAAGAGATGCAGATCCGAGTCCCGATAAGCTTTTAAAAATAGAAGAAGAATTCCTGTTAGAAATTAAAAAGGTGTTGTAGTTTTTTTTTAATCAATTCACCATTTTAATTTTATGTTAGGGTTTACTTTTCTTTCATGATGGTCACATTAAAGTTCTCATCAATAAGATCAGGTTCTAAGAGAAATTTTTGACACAAATCCCTTAAGCGTATGGTGGGTTTGTCTTTTTCATTTTGAGCGTGAATTTTGGAAAAAAGTTCCAGAGCATGTTGAAATTCTTTTTTTTCAAATAACTCATGGGCCTTTAAATAATCTTTAAGAGACTCCTCATCTTTTGTAAGCCAGTGATGCTCATAAAGAACTTCATAGATCCCCACCGCCAGGGTTTTTCCCTTCACCACCACTTTATCAATGGGTCTTATTTTTATTTTTGATAAATCAATTCTTTCCATGGTCATTTGAGAAATAAGAATTTGGGTTCCATAGTACTTACAAAGGGATTCAAGCCTTGAGCCAAGGTTCATGTTATCCCCCAAGGCAGTGTAGGAGAAAATCCTCTCGGACCCCATGTTCCCCACAGAACACTCCCCTGAGTTGAGACCCACTCCCACTTGAAACTGGGGTCTACCCAGTTTTTTAAATTCTTCGTTAATAAGAGGAAGGGCCTCCATCATCTTGATAGCTGCCTCAACCGCATACTGGGCATGATTTCCAATGGGAAGTGGGGCCCCCCATAATGCCACGATGGCATCACCAATATACTTATCAAGTGTGCCTTTAGTGTTAAACACAATATCCGTCATGGCCCCCATGTAGGTATTTAACGACTGAGCAAGTTCACTGGCCGAAAGTGATTCAGAAATTTTTGTAAAATCCCTCACGTCAGAGAAAAGACAGGTGATGTCCATCTTTGTCCCACCCACATGAAGTTTATCTGGGTCTTTGAGCATTTCATCTACCACCGTGGGGGCCACGTATCTGGCGAATGTGCCTTTTATTTGTTTTTTCTCTTTATTGGCGTCGTAGAATTTTAAAAAGGTATTCCAGGAGTAACAAAAAATAACACAGAAAAAACTATAAAAGAGCTTTAACTCATACCCATTGGGAAGAAAATAATACCTATCGGCCAGATAATACCCATAGAGGATGCCAACCACCACCAGAGCATCCAAAAAAGCGTTTCCAATTTTCTGAATCACAAGAAAAATCACCATAGAGATTATGAGAAGAATTAAAGAAAACCGGATGGACTCGGAGGTGTTTTGATAGAAATACTGATGAATAAGCATATGGGCCACGTTCATGTGGGCATAGACCCCAGGCATCTTATTATCCACCGGTGAAGGTCTTAAGTCATGGGCCCCTAAGGCCGTGGAACCCACAAAAACGATTTTACCTTCCAGGGCCTTCTTCATCTTCTCATCACCCGACGGTGTGGTCAGAAGTGTATAAAGAGGAATGGAGAGGAATTGATCCCGGGCCCCCACATAGCGGATTTTAACTTCCCCCGTGGGCCCAATTTCCATTTTTTTTCCCTTAACCTCAAGTTCCCCTGATCCATCTTCCTGAGTAATAATAGTTGTTTTCTTATCAAGATAGGCCTCAAAGGAATTAAAGGCGAGGGAGCCGTAATAAATAGTGTCAATATTGGCGGCAATAGGGTACTGCCTAAAAATGCCATCAGAATCCTCTTCTGCCTCTATGATCCCAAGTCCTGCCTCTGATTCCACCAGTTCCTGGATAGGGAAGGTGTAGCGGTTAATTTTTTTTTGCCGAAAGTCTCCCTTAGTTTTTGTCTGGAGGACATCATTTAACATTTCTACCGGGGCCTCAGGGAGGGCCTGTTCTTGATTAAAGGTCAGAGAGTAGCCAAGAAATATTCTTCCCCCCGTCTCCTGAAAGTTTTTCATGGAGGTGGCAAGAATTTCATCAGGAGAAATGCCATTAAAGGGAGGAGATTTTTCGGGAAAGAGGATATCCAGGGCCACCACCTTGGCACCAAAATCCCTTAGTTTATCGATCATTTTGGCGTGCTCAGTTCTTGGGATGGGCCACATCCCAAGCTTTTGGAGGGAGTAGTCATCAATTTCAATCAGGACAATTTCATCACTTTTAAACTTAGGATCAATCAAGGAATTCATCCGAAAATCATAAAACCTGTTTTCAAAAGAGATGGTGTAGTTTAAAAATTTACCTATGAGGGTAGAGTGGTCAATTCCACGTACAATGGAGATGAAAATAAGTCCCACAGAGACCAAAAAAATGAGCCCCATGCCGAATGAGCGCAGTGATCTTGTGATAAGTTTAGCTAACACAATTCATTATCCTCTTATAGTGGGATAAAGATCGGAAGGGTCTCAGGTAAACTTAAATTGAAAGTCATAGAGTTTTGAAAGAAAAATAAGAAAGGAATCATTAATGCCCATGGATCAGTTAAAAAATAATTTTCACCAACACGTGCGCCTCCTTCAGGATAAAATCACTCAGGCAATGAAAGAACTTGACCCAAACCTTGTGGTGAAAGAAGACCTCTGGGAGAGGAAGGACCATGGGGGCCATCACGGAGGAGGAGGCATTACCCGGGCCTTCCAGGGAGAGCTTTTTGAGAATGCTGGAGTGAATACGTCTTGTGTCTTTGGAAAGATTGATCCCGTGTTTGCCAAACACCTCCAGGGCACGGGAGATGAGATGTGGGCGGCCGGAATTTCCCTTATCATCCATCCTAAAAACCCAAAAGTTCCCACCGTCCACGCTAACTTTAGAATGATTCACCAAGGGGAGCGTTTTTGGTTCGGAGGGGGAGCAGATCTTACTCCCTATTACCCTTATGAGGAGGATTTTTCTTACTTTCATGGAGTTTGGAAAAAAGCCTGTGGCCCAAAATATGATGAAATGAAAAAAACCTGTGATGAGTATTTTAATAACTCACACCGAGGCCTTGAGATGAGGGGAGTGGGGGGAATCTTTTTTGACCACTTTAACTCTGGTGATACTGAAAAAGATGCCCAAGAGGTTTATCATCTTTCAAATCACTTTATGGAATCTTATTTTCCCATCGTTAAAAAACGCATGGCCCAAGACTGGACTGAAGAGGATGAGGACTTCATGCTCCACAGGCGGGGAAGGTATGTGGAATTTAACCTTCTTCATGACCGTGGGACTCTTTTTGGTCTTAGAACAAATGGAAGGGTTGACTCCATCCTTATCTCACTTCCAGGGAGGTGCAAGTTCAGCTACGCCTACAGGCCAAAGGAAAATTCTCCCCATGAAAAGATGTGGAGCTACTACACTCCTAAGGCCTGGTGAGATTAAGTATTTTTTGTTTATTTTTGTGACTATGCCCACCAAAATGGGCATTTTTTCTTTATTTATTTGTTTTCATGCTCTGATGCTACATCTTTTTTTTTCCAAGACCTTGTTTTTTTGAGACCTAATTTTTCAAGAGTTTTCTGGCTTATAATTTTATTTTCGAAACTTTTTTTTCTCCCGTTCTGTCCGATAGGACTTTATGTATTTTTGGAGGGACATGGTTCGAAACGTGATGGTTTCTTTTAACAAGTTTTTTATCTTAGGAGCACTTCTCCTCACCCTCTCCTCTTGCCAAAATCCCATCTCCGAAACGGGTTACTCAACCACTGATCTTAATCATCCTGAGTTCTCTTACGCTAGAGCCACCGGCACCACTGGCTCTGTTCGTAATCCTATGAGTGTCTCCCCCACAAGTTTTAATAACAATGGCTTTACTGCCACCTGTACTGTTCTTCCTGCTCTTCCTCCAGGTCTTTCTATTCATCCTTCAACGTGTGTGATCTCTGGAACGCCTTTAAATTCTTCTCCAAAAACG
>CANHIY010000172.1 GCA_947461175.1 Bacteriovoracaceae bacterium
ACATAAAAAACTTCTCTCTGAGCAAACTAACAAACTTTATGGTAAAGAGCCTGCTGATGGATTTTACACCGCCGTCACCGGACGTGAGCGTAAAGATGATAAGCATCTTCTTTATGTAGATGCCCGTTGGTTAACCTTTAATTATCAGTATTTTGTACCTTATTTAAAAGGTTTTATTGCCTCGTTTGGAAAAACAGAATGGAAATATTTTTCCGTCGTCGCCGGCAAGAAATTTACTACTGAAATTGCCGTGTCTGAGATTTGGAAGATGGCACCAAGGTCTCCTGCCATGTGCTTTGCCTTACCCGTAGATATGGAACGGATAGCGAAAATGCTTACTTTTAAGGAAATCCAAAAAGGAGCAGACGGAAAAGAAACTGAAGTCGTAAACGAAGAGTTTAAACCGGAAGAGTTAAAGGCATTTGGCATTTCTCCTGTGGGAGTGTGTTGGTATGCCAGTTCTAAATTTTTAACACCGGTTTTTATGATGAAGCCCAGTGCTTTGAAAGATATGCCTATGCGTGTGAAGTATTTATTCAACAAATATGTTGGAATGTATGAATATGAAGAAAAAGATAAATATCAGAAATTCCCTGTTGAAGAAATGATCTTGAAAGAGGGGATGACACTAACAAGACAAGTCTCTTCACCGGGTGGGAATTATCCGTCTCCGGATGTTATTCCGGCCTATAAATATTCTAAGCTCTTTAAGGTGAAATTACTTTTAGTGAATCAGTGGATCGCATTCTCAGCTGATGATAAATTGGTGGATGAAGTTAGACAAGTGATCGAGAAGAAATCACCATCTTTGTATGATGAAATGAAGCAGGACAAAGAATTAAACTTTATCATCTTCCCAACTAAAATAAGCGCGTTGATGCTTGATTATATAGATAGTGTTTTGAAAAATTCTTCAGATCCAGTATTTAAAACCACCACTCAAAAATTCTTTCAAGACACAACCGAAAATTTAAAACAAGTTCATGCCTTCGGCTTTCATTTGCCGACCGATCCGACAAAAGAAGAATGGAACTGGATGGAAATCCCGACGAGAAATCTCTAATGAAGTTGTTGCTATTTAGTTTTATCTTTCTTGCCCCATCTGTGATAGCAGCGAAACTTTCTTTTCGCGATTCGCAAGTTTTGCGTTCATGGATGGTGAGAATTATCGCTGAACAACTTCGCCAGGGTCCTTCACCCAAGTGGGTGCAACAGGATTGTGTTGGTCTAGTGGACTATGCTTTTAATGAGGCCTTGAAAGAAAAAAATAAAAAGTGGTACTCCGCTCATGGCTTTTCTCATTCTGCTACACCACCCGAACTTGCCATTTCCGTATCGGAACGTTTGACCCTCGGGAATTGGAAACATAATGATGGCCACAAAAAGAATGGTTACATTTCCGCCATCGATCTTGTGCAAAACAATGCCACCTTTATTTCAAAAGACTTTAGCCAGGCACGCCCGGGTGATTTAGTTTTTTATGATATGGGTGACAGTCAACACATAATGGTGTGGATGGGAAGCTATATGGCCTATCATACGGGTAGTTCAAGCAAACGAGACAATGGTTTAAGAAAATATCATTTAAAAACACTCATGCAATGGAAGGATACACAGTGGAGACCTCAAGCGGAAAATCCAAACTTTATCGGTTTGTTCAGACTCTCGGTTTTATCTTATTAAGTCTGATAGTTGGGCGGAAAAGTTGGGCGGTCGAGAATCATAACTATCTCTCTCATGGAAGTCAGTTCCATTTACTGGCCGATGCGACATTTAGTAGAGAAGAGATTGCCAAAATAAGGGTTGAATACACCTCTATCGATCCTCAGGTTGGTGGTATTGATCTTGCTCTGTACAAGGTTAAAGATCCCTTGAATTTTCTCATGGCCCAAAAGAACATGCATAACGTAAGCACGGATTATAATTATGCGCCCAGTGGAGTGGTGGCCAATGCTTTACGATACGTATGGAACAAGTTCTTCCTTGAATCTCGAGTTATCTATCAACGGCTGACTGATTCTGCAATTCGTAGCAATGTCATTAAATTGGAACCGGGATTTGAGCAGAAGAGAGCACCAAAGTTACCAGTCTATAAGGAGTATGCTCAATTTAAACCAATAAAAGGTTTTGATTTGATCGATACTTTTCGGTATCCAATTCTCTTTGCTAAAAAAGCTGAATTGCCTTTAGAAAAACTTGCTGGTTCCAGTAGTTTTTTTAATTCAACCGAGTCGCAACGAAATGTGTACGTTCCTTTGGGTAAGCTCTCTCCCGGAGTTTATCTTGTAGAAGGAACTCTAGGTACACATCGGGCAAACAGTTTGATTTTTGTTTCTGATACAGTGGTTGTTACGAAAAATTCTTCTAAGCAACTCTTTGCCTGGTCTACTCATAAGAAAAACGGTACGGCCGTAAGCGACACAGATGTTTTGGTAACTGATGGTGTTGGTGTCCTGAAGAAGGCGAAGACAGATCTAAATGGTTTTGCTGATCTTAATCTTAAGATGCCTGAGCAGAGTTATGTCATAGGAGTTGATAAAGAAGGTGGAGTTTCTATTTCGGAAAACTTTTATTACGATAGCGAAATTTATAATGCCAAGGTCTACACTTTCACAGATCGTCCTCTCTATCGTCCGGGTGATACTGTACATATTAAGGTGATTGGTCGCGAGTTTCAGGAGGCCAATAAGTCCGACAAGCTTGCACCTATTGATTTTGAACTTCTCATTCTGGATTCCTCTTCTACCGTGCTTGTCAAAGATAAAATTCGCTATCATCAACAAAATGGTGGAGATTTTTCTTTTAAACTTCCGATCAATGCTCTTCCCGGTGGCCACAGCATCCTTTTAAAGAGCAATAATAAAACTTATGCTTCTGAGTTTCGAGTTGCAAAATATGCTAAGCCTTATTTTAATCTCGAGATCATCACAACACCCATGAGTTTGGTTCTTAATCAAGAAGCTAAGAGTAAGGTTATCTTGTCTTATTTTAATGGCGAGCCTGTTAAAAATGCAAAAGTAGAAATCATCATCAGACGTCAAAAACTCAACGTCATCGAAGGTGACTATGATGCTGAGTCTTTATTCCCGATTAATGTAAATAAGTTTGATACCACAACGGATGAGAAGGGTACGGCAGAATTTACTCTGCCGGCCGTTGCTGAAGCCTCTCGTTACACCGTTATGGCCAAAGCGACGGATAAGAGCGACTTTACTGTGAACACTCAAGTTGAAGTTAGTCACTCTGAAGCTAAACCGGTTTATCAGGTTAAAAGTAGTCATACCCTTTCGAAGCCTGGCGAAGTCGTGACTTTTACTTTGTCAGAAACGGCGAACGAATTTTCTTCAGTTGATAAGAAAGTAGTCAAATGGACGGCCTTAAGAATCGATGATCAGGAAGTCATTGAGGGAAATTTAGAAGGCAAGTCAGTAGGAATTAAGTTCAATACCGCAGGTACTTTCCGAATTAATTTTCTCAATGCCAGTGGCATTGCTCTTGGACGAATGAATCATGTCGTGTTAGGAACCCAGCTCAAATTAGCTCCGGGAACGATTGAGATAACGACGGATAAAATAGAATATGCCCCTGGAGAGAAAGCTTCTTTTGTTGTGACCACAGAGGACGAGGTTCAGGAACTTCTCGTTACCTTAGAGCGGGATAAAGTTGAAAAATATTCATTGGGAACTCACAATGAAGATTGGTTGAAAGTAGAAAAACTTTCAAAAACTCAGTGGACCATCAGTTTTGATATTAAGCCTGAGCATGCACCTAATATGATTCTTTCTGTCCTTTATGTGAAAGATGGTGCAATGAGCTTCAGTAACAAGGGTTTTAAAGTTCTTAAGCCTCGAATCTCTCTTAGTTATGATTTTAACAAACCAACCTATCGTCCGGGTGAAAAAGTTAAAGTTAAAATCAAGGCCTTCTATTTGGATAAACCAATTCAGGCACATCTTGTCTTAAGTGTGGTTGATGAGATGATCTACGTTCTTCAACCAGAGATTGCTCCTAGTATTGAAGACTTCTTTTACCATGTTCGTCGCAACCAAGTTAAAACCACATCGACATTAAGTTTTTTTGGCTATGATACTTCTGAATCTGTTAATAAAAGTGTTCCGACCGCTGCTGATGGTCACGAAGAACGTCCGATGAAGTTACGTGAGAGACCTCGTCGAGAAGATATTGATACTGCTTATTTTAAAACATTAAAGACAGATCAGAATGGATCAGTTGTGGTAGAATTTACCTTACCTGACTCCCTTAGCAAATGGCGTTTTACCACACGTGCTTTTAGTGAAAATGGCCTTGTAGGCCAGGCGATGGA
>CANHIY010000173.1 GCA_947461175.1 Bacteriovoracaceae bacterium
CGTATTTTGATCCTCTTAACTATCATCTTTATGGCATTGTGGAATGGAGTAAGTTGGACAGGCTCTCACACATAAAATCTGCCATTCAAATTATGCATAATTCATACGCAGATTATCTCTATTTCCCTTTCTCGTTTTGGTGGGGTCAAACCAAAATAGATGATTTAATTTCTATTCAGGTGAGTTCACAGGTTTTCACTGTCATGCTTGGAATCACATCATTTAGTTTTTTATTTTATGAATTATTAAAAGACAAAATTGAAAAGATTTGGATACCTCTTTTCATAATGACGGCACTTACCCGTGCTTCTCTTCAGCACAAAGGATTCATTGCAAAGAATGACTGGATTGCACTTAGTTGGTTTTTGGGTTCAGCGTATATTATTTTAAAATGTCAGGGTAATAGATTAATCATCATCATCTTGTCATCGTTCTTAATGGGGTTAAGTATAGGAACGAAGTTGACTTACCTTGTTCCAGCCAGTGTTTTTTATGGATGGCTAATATTGTGCAAAAAAATAAAAATAGACGGTAAAAATATAATTTTAATTTTAATTTTTATTATTATTCTGACTCTTGTTCCTTATCTTTTAAGGAATTATATATGGACAGGAAATCCTGTTTTTCCACTTGCATATAAAATTTTTCCAACAAGTTTTCTTGGACCCTCATGGCTTGATGGTTTTAAGTACTTTGACATGAACTTAAATCAAGTGAGTCTTGCATTGCTAAAAAACAAAGCAACAAGAATTTTTACCTATGAGCCTATTGCCTATTTTTCTCTTTTGATACCTTTTTTTTATCGAAAGCTTTCATTTTCTATCAGTGTTCTAACAATTTTAGTTTCTTCATTTTTATTAGTATTTATATTTCTTTTTGGACCAGGTTCTGAGTTAAGACATTTTGGCCCTTTGGCAATATCGATTAATTTGTTTGGAGTTCTTGGATTAATCCTTATTTTAGATAATTTTAATTTCTCAAAAAATTATCTAACAATTTTTAGTAGTTTATTTTTATTAATTATTTGTTTTAATTTTTTAAAACTTGAGAACCAACTAAATCCCATCCCCTCAACTTTAAGAAAAGGTGTGTTTTATCCTAGAGTAAGAGCACTCATTGATGAAAATAAAGGATTCAAAGCCTCGGCATATTTAGCGTTAAATTCAAAAGAAAATGTTAGCATCGGTTTAATTGATGACACTCCCCCATATTATCTTTCAATCCATAAAGTCATAAGACTTTGGGATGATCCTGACTTAGATCGGAGTCTTAAGAGTTGCTCAGAACTTAGATGTGTAGTAAATATACTAAAAAAAGAAAATATTAATTACTTATTAGAATCTGGTTTTATTTTTGATCCCTATTATAATCTTCTTGTCTTAAGCATTATCGATAAAATAGTTCTAACATATCCTGAGGTCGTTGTTTGGAAAGACAAGGATGAAAAGCTAATATCAGTTAAAATTTTAGGTGAAGTGATTAATAGAAATGAATTTTGATTACACAAAAATACCACAGGGTTATTACGATAAAATTTTAAATGGTCAAAACGGTTTGCGGAAATTTTGGCATTTTCATAAATTTGACTCTGTTAAAAGATATATTCCCGAGGGTCACAGAGGTCAGGACAAAAGCATCTTGGACATTGGATGTTTTGCTGGTACTTTTCTAGGATTACTGGATAAAAATTTCTTTGGTCACCAAGTAGGGATTGATATTTTACCTTCTCAAATTCAATACGCCCAAAACCAATATGGAACAAATTTTAGAAAATTTCTTTCTTATGATCAAAATTTTAATGAAGGTATTGGCCTCAATCAAAAATTTGATGTTATTACACTAATTGAAGTTATCGAGCATTTAGATCCCCAAAGTATACAAAATCTTATGAAGTTTGCTGTTAATTCCCTAAGCCCTGGCGGCCGATTGATTATAACGACTCCAAATTATTTCAGTATCTGGCCACTTCTTGAGTATATTTTAAATAGAATTTCTGATGTTAAATATGAGGAGCAGCATCTTACGAAATTTAGCTATTTTAGCTTTCAAAATAATTTGACAAAAATTTTAGTAAACACACCCCTCGTTTGCGAGAAAGTCACAACAACTCATTTTTTGACCCCCTTCATAGCTCAGATCAATTATAACCTTGCCTTAAAGCTGTCCCAAATGATTCCTAGCGCAAAATGGAATAACCCTTTTGGCTCCATCATTTTATCTTGTTGGAAGATGGCATAATACTCTAACCAATACTTCATTTAAAAATTTGTCTTTCAGACTATTTATTGCTTTATGAGATTGTCTTTTCCTGACAATATTTTTATAATTATAACCTTAACGGAGGACTGGCCGAGTGGTTTAAGGCAACAGTTTTGAAAACTGTCGTGGGTTAACGCCTACCTGGGGTTCGAATCCCTAGTCCTCCGCCACTTTTTATCTACTAATTAAGCCATTGCGGAGACGTGGGTGAGTTGGCTTAAACCACACCCTTGCTAAGGGTGCGATCCGTAACTGGATCCATGAGTTCGAATCTCATCGTCTCCGCCATTTTTATTTCAATTTAATCAATTAATTATTTTTTACACTACTCTCTCGATATTGATTTTTGTTTTTATCAAATTTTCATCTAAGATTATATTATGTTCAGTTTACAATTTTTTAAAAAGCCATCAGTTTTTTTGCCTCTTTTTTTTCTTTTTCTATATGCAATAACAAGTCCCTATACTGTTCAATCTGGTGATACAGGAGAGCTTGTTACTAATAGTTATTTTTTAAGAGTGTCTCATCCACCCGGTTACCCTCTATGGACTTTGCTCTATCATTTACCAGTTAGGTATTTAAATTTTGGAAATCCATTTAGTTCTGCATCTTTTGTGACGATTTTAATAAGTCTTATTTGGATTCATTTACTCCTGAAGCGATTCAATAGAAAAAATGAGTCCTTAATAGTATCGGTTTTAGCTAGTTCGTTGTTGGTTTGGCGTTATTCAATTCTTCCTGATGTGTTTTCTTTACATGTTTTGTTTTTGACTCTCGTTTTTCTTGCTTTTGAAAAACCAGAGTTATTAGAAAAAACTTGGATTGTATTTTTGATTTCCCTGGGTGTTACTAATCATCACACCATCTTGTTTGCATTCCCTTTGTTTTTGTATGCATTCCTTGTGAATCCGTCTAAGAATAAACTATATATTTCAATACTTAGTGGAATGTTGTCTTTTAGTTTTTATTTTGTGCTATTGCTTTTTCACCCAGAAGATTATGGTTCTTGGAATAATGTAGTGGATGTGAAAAATTTAATCGGTCATTTTCTTAGGACAGATTACGGTACAATGAGCCTTATGGCACACTCAGAAGATAAATCATCCTGGATTAACTTCTTTTTTACAAAGTTTTTTCAAGATTCTTGGTCCGTAATTATTCTTTTCTTTTTTCTTGTTATTAGAGAAAGAGATGCCTTCAAAACGAATAAAAAAAAGATATCTATAATAGTATTTTCTTTATTTATTTATTTATTTGTTTTTTCAAAATACGGAACTATGGATCTGGCAAAAGATGCCGAATCCATTTTTGAGAGATTTCTGATTCATCCGACCTTACTAATTTTTTTTCTTGTTTTGTTTTTAGTGAGGTCAGGAAACAAAGAACTTCCAAAGTGGATCACTCTTCTTCTTTTAACGAATGTGGGTTTAAACATTGTAAGAAATTTTTCTGCAAATAATTATAAAAAAAATACTTATATTGAAGATTATGTACTTAATGTTTTAAATACAATCCCAAAAGATGTCGTTTATTTTACCACTGGTGATACTTTTGGTTTTAGTACCTATTACTTGAAAGATGTTCTAAAAATAAGGCCTGATGTTATTCATATTCATTCAACTTGGGGAAATGAGTGGTTTTTAAAAAAGTTTAGAGTTAAATATCCGAATATCTTTAAGTCAGATGCTCCAACTTTTAATGAGAATTTTGATTTTGATGGCAGTAGGTTGTTTACTAATTTTTCCCCAAACTCTTTATCTTCTGATTATGCTAGAAAAAATCATGGTTTAATTTTTGAGATAGCTAAATTAAAAGAAACTAAAGCCTTTGATTCACTGAATTGTGATTTTAATTATACTTGGAGAAATAGGCCTAGTATTGATGACTATCAAAATTTTGAAATCGGTTTAGTGTATGATTTGAAATACGGAGACTGTTATTTTGCAGAGGCTGGTATTCATCTTATTTCTCAGAAGATTGATTTTGCAAAAGATTCAATTCTGAGTGCAATAAAGCTTTCACCTAATAATCCTTCATATTTAGAAAATCTTTGTAAAATTTAC
>CANHIY010000174.1 GCA_947461175.1 Bacteriovoracaceae bacterium
CAGTTACTGAAAATCCAGTTCACTACTACATTAAAAATGTACCCCTTGAGTTTAGGCCCTCATTTGTAAAGGCCCTTGAATCATGGAACAAAGAATTTCAAAACATCATTGGAAAAAAACTCCTCTCCTATGAATTCATTGAACCAGAGAACGAAGAGCTTCAAAACCTCACCCCAGGTGACATCCGTTACAATATCATCGAGTGGGATCTTCTGAATAAAGCGGGCTATGGGGGGTTAGGCCCGTCTGTGGCCAATCAATTTAGCGGCCAGATTTTTTCTGCCAACGTCCTTATTCAAGGACCCACCATTGTAAAAATCTATCAAGAGTGGTTTGGAATTTCTGAACGGGCCAGAACCCTTTTGGTAGAGGGGAGAAATCACGAGGCCAATAAGCTTATAAAACAGTTTGAAACCTCCGTGGAAAAAGAAATCCTTGATAGAAGAAAAGGGAGTTTTAAACTTAAACTAGGTCAATATCTTGAAATGAACATCCCCGCTCAAAGAAAAGAGCTTGAAGACCCCATAAAAAAGGGTCACTTTGAAATTGTCCCAAAAGGTATTAGCTACGAAGAATATATGAATGGCTACATGACAGAGATCCTCGCCCATGAGATTGGGCATAACTTAGGTTTAAGGCACAATTTTAAAGGTAATCTTGGTGCCATTGACTCTAACTCTGAACCAGGAACAGTGTCTCGGTCTGTCATGGAATACCTGGGCCGCCCTTACCGGCATCTTAATGTTATTGGCGCCTATGATAAGATGGCCCTGGCCTATGGGTATAAGGGGGTAGCTCCTAAACACTTAAACTGGTACTGCACCGATGAAGATCAGGGCACTGATACCAAAACTCTTCCCTTAAAATCACCGGAGTGCTCAAAATCTGACGCCACCAGTGACCCTTTTTCATTCTGGGAGTCAAGGCTTGACCGGATACTGGATTTAATGCTTGAGAGAAAATCCACCTCCGCTCCTGTGTGGAAGGTGCCTGAAATTAAAACTGTGCTTAATGAGACCATCACAGGACTGAGTGCCTATGCCTTGAGTGCTGAGTCTACTGCGGACAGTTGGACAAATTTTTTTGGAAAACATGACAGACCTGAGGACAAATCCCTCATGAAATCCTACGTTCTCCAGAGGCTTAAGAAAAAACTTTGTGACCCAGTCCTAGAGGAGATTATCCTCCAAAAAGAGACTCCTCTGGCCATTAAAACGGCCCAAGATAACCTTAGTGAATTAAAAGCTGATATTGTGAAAAAAACCAAGGATTTTGGGCTTTATAAGGAAGAAGATTTTGGTTGCCCTGAGGTACCTTAAAATTCCCTACTCCTTGGATAGAATAAAAAAAAGTGAGATTGTCCAAGCTTTTTCAGGTGCCATTTCACAAAAGAGTGGGGCATGATCACTTGGAATAATCCTGTGGAGAAAAAATGAGCACAAGACCCCTTCCTAAAGACCGATCCCTTAGTAAACTAGTCCCTCAGTTTACCTTGTTTGATGAATGGTGTCGCTCCATTTTGTTTAAAAAATTCATTGAGCTAAAACATGGTGAACTCATTATTGAAGATGAATCAGGAAGTGAGTTTACGACAAAATCTTTTGGTGATTCAGCTTCTCAACTCTCCGTAAGAGTGACCGTACACCGCTCCCGCTTTTATTCCCGGACCCTTTTTGGGGGTAGCATTGGAAACGCTGAAAGCTACATCGATGGAGACTGGAACACTGAAAATTTAAGTGACCTCGTCCGTTTGTTTGTTCTTAACAGGGATCTTCTGGAGGGAATTGACAACGGTCTTGGAAGCCTTCTTCGCCCGGTTCAAAAATATTTTCATGGACTTCGAAAAAATACCGAAGAAGGGGCCCGGGAAAATATCCGCTCCCACTATGACATTGGAAACGACTTTTTTAAATTGTTTCTCGATGACACCATGATGTACTCCTGTGCCTTTTTTGAAAATAAACAGACCCCACTCTATGAGGCCTCGGTAAAAAAAATTGATACGATCCTCTCAAAGCTTCACTTAAAACCCTCTGATCACCTGATTGAAATTGGAACAGGTTGGGGATCTCTAGCGATTTATGCTGCTAAAAATTATGGCTGTAAAGTGACAACCACCACCATCTCACAAGAACAATTTGATTATGCTGTGGAAAAAGTAAAAGAAGCAGGAGTTCAGGATCTGGTTACCATCCTTTTTGAAGACTACAGAAAACTTCAAGGCACCTTTGATGCTCTTGTTTCCGTTGAAATGATCGAGGCCGTGGGTCTTGATAACCTGGATACGTATTTTGAAAAATGCTCTTCTCTCGTTAAACCCCACGGAATCATGGCCATTCAGGCGATTACTATTAGGGATCAGTTTTATGCTTCAGCTAAAAAATCTGTGGATTTCATCCAAAGACATATTTTCCCTGGCAGCGGCATCCCTTCCGTTCATGCCATGATGAATTCCATCACTAAAAAAACCGACCTCGCTCTCATCCACCAGGAAGACTTCTCAGAAGATTATGCCGAGACCCTGAAGCACTGGTCAGAGCGGCTTTATAAAAATCAGGATCAGATCACAAAGCTTGGTTACCCAGATTTCCTTCACCGGTTATGGCAATTCTACTTTGCCTATTGTGAGGGAGGATTTAGGGAAAGGGCCATCGGGTTGTCTCAACTCGTGTTCTCAAAACCCCTTCACCGGCAAAAATCTTTCCTCTAAGAGATAGGAATTCTTTACTCTTTATCTTGTAAATGTGTAGAGACTTTTCTAAGTTCCTCCCATGGAAAAAATTTTAGAAAAATTCTCAAACCCTGCCTGGTCTATGAAGGTCATTTTATTGTCTGTGATGACTCTTGCCCTTCACATCAAATACTTATCCTCCTACATGGGAAGATAGTCCCTCTACCGTGAGGGTTGATTTCACTTCCCCTACTCCATGGACAAGTTTAACCAGAGAAAGGGCATAATCTTTTTCAAATGGTGTTCCTACGGTTCCACTTAAAGTCACACAGGACTGATCCACGCTAACCACAATTTGACGGGCATCGATTTTTTGACTGTTCCCCAGGAGCTCTAAAATAACAGCTTTTATTTCTTTATCTGGATGAACTCTACTAATGTCATGGGGGTCATAGTGATCCTCATGGTAATCAAGGGCAAGACCTTCATCATAGTCAGAGGCACTGTGGCCCATGAGGGATTGTTTTTCCTCATGGTCATCTATGAGTTCATGAAATTGTTCTTTCTTGGTGATTTTTCTTTTTTGATCTTCAAATTCGCCATCATCTGGGAAACGGGCATTTCTTCCTGAAGAGTTCATGGGTCACCTCTCTTTGGTCAGATCATGGCAAAGAAGAGGTGACTAAGCTAGATGAGGCGAATCTTGACGAGTTTCATTTAGCGGCGATGGGACATGTCTTCAGCATAGGACGTCATGATAGACTTAACTCCAATGACTCCAAATAAGGGGGAGCGGTTTACTTGAAAAAACATTTTGTTAACGGGGCGCCCTTCTCCATCTAGAAGCTCTGACTTTACATCCGTATTTTTTAACGTCAGGCGCTTAATTTGGCGGACTCCAGAAATACCGTTGTAGAGGTAATTGAGTTTTATGGTGCCCCCAGTTTTTGGGTCAAAATTCTCTACCTCTAAGCGAACCGCTTCATAGCCATTGTGCCGGGAGATCACGGAGCCCTCTTGCATCACTGTTTCAGCGGGAACGGAAACATCTTCGTCAATTCCTCCATTAGGCATGGTAGTCACGTAACGGATGCTATCGACCACATTATCTTCATCGGTCTCAACGTAGAAATCGGTAATGTTTTTATTAAACTCTGAACTAATCTTGGCCACTTTAAACACTTTACTGTGACTAAAAGATGAGAACGCTAAGAGTGATAAAACAATAAGAGTTTTCATATCTTCCCTCCGTGGTGAATGCTCTTATTATTTCAAAATTTTAAACGAAAAATTAAGTCGCAAAGCATTAATTTCCCACCTTTTTTTGATTTAATTTACGAAAAACGAAATAAACTGGCACCCCTGCAGCAATAAATCCAAGTCCTACAATGGATTCTTTAGGGGCTTCAAAGATGGTGTTAATAAGTAACAGAACGGCGAGGATGATAAAAATGATGGGCACATAGGGGTAACCAATGGTTTTGTAGGATCTCGGAGCATCAGGTATTTTTTTTCTCAGCACAAACACCACTCCGGTAACCATGGCATAAAAAATCCAGGCGGAAAACACCACATAATTGGTGAGCTGATCAAAAGTTCCAGAGAGAGCAAGAAGAATGGAAATAATACCTTGA
>CANHIY010000175.1 GCA_947461175.1 Bacteriovoracaceae bacterium
TGAAATGGCATTTTTGTAAGTCATTCCACGAGATAAGCGTAGAACATCAATTAACGCCTCTTCCTCGTTGGCATAGGGATACATACGAGTTCCACCAAGGGCAGGTCCTAGGGTCATATCGTGAATGCCCACAATCGCCTTAAGCCCGCACGTTTTATCCTGAAAGAAAACCACTTCCTCGTGACCCATTGAGTACATTTTTTCTAGCGTTAACATCTGAATTCTCCTTTGGACTAGAATTTATCTAATGACCAAAATTAAGACATCGTTTAGTATAAAAATCTCGAGAAGTTTCTTAAACTATCGAGTTTTTGACAAGGAAGATTTTATGCCCAGAGTGTCAATCAGTGATACAAACCAGACACTTGAAGTCACTTCCGGTGAGACAGTTTATCAATCTCTCCTTGAGTGTGGTGTAGAACTGCCCCATGGTTGCCTATCTGGGTCCTGTGGGGCCTGCAGAATTGAAATCCTCGCTGGTCAAGAAAATTTACTCGAAGCAGGACTCATCGAAAAAAATACGATCCAATCCCTCAAGGAAGAATTCCAGACGAAAAGAGGTGAAGATTTTAGTGGGAGGGAGATTCGGCTGGCTTGCCGAGCAAAGCTCACTGGTGATCTCTTGATAAAAATTATTAAGTAGGTCTTCTGGATATTCTAAGTTTCATATTGATTGCATTAGCAGCGCTCACGGCATGGTCCCAGGCCGTGTAGATTTGTTTTTTAGTATTCGCTTTCAGGTCTCCAGCAACATAAAGCCCTGAAACAGTGGTAAGACCCGACTCATCAGCAACCACAAATCCCCTCCCATCGACCTGTGCTCCCAACTCCAAAGCAAGCTTGTTATAAACAATCATTCCTAAGGAGACAAAACAGATATCGGTCTCAACCTTTGGGCCATCTTCCAGAAGAAAACTCTCCAATACGGCACCCCTCGAATGGCCGATGATTTGTTGAATTTTAGATTCATAAATTTTTATGCCGTAAGCATTTATTAATTTCAACGTATCATCCTGAAATTCATTTTTCTTTCCATTTGTCAGAATGAACATCTCAAGAGGTTTGTATCTTTCATACAGCATGATGGAAGTCCAGGCAGCACTATCCGTATGTCCAATCACAGAGGCTTTTTTATTCAAAACATGATGTCCATCACAAATGAGGCAATAATCAACAGTCTGTGCATTCGCATAATCAAAAATGGTATCAATCTTTCCATCAATTTCCGGCTGAATGTCCATAACTCCAGTACAGAGGATCACGTATTGAGCAAAGTAAACCTCATTATTGGAAGCTGTAATCTGAAATACATTCTCATTTTTTTTTAAGGAAATAACACCAACATTATTTTTAGCGTGCAGATTCGCTTTATAAGGAGATTCCTCTATCCAGCGAAGAGTGTCTTGATTAGGTTCCACGATTCCACGTTTAAAATTAAAGTGGGCGGGGACGTTCTCAACTTTTCTCACCCACATTGCTCGGGAGCGCTTTTTGTCCTTGGGTGTTCCAGGAAAGAAAAGACACTCATCATTATTTAGAACAGTCCGTAGAACTGCCATGGTCCCGGCAGATCCACCACCGATGACGCAAACTGGATAAACTTTATTTTTCATCATCTGAGATGTCTTTACTTAGCACTAATTACTTTCTGAATGTCCGCCTTGACTTCGCTCGTCATTTTGGAGTCAGGAACTCTTAAGTGTCCACCGGTTGTTGATTTGATGTTTACGTCTTTAATTTCAGAATTTTTGACCCGTATAAGCTCAAAGGAATATCCATCCCAAATAATCATGTGTCCTTTTTTAGGAAAGCTATTTCCAAGCTGATCCATAAGAAAACCATTTAGGGTGGAATAATTATCGTTCAAAGGAATTTCAATATCATACTCATTATAAAGATCTCTTAGTGAAATAGTGGACGGAACCATAACGCCTTCTTCACTTTCTACTCCCGGAACAAGATCAGCATCATCGTCATGCTCATCCTGAATGGAACCAAAAATCTCTTCCATAATATCTTCTAGAGTCAGCATTCCTACTACCATGCCATTTTCATCCTTCACTAAAGCAAGGTGAACTTTTTTTCGGTTCATGTGATCAAACACCGCCTGGATTTTCATGTGTTCATAAACAAAGATAGGAGGCTTAATATATCTGGTGATATCAAAATCTTTTTGTTCTTCAGGATTCATAAAAGCCAGGTCTTTTATATGCAAAAACCCCAACACATCATCAAGATCTTCCTCATAAACCGGATATCGGCTATGGGCCACTTCTCTCACAACCATGATCAATTCATTAAAGGTGCTGTTCTTTTTTAACCCCTCAATTGCTATTCGGGGAACCATGATGTCCTTAACTTTAATCGACGGAAACTCCAGTATGGAGTTCAAAAGATCAAGCTGCTTGGAATCAATGGTTCTTTCTTCTTCGGCCATCTCCACCATAACCTCAATGTCATCCTTGGTAACAACCCTGCCTCGGACATTGGCATTTTTCCCGAGAACGAATTGAATAATTTTTGTGAACGCCTTCACCACCGGCCACATGAGATAATAAAAGGCAATGAGAACCAAAACGCAGATAGGAGAAAACTTCTCAGAATTCCCTCTTCCAAATGTCTTTGGAGCAATTTCTCCAAACATCAAAATGGCAATAGTTGTAATACCTACACTGATAGCAAGAGCATCATTAGATAAGTATCTTTCTGCAATATTCGTAGAGAGAGAAGCAATTAATATATTAACAAAGTTATTTCCAACAAGAATGGTGGTCAGTAAGTCATTGGGAATTTCCAGCCACTTCTTCATGGCCCAGGAATCCACTCCATGTTCCTCAGCAATTTGTTTTGCTTTTTCATGTGGTAGAGAAAGGAGTGCGGCTTCAGATCCTGAAAAAAAAGCGGATAAGCCTAAGGATACAACTAAGACCAGGATTTCTTGATCAGTACTCATAAATTATGTTCTAAAAAAAAGGTGTTGAGAAAAGAACAGAGGTGAAATAACGGGGGTTCTATAAGGCCAATCTCCTGTTAAAAATATAAATAACGAAAATATTCTAGCATAATGGTTCGTAAAAGTACAAAATCGTAAACAAAAAACATAGAATTTCACTAAATTTAATGGGATAGAGGTTTTCCCTTAAAGTCGTGATCAGAATAAACGATTCGGTCATTCATTTCGTGATCAAAATCTCTTATGTCCGCAATATTCATAACTTTTCGAAAGTTCGTACGGCACTTATAACAAATGGCTACCATAGAGAGCTTTCTGAATAGAAAGAGGTCAAAAAGATAAAGCACAACAAGGCTCAATCCGTATGTCCAAATGGATAAAATTGCGGCCACAACAAATAAAATGACACCTATTTTTCGATTAAAATCTTTTTGCTTATAAAAATCCATCCGAGAACAAACAGGACATTCTTTTAAGATCCCCGCCTCATGGTCAGTGGTGAATTTTATATCCTGAACGTGGCCGCATACATCGCAGTTAATTTTATGGGCATGAACATCCGGTACAACCTCAATACTAGAGCCGCATTGAGAACATGTAACTTGTACTTCCATCATAAAGAAAGCCCGTGTTTGGTCATTAAATAAATTGAAATTAATTCGCCCACAATAACAAAAAACTCCACAATGTAAAGCACCCCCGTCGCACTCTGAATCGATCGGATTCTACAAAGTTTAAACGTAAAAAAACTAAGGATCAAAGGGGCCACATAACCCCAAAGATACCTCATGCTAATAAATAACCAGTTGTAAATATAACCGTCACCCAGGTTTGTTCCTTCCTGGAGGTAGGGAAGTCCAGATGAAAATATCACCGTAAGTGAAGAAATCATTTTAAAGAAAATAACTGTCCAAAAAATGTTAAGGCAATAAATTAACGGCTCCTCGGATAATTTGGGCACAACTAGATAATAGTGCCCGAGAAGCATTGAAAAATTACTAATACCTAGAAAGAGTGAACTTGAGAAAAATAACATCGTCCAGTCGGGCCGAAAGTCAAAGACCAAAAAACCAAGAGCACAGAAAATAAACACCTGAAAAGCATACAAGACCCACATGGGCCAGGTTTTTTGATCTTGATGAAAAATGTAAGAACAAATGTTAGTCAAGACCAGGGCACCATAACAGCCTATTTCAAAATTACCTAAAGAGGGTGCCATGTAATAATCCAAGCCAAAGGCCAAGATTAAACTTATCAGGACGATTGATGTTCCTAATTTATAAAAACCAACTCCAGTTAATTTTGTGTTCACAACTGGTGAAAATATCTGCGTGCCAAATGACAACGAA
>CANHIY010000176.1 GCA_947461175.1 Bacteriovoracaceae bacterium
CCTGGATCTGGACGAAAGAGGATTCACTCCAAAGGAGTGTCTCATCTTAAAAGAGAGACCGTCACGAAGAGGACTCCCCAGCACATAAACTTTAAATTTAAATGCTCCATAAGAAATAAGGATTGCCTTAAGCTCTTAAAGCAATCGATTCAAAATGCTCAAAAGCTGGGTCTCAAGATCATTCATTTCTCTCTTCAGTCAAATCACGTGCATCTGATCACTGAGGCAGAAAATAATGAGGTTTTAACCAAAGGAATGCGCTCCCTTACCATCACTTTTTCCAAGGGATTAAAGAGAGGGCGAGTGCAGCTGGAGCGCTATCACTTGCATGTTCTAAAGACTCTTAGGGAAGCAAAACATGCAATAGCGTACGTTCTTTTTAATGAACAAAAACACACGAAAAAGAAAGCATCAAAGATAGATGGGTATACATCGCTTCTGTATCTTGAAGATGGAGTAAAGCTTGTTCGAAATTATGCGATAAAAAATAAGATGACTTTATCGATAGAAAAAATTTGGGAAGAGTTTACCCTCCTGCGACCTTCGGGATACTTACTTTCAAAAGGAATAAAAGATCTTGTAGTCTTCTAAACCCTTCGCACTTTAAATTTCATGGCTTAAATACATCCCTTGGCAGTTCGGACTTCAAACCGGAAAATAAAGTTGCGATGGGTTAATTTGCTTCTTTGAATTCTATTTCATAGCCAAAGGAATGAGCGACTATAATCAAGTTCTTTGTGGTAGGATTTGATTTTCTTGGGTATTCCATCTTTTGATATTGCTGAACAGTCATATTTAAAATTTTTGCGGCTTGGGGTTGAGTTCTACCAGATTTTTCTCTAAGTTCCCGAATCGTTAGAGGTATGGCAATCTCAAGACTTGGTGTGATCCAGTAATAATTTTTACCTCTTCTTTCTTTGGCGTGAGGAACTTTCCATTTTGGATCACGGGCCTCTTCAAGATAAAGATCCAGAGCTTCTCTTGAATTCTCTAATGCTTCTTCAAGTGTTTCACCGCTCGAAAAGCAACCAGATAGATCAGGAAACTCTACAGAATAGCCATCTTCAGCTTTTGTTATTTTAGCTTGATACTGAATGATTCTCATAAAAGTTTTACTCCTGTTTGTTTCTCTATGGCCTTTACTGTTCCTTTGGGAACATCTTTACCGCCATGATCAGGGACAATCGTCATCTTACCGGCCTTCTTCATTTTAATGTGAGAGCCTTTTTGAGATTCTTGATCCCAGCCATTCTCTTTCAACTTTTTTATAATTTCTCGAGCTCTCATAAGAACAGAGCATACAGCATTAACGTATACGAGTACAGCTTTTATGCTGTATATGCATTT
Source organism: Bacteriovoracaceae bacterium (assembly GCA_947461175.1). Taxonomy (GTDB): domain Bacteria; phylum Bdellovibrionota; class Bacteriovoracia; order Bacteriovoracales; family Bacteriovoracaceae; genus Peredibacter. The sequence goes on from CANHIY010000176.1 coordinate 1,348, forward strand.
TCGGTAATAAAAGTCTAAAAGTTTAATTCAAATACCTTATAGAATCCTAAACCTTAACGTGGGGTCTAAACCATTTTAAGGCGAGGAACAAAGAAACCGCGGCTTTACTGTATGGGCCGGGGTACATTGAGCGATCCACTCACCTTTGTAGTAGTGGGCAAAACCGTAGTACCAGCTAATGGACTTTGTTTCACTGTTGATAGGAATCTCGTTGGGGTAGAGCTCCGGTGAGACTCCATCTACTGAATAGCACCATCCATAGGCCCTCATTTCCACATCAGAGAGAACTTCTACTGAATCATCTCCGGTGGGAGTATTAAAAGCAGAGACAAGTCCCTCTGGGCTACCTTTAAAAGGGATTTTGTATTTCTTGAGAACTGAAATGGTGAGTTCACCCACATTCTCATAGGTTTCATTTACTTTTGTTCTCATGATGAAATTCTTATCACAGGGGCCTGTGAAGGAAATTTCGACAGCAAAAAGAGGTAAGGAAATAAAAAGAGCGATGATAAATTTTTTCATAAAGACTGCGTTGCCCCTCGAGGTGTTGAGGAAAGAAGAAGGTTTAATTTTTCTTTATCTAAGGGATCATTTCCAGAAATAAAGTTCTCTAGATCCTCCATGGAGTCCTCCCCCCAGAAGAGTTCTCCATCAATCACAAAACTAGGAACCCCAAAGACACCAAGACTAATGGCTTCTTGGATATTATTTTTTAATTCCTGTTTGGCCTCTTTAGAAAAACTTTTTTCATAAAGCTCCTCTGCAGGGAGGTTATTTTGAAGGAGTTCTTGAATGAGATCTTCCGGCATTCCCATATCAATTCTTTTTTGCCAACCGGCCTTCCAGAGTGTCTCAATGACTTTTTCCTGAAGGTCCCCGGCCACACAAGAGAGAGTGAGTCTTAGGGCATAGAGGGAATTAAAGGGGTGAATTTTTGGAGTGGTAAATTCAATTTGATTTTTACTAGAGTAGCGGAGCATCTGTTTTAAAAGAAACTCCCTCTTCGGTACAACTTCCCCTGGTCCCTTAATTTGCCAATGATTTAAAACCGGGCCCAGGGCGATGGGTTTGTAAGAGATCTTTAAATGAAATTTTTTGGAAAGTTCTGGAAGTTTTAGCCAGGCAAAGTAGGAAAAAGGAGATAAAAAATCATAATAAAAATTTAATTCTTTCATATTGTTAGCATCCTATGGAGGTTAATACTGATTTGTCCACTCAACAATTTTGTTGAAAAAAAATTCTTGTTGGATTAGACTATAATGCATTGAGTTAATGATGAGTCTCTGCCCGTTGCACGTTTGTTGATTGTTGCACGTTTGTTGAAAGGACAGGTACTTATCGTCTAAGAGACCAAGTCTCTCAAGGTATTTCCCATGAAAAATTTCTTTTGCCGCTCCCTCACTCTCGTGATGCTGTCTTTCTTTGCCCTTTCTTGTGGTAATGCTCCCTCCAATGTCCTCTCAGGTATAAAAGTTGAAACCCGTACTGAACAAAGTGACATTTGGCTCTCCTTCGCCGCTGACATTAATCTCGGGTCCATGTCTTTTGCTTCGATTTCTGTTCCAGTGCTTCATCCTAGGGGCCAAACTCCCATCGGCCAGCTTGAGCTAGGAAGTGCCTTAGGGGGAGTCAACCAAATAAAAATTTCTCTCAATGTTTCTGAACTCTCTGACGTTCAGACCACTACGGCCACATTACCAAATGGTAACATGATTCCTCTCTTAGCTAGTAATGAGTTGATTGCCGTGGACATAGGCAAAGGTGCCAAAATTTATCTCGTCCTCTCAGAGGGGGTTACTGCTCTTGGAGTGGCGGTTCCTATCAGTGCCTTTGATAACATTGGACGCTCTCTTCCAGGATTAAACCTCTTTCCCATCGTTCGTGTAGGCGATGTGATTGGAACTGCTGGAATCTTTACTGGGGCCAGCTCTGGCCAAAATGGAATTGCGGTGGTGGCGGATTTATCCAGTGTGGTAGATTTTGGAAAACTTCTTCCACAGGCTCCGGCCATGTTTGCCATGGATTTAAAAAGTCATGAAGAAGAGGTTGTACTTGATTACCGTTCTCACACAGTTTCTCAAAACCAGAAAACAAGCTTTGATTCCATGATTTCTCAACTTAATCAGAGAAGAACTATTTTAAGGATGAAGTAAGGATACTATTCAGGGAAGAAAAAGATTTATGGCCCTTAGAAAAAGGAAATTCTAAGGGCCTAATTTTTTTAGATTTTCTTAGGTCCACGGCCAAGTCTTGAAGTCTTATTACGACGCTTCTCAGCCGCTTCAATTTTTTCAACCTTCTTCACAGAGGGCTTTTGATAGAACTCCCGGGCCCGGTACTCTTTCACGATTCCAAAAGCATCACACATACGTTTGAATTTTTTTAATGCTTTCTCGACAGCAAAACCGTCAGTAATCTCAATACGGATGTTTTCTCCAGATGATTTCTTTTCGTAGCCCATGGATCCTCTCTATTAGGGTTGTTTAAAAAATAAAACTATGAGTAAAAATAGCACAACACCCTAAAAAGGCCAGAATTTCCATTAAGGATGGTATTTATGCCATGAATTTAAGCCCCGCAAGAAAGGGGTAGTGGTCTGAGGGGAGGATATTTTTCTGCTCCACCCTCTTCGGGATGGGGAGGGGTAGTCCAGAGAGGTTTTTGTACCTGGGGAAAAAACACTCCTTTTCTAGGATCAGGTGTTTAAATTTTTCTGAGATAAAAAGGTAATCAATCTGCTGCTCAAACCGATTACCACCTCGGTTAAAGTAGACGTAGCTAAAGCGCTCTTCTTCTGGAATATTCGAAAGAAAGGCAATGTCTTTAAGGTCTGTGAGTTGATAGATCTGTTTAAATTCTTCTTCCGTGTTCTTTTCACCGGCATGCCCATTCATATCTCC
>CANHIY010000177.1 GCA_947461175.1 Bacteriovoracaceae bacterium
CTTACATTCATAAAGTATGGCCAGAAGCGGTTAAGAAATTAAAAATTAATTTCCTTGGAACCAGAGAGATCGAAAGTGGGGAGTTTTTCGATAAACATCCATCGTGGGATAATATGATTTCTATTCTCGGAAAGTCTGGCATTGGTTCAACAGATGCAATGATCCTCAACCTGTTTCAAGAGTCCAAGCTTCCACTACTTATTACGGCTGACAAAGCTGTCAGGAATACTATTCTAAATAGTTCCCGTCGTGAGAAATATATTTTATGCCCTTAAAAGAATGATCGAGATTTATTTTGTTTATAATTTTGTAAAATGATGGCCAAAACCAGCCACTGAAATCATACCCTCTATGTAAATGAGAACAACGGACTTCATGAGATCATTTCAGAGATGAAAAAAATCACTGAATTCCAAAGTATGTTTTGCCAAAGTATTTTGAGTGGGAGCATGGTGATGCAGTAAAAGTGCTAAGGATCTCTGGGATAGATGTGATTCCCTGGACTTATCATTTTAATTAACGTTTACAGTCATTGGATATATACTCTCATTATATATGTCCGATAAATTTGGGTCGGACATGTTACCAGTGATCACTGATTATAGTGTTGAAATTGACGTTTATGAAACTCAAGATCTCAGCATGTTTCCTGAGGGAGTAAATGGTACGTTTCGGTTGTTAAGAATAAATCCAGATGGATAAAGAAAGCTCATCTACTTGATAGATAACCATGCGCCTTATGGATTTCATGAGCATGACGAACTGCCAGAAAATCATGAATCAAGAGTTACGATTCATGTAAAAAGCTGGCAAGAGGCCTTCGGAGAAATTCCAGGCCAGATGTCGGGAGATAACAAAATGAGACTTAAATTTTTAAACATCGTTTTTAAAGAATCTAACGAATTCTTTGCTGATATTAATAAGGCCTTAAAATCTGGCAAAGGACTCAATACAAGATCAGAAAATGTTCTTATTTTTGATTCGGTTAAGACTTTTAATAATGTTATGACCGTTAATAAAATTCAAATTTTAAGGACCATCTCCCAGCTTAGACCTGAATCGGTTTATCAATTGGCGATGACGCTTAATCGTGTGCCTCAGCATGTATTGAAAGACTGTCGTCAGTTAGAGGCGTTTAAGTTTATTAAACTAGAAGTAACTGATTCTGGGCGTGGATCTCTTCGTCCCATCTTAGCATTTGACTATGATGTTATAAGAATTGATTCTCCTCTCGTGTCGCCCTATACGATCAGTGAACGATCTGAAAGATTGTTGTTTGGGAAACGAGTGGCCGTATAATTTCACCTCTTTCGTTTCTAAGTGATGAATCCATGATTTTCAAACAGATCACTGTAAGCCAATTTGGGTAAATTCTAAGTAATTATATGAAATCAGACACATATGGAGATTTTGTGCCTAATTAGTTTATGCTTATTAACAAATATGTATATTTAAGTAAATTAAATATTTTTCATTAATTAGCGATTATGTTAATATAAGTAAAATGAAAAAGAATAAAACAGTCGCTCAATATTTAGAAGAACTAGTACGTTTTGGTAAATACCACTTTCTCGTGGAGGAGATTTCTCACATCTTAGGAATGAAAAAAAGCTCTGTCTCTGTATCCCTTTCAAGATTATCAAAAAAGGGCAAAATTCTTATGATAAGAAAGGGATTTGGTATTATCACTTCAGTTACAAGTGGCCCCCTTGATCCGTCATACTTCTTGAATGCAATGATGAATCATCTTCATTCTCAGTACTATGTTGGTCTTTTAAATGCAGCTTCATACCGAGGGGCAAGTCATCAAGCTGTGATGACCTATACTGTTGTGGCAGATAAAGTACTAAGGCCAGTTAATCTAAAAGGATTAATGATAACATTTATTACCAAAAACATTTTGATGAGATTAATCAAATTGAAAAAGTTGCAGGAATTGGAGGTTACTTTAATATTTCAAGTCCTGAACTTACGGCAATTGATCTTGTCCGTTTTCCTAAAAAGAGTGGTCATCTTAGTAACATTGCAACGGTCCTAAGCGAATTGAGTGAAGTTATGAACTTAAATAAACTTAAGCAGATATCTGAACAAAGTCTAACGCCCGTTTCTTCCCTTCAAAGGCTTGGGTATATTCTGGATGAAATTCTTGAAGAAAAAAAATTGGCCAATTGTATTCATGAAGTAGTTATAAAGCGTAAAATGCAATTAATCCCTTTGTCTGTAGCAAATAAAAATAAGAGTCATGAAAAAATAAAGATAAATAAAAAATGGAATTTAATAATCAATACCAAAGTGGAGCCTGATTGATGATTGCAAAAAACATTTTGGAGGCATGGAGAAAAAATGCACCCTGGCCTTTATTGGGGCAAGTGGAGCAGGATTTGATTATATCTAGAGCTCTTGTAGAGCTTTACAAGAATAATTACCTCAAAACAAGAATTGCATTTAGAGGTGGTACTGCCCTACATAAACTGATTCTACCAAAGCCACTTAGATATTCGGAAGATATTGATTTAAATCGACTTGAGACAGGTTCTGCTGGGCCTTTGATTGATGAAATAAAAAAATCATTAGGTACTATGCTAGGGAAACCTAAAAAGGTTGAACAAACAGATCGATCAGTGAAAATAATTTATAAATTCGAATCTATTGACGGGAATATAAGGAAGCTCAAAATTGAAATCAATGTCCGAGAAATATTACCTGAAACAAGTCTTCAGGAAATCGTTTATGGGGTAGATTCAGAATATTTCAACGGAAGTACAAGAATTACTACTTTTAATACTCATGAAATGATGGGGACAAAAATTAGAGCTTTATATCAACGGAGTAAGGGACGGGACTTGTTTGATTTGTTTGAGTTTAACAAGACGAGTCCTGACTGGGGAATTATTGTCTCTAGTTTTAGTAAATTAAATATTGGAGCTACGAAAAATGATTTTGAAAAAAATCTTTTGGACAAGATGGAAGACCAAAGATTTTTGACTGACTTAGCACCTCTTCTTCCTTATGGTGTTCAATACAATATTAATGAAGCTTACGATTGGTTTATCAGAGAAATTATTCCTTTGATGGATTAGAGGTTCTAATAGAAATTTCACACGCCAGATTTAAAGGTAGGAAATATTTATACAATTCAAAGGAATGAGAAGTTAAATATTGATCCTCTGGACATGAATGAGTTATTTGATGCATACGAAGGACTTGTAGGATGGATAGACAAGAATTTGATAGATTAGTTTTTGAAAAATTATCTGTTATCAATCCAACTTCAATTAAGTTTATGGATGAATCAGGTGATGCTTTAACGATTGAAGTGATCTCTGATGATTTCATCGGAGTTTCTTTGTTAAAAAGGATCAACAAGGTCTTTGAACTTTTAGCTTCCTTGATAAAGGCAGTCGATTTTAACGTTGATTTCGTTACACTGACTGTTAATGAAAAAAGAAAAAGGTTTGAACGAACAAAATAGTAAATCTCCTCATATCCAAGATAAAAATTCAGGACAAGCTGCTAAACATTCATCTTTATAGTAAACTTCTCGCTCCATTGTCCTAAGTATGGTCTCACTAAGCTTCTCTGCCACCACTGTCACAAAAGAGAGAGTTTTTGCCAAGGGTTTGTGGTTCCTTAAAAACCCACCGCCGCCGCGGCGGTAGTGAGGAATAAAACCCATAGTTTTTTCCTACTCGAAGGGTAGAATTTACCGGTTTAGCGTTATCTGAGACTGAACGTAAAATCTTAGGGATGAAAATACTTTTTCTTATTTTGTTGTGGTTTTGTTCTTCTCTTAAGGCTTCCGGTGAACTTCAGTACGACTCCCTTGAGATGAAGAACTCCTCTGAAGATCTCTACTCAAAGCACAGAGAGCTTTTTCTTGAGAGTGGATTTAAATCCCTTGCCACAAGAAAAGGGATCCCTTTAGTAGGGATAAATCAAGTTTACTTTAAATCAGTTGATCAATTTGTTCTTGTAAAGTACGGAATAAGTGGAGTCTTTCCCTTAAACACCCTCATTTCTCTTACTAGTGGTTTACTGGTTCACTTAAGTGATGGAGAGGAGAAATTTGCTCTTTTCTTTCGTGGATTCAATGCCTCTGTAGTAAAGAGCTTAGTAAAAAAGTTCACTCAAGTGGTGACTTCCCAGAGACCCTTTTCTTTTCATTTTATTTCTCCTGCCTA
>CANHIY010000178.1 GCA_947461175.1 Bacteriovoracaceae bacterium
TAATTTTGAATTTGCTCTTGATTAAAAGTACTGAGCGATGAATATCATAACCATTTTTCATCACGAAAAGAGTTTTATCAGAAATATTTAAAATGGTCTCTTCCGGGAGTATTGGGGAGGAATAAGAAAAGATGCCTTCGTTATAATCATGAAACTTAAATTCACTCTTTTTAAAATCAACTGAAGAGGCATAATTCCTAAGGAGTGTATCCATATATGGAGAACCAGCTAGCGTTTCTCCCGAAATATCCTTATCAGATGAAGCTACTTTTCCATCTGATATTTTCCAATCTATAGTTTTAGTGTCCCTGGAAGTTTTATCATAAAACTCAACTTCTACTGACATTTCATTAAAAAGTTCTCCCTCAAAATGAGGAATTTCTGCAATATATGGATTCGAACCATTTTCTAATTCTTCTTTATCGCTAACCCCATCTCCATCTGAATCCATTAAAAGATGAACTTGATTCTCTTCGGATTTTTCTTGTGAGAGATGAGTGTCCTGTGGTTTAAATGAACATGAAATAAAAAATAGAAAAAAGATGAGATTATATTTCATAAATAAATCCTTATAGGTACTCAATACTTAAAAACGCTTCGCCAGATATTTCACTAAAGCTCTTTTGGGTCTTATCCCGGATGATAAAAAACGGTGACTGCTCTGACTCCTCACAAGGAGGAGGATTATGAATGAGTTTTTCACAGGAAAGACCACTTGATTCACAAATCTTGATACCTTCACAAACAAGTTTCTTCCGTGGAATAGTTGAAATGGTAATGTTAAGACTCTCTGATTCAGGAATCTTCGCGAGGATCGTATCTTTAAGCTTTGTTTCGATAGCCTCACTGTTTTTAATCCTAAAGATAGCGTCTTTGGAATTAATAAGATCATCTAGATAAAAATCAATATTATTAATCTTAAGGTTAATAATCCCAGTGATCGGTAGCCCTTGGACACCCTTTCTGACAATATCCTCATGACTATACTTCCAGCAGATCTCTCTATTGGAAGAGTCTGGGCATGGGAGTAATGGATCTATGGTAATTTTTGGAAAACGTACGTCGTAAGGTCGAAGATTTATTCTGAAATCCTCAACTTGAGATTTTAGAATCTTTATTGTTTTTATACTCTCTTTTCTTTCAGATGAGATCCTTGTACCAAAGTAGGTGGGGACAAGACCAAAAGGGGAGGAGCTTGATAGGTAGGAGAGGGTGATAACATCTCCAGGAAGAAAATTATAAGAGAAGGGGGTATTTAATATTTCATTTGTTAGTATTTGGAACTTATAATTTTCAACTAATGCCTCCCCGAAAAGATCTCTCATTAACTCATTTTTCTCTTGATTTCCTTTAATCCTCGCCACCCTAGAACCACTAAATAAATAATCCCCTTTAAAGACTGAATCGAGGATGGTTGTGAGATTCAGGGGAGTTGAGTTTTTCCCAACGTAAAATACATCCTCCTTCTCTCCGTCAAAATAAAGAAGAGGAACTGTTTTTTCGAGGACTTTCTCCATAAGACTTTTATAAGAAAGACCTGTTTCGGAAACTTTAAAATCACGGAGCTTAAGATAAATAAATCTTCCACCACTTGTGGCGATCTTTCGGATGAGCTCATTATTTTTTGTTTTAAACCTTAAAGGGATGAGATGATTTGAGTTAAATGAATATGTTCCAGAAAGATAATCACTATCAATAAGTTTAAATTCTTCTTTTGTATTATCAAACCAGTAAAGATCAAAAACAAGATCTGTAAAAGTTACTCCTCTGCTAAATTCGAAAAAAACAAGATTTGAGATAAAAAACTCCATTTCCTCAAATTCATAGGTCTTTGATAATTCATTCACCCGTTGAGAAAATGGGAAAACCTTTAAATCATTTAATCGGGGAGGCGCGTAGTACCCAATGTCATCACTGGAAATATTGCCTTTAAAGTAATGAGAATTGTAGTTTGAGCGCTTAGCGAGAGGGGCATTCTTCTCAACAAGATATTGTGTTCCACGTGTCAGATAATCACGATCCTCCAGAGGAGTTCCGTTTTCACTAAGCACATTTTTTTTAACCTGAAGTGACACTGTTTCTGATCTATTAGTCTTTGGATGATGAAAATGGGTAATGATCTTTAATTCCTGGAAGTACTCACCTTTAAAAATGGGAATATTTGCCATGAAGGGATCCGTCCCTTTATTTTTCTCTACAAAGTCTGGATCCAGGTCACCATCCGAATCTAATAAATGAGGCTCATCCGATTGAAGCTCCGATTTATGCTCACCCTGAGTTTCTACCTTAAATGAACAAGAGATAACCATCATTACAAAAAGTAAGGAAAATAATGACCTGGAACTATTTTTCAAAAGATGCCCCATTATAAAAAAATTCTTTCACATTTGAATTTTTTGAAAGACCTCAAGGCAAATGCCATGCCAACAGGGGAGCTCAATGTTTCTAAAACGAAAAATCCTAAATTAAAGGGGATACAGCTTTTTTTATGAATTAATGTTTACAAACTTAAAACAGAGAACTAATTATGTTTCGAATTTGAAAGATATTTGTTCTGAAATCGAAACGGATTAATGATGAAAGTTCTTATTGTAGATGATAGTAAAATTGCCCGCCTCAATATTAGGAGTCAACTTGATGAAAATCTCTCCGTTCTTGAGGCCGCAACTTTTGAGGAAGGCCTATTAAAAATAAGAAACTTCAAATTTGATATCTGCTACATAGACCTAAGACTAGATAATTCATCAAAGTTAAGGGGCCTTGAACTTGTAGAAGAGGCCGTAAAAAAAGGATTTTATACCGTTGTCATGACCTCAATTGAAGATGAGAAAGTCATCGAAGAGGCCTATGAACTTGGCTGCCAGGACGTCTACATAAAAGGTAATGAAAAAGAGCACGTTTATGAAACTATTGGAAGGTTTCTTCTTTCAAAAGAAAGGTTTGTGGAAGACCACTTCCTTAAGGACTCTGTTCCGACCCAGAATAAGAAGTATAAAGAAGATTTAAAGAAATTGCTTAAAATGATCCCAACCGAACTTCCGATTTGCATCCTAGGTGAATCTGGTACTGGAAAATCACACCTCGCCCGCGCCATCCATGAGACATCCAGAAGAAAAGGTCAGTTTATTGAAATAAACTGCGCCACCTTCAGCGGTGACACCCTAAAATCTGAACTTTTTGGGCATGTGAAGGGATCCTTTACTGGCGCAATAGGGGACAAGCAGGGAAAACTTCAAGAGGCGCATAATGGAACCTTATTCCTTGATGAGATCGGGTCAATGTCCCTTGAGATGCAAGAAGGGCTTTTAAAGGCTTTAGAAGAGAAGTCCTTCTACCCCCTTGGATCTAATAAATTAGTGAAATCTGATTTTAGGATTATTTGTGCGACCCTTGATGATCTGGAAATTCTCATAAAATCGGGAAAGTTTCGATTTGATCTTTTCCAAAGAATAAGTGGCTACACCTTTACTCAGCCCCCTTTAAGAGGGAGGCGTGAGGACATATTTCCCATATTAAAAAATAAGCTCTCTCTTTCAAGAAAGATTGTTTTTAAAGAGGAAGCAAAACTCGCAATAGAATCCTATCAGTGGCCAGGAAATATCAGAGAACTTCTTCGTTTTGGTGAGATTCTCACCGCTTCCGGTGTTGGAGTTGTGAAATTAGATGATATCCAAAGTTTTATAAAAAGCTCAGGCACTAAAAAAACCGCCGGTATAGTCCACGAGGAGCAATTTGAATTAATCAAAATGATAGGGCTTAAGGCGTTTATTGACCAGTTTATGGCGGAAGCCATCAGAATGGGTCTTGAGATTAATGACAATAAAATCAGGGCCACGATAAAACAGCTAAGAATTCCAAATCACACATTCTATAAATACACCTCATCTAATTTTGATCCAATAAATTTTAAACACAGTAAAAACAAGGAAGAGATCCATGAACTCCACTGAACTGATGGTTAAATACAAGCATGACACGATTGGGCAGTTTAGAGATCTGAAATTCGCTATCGAATCACTGAACGAAGAAGATTTTAAAAATTCTGAAAAGATTGAAATTTTTGTGGCCATTCATGAAGTGATAGAGAGGATGATGAATACCTCAAAAGTGACATTAGA
>CANHIY010000179.1 GCA_947461175.1 Bacteriovoracaceae bacterium
GATCGGAAAATTAGCAGAAATGTCAGGGGTAGGAGTGGAGACAGTACGCTTCTATCAAAGAAAGGAACTTCTTCGAGAACCCAAAACGAACGGTACAGTTCGCACATACAGTGAGGATGATGCTCAAAGAATCATTTTTATTAAAAGGGCCCAGGACCTTGGCTTTACTTTGAAGGAAGTAAAGGAACTTTTAGAACTCAATACAAAACCACGCATCACCTGTGGGACTGTTAAGGCAAAGACCGAAGCGAAAATTCATGAAATAGAAACTAAGATCGCTGATCTTAATTGTATGAAGGCAATTCTCGAAAAGCTTGCATGCGCATGTGACGCAAGCCAGGACAACATCAGACAATTTAAAGTACAAGAATGTTTCGATGTTGGGATTAATTGTAAATGTTAAGAGGAGAAAATTATGAAACGATTTCACATCCATGTTGGAGTAAAAGACCTTAACAACTCGATTCAGTTCTACTCAACACTCTTTGGGCAAAGGCCAACTAAAGTTAAAGAAGACTATGCGAAATGGATGCTTGATGATCCAAGAATTAATTTTGCTATATCAACTCGTTCAGGAAAAGAAGGCGTTGACCATCTTGGGATGCAAGTAGATGAGGAACATGAACTAGCTGAGATTTCAGAGCGTTTAAAAAAAGCCGATCTAGGTGTCTTTGATGAAGGATCGACAACTTGTTGTTACGCAGAGTCTAGTAAAGCTTGGGTAAAAGATCCTGCGGGAATTGCGTGGGAAGCCTACCACACAATGGCCGATGCTGAGACTTTCAATGGGAAACCAAAACTTGGGCCTAAAGCAAGTTCCTGTTGCGATCCGAAAGCTTCTATCAAAACAAATTGCTGCTAGGAGATTGTTGTGACGAAAAAAAATATCATGTTTCTTTGTACTGGAAATTCATGTCGCTCACAGATGGCCGAAGGGTGGGCGAGAAAATACTGGGGGAGTGAGTTTAATGTTTTTTCTGCCGGTACAAAAAAGCATGGCATGAATGAGCGGGCGATAAAAGTGATGAAAGAAGCCGGTGTTGATATTTCTACCCATTATTCTAAAACAGTAGATGATCTTCCAAAGATCACTTTCGATTATGTCGTCACAGTTTGTGACCATGCCCATGAAAACTGTCCCTATTTCCCCATTGGGAAAATCGTTCATGTTGGTTTTCAAGATCCTCCAGCTTTAACGAAAGAGATGAAATGTGAGGAGGAGATCCTTGCTATTTACCGCAGAGTGCGAGATGAAATTGAATCTTTTATTAAAGATATGAAAAGGATTTTGGAGAAATAAAGATGGGATTTTTTGAACGTTATCTGACGATTTGGGTGGGTCTGTGTATTGTCGTGGGTGTTGTTATTGGAAAGATTTCAGGTGAATCAATTAAAGTTTTGAGTGATCTCAATATATCTACTGTCAACGTACCAGTCGCTATTTTAGTCTGGCTGATGATTTATCCCATGATGGTGCAGATCGATTTTAGTTCCATCACTAAAGTCGGATCAAATCCCAAAGGACTTGCCCTTACCCTAATCATTAATTGGCTCATTAAGCCATTTACTATGGCATTTTTTGCGTGGATTTTCTTTGATAAATTATATGCTGCCTATTTAACTCCTGATCTTGCTCAAGAATATATCGCCGGGGCGATTCTCCTGGGGGCTGCACCCTGTACCGCAATGGTTTTTGTATGGTCATATCTTACTGATGGTGATGCGGCCTATACCTTGGTTCAGGTTGCCATCAATGATCTTGTTTTACTTGTTGCCTTTGTTCCGATAGTCAAATTCCTTCTTGGTGTCTCGCATATCGAAATCCCATTTGATGCTCTACTTTCCTCAGTTGTTATATTTGTCGTCATTCCACTGGCGGCGGGATTTTTTTCAAATAGAGTTCTAATCAAGACGAAGGGGGAGAAGTGGTTTACGACTGTTTATTTACCGAAACTAAAACCTGTCTCAATTGTCGCTCTCCTTTCTACCTTAATCCTTCTTTTTGCCTTTCAAGGTGAGAAAATTATTGCCTCACCATTTAATATTCTCTTAATTGCAATTCCACTTACGCTTCAGACTTATCTCATTTTCTTCTTGGCATGGTGGATAGGCAGAAAAATGAAACTAGCGCATTGTATTTGCTCACCGGCATCTATGATTGGAGCTAGTAATTTTTTTGAACTCTCTGTGGCTGTGGCCATTTCTTTGTTTGGTCTTCATTCAGGAGCTGCGCTTGCAACAGTCGTTGGTGTTCTGATTGAAGTCCCTGTGATGCTCTCGCTAGTGAAAATATCAAATAAATGGAAGTATTAAGGAAATAGTTCATTAAGATGTTTATTTGTTACTGCTAAAGGTGGAGTTGGTAAAACATCTTTTATAGAGACCCGGATGATGTGGTAGATTCGTAAAGAGATAGCGACGTTTAACCTCCTTCATATCAAGTTCAAACTACTGTCTTCAGCCCAATTGCCAAAAAATTAAGTTCCTTCAGGAACCTTTTGTAATCGGTGCTAGTATCCGGTCACGTCTTTACTAGAAACTAAAATGCCTGGTTGGCCGGAAGAAGTTACCAGGTTACTTATTCACCTCTACGATAAATTTTTGAGCATGAATAAAGGTTCTTTGATTCAATATCTCTGAAACATATTCCTCACGAAACCTTGTTGAAGTTTCTTGCCCAAGAAGTGAATCGAGTAATGGTTGTACATTCATAAAACGCTGTTTCCAGAGATTGGCCTCTATTTGTCTTTGTTCCTTAGTCTCAAATCTAAAATTTTCAATTTGGGTTTTGACCTGACTTTCAGGAATGCCGATATCCAAGAAAAGACCCCGAAGTTTTATCCCGATATTCATATCAATAGGAATACACTCTTCAACTCTTTTTATTTGTTCTCTGAGCCAAGAATTGTTTGTATCTAAATGTGACAGAAATCCATAGCAGTCAATTAGATAGAGTGAGCCCCCTGGTGCAAGAGAGTGATAGAGAGATTTTGCCGCTTTCAATTGTGCTTCTCTGTTTGGAATATGTTGGAAAACGAACCTGGAAAATATTCTATTATAAATATTTTTACTGGTTAATTCACAAATATCTTTCTTTTCAAAATTGATTCGGTTTTGGTAATGATGATTTTTTCTTATTTCCTCTTTTGCATATTCAAGAAGTCGATCAGTCATATCAATGGCATCAATTTTAAAAGTTGTTTCAGGAAAAAGATCTATCAGGGCCCGAGAAAGGACCCCCGTCCCACAACCGGCATCCAGAATTAAATCATTGGGTTGAATTGTTACTCCAGCAATTTGTAGTTCATTTTTAATTGAATAATTATCCTGACTTGACTGGTCTTCCAACCGCTTCGCCTCATCTTCTGAATCTAATTTGTACCTATTTTCCATTTAGAAAACTCCGTTTCCTTCTTCTTTAAAGTAATTTTACCAATTTCCGAAAAATATTCAATTACGAATATAGAAAGAGGGGGAATGATGAATGAAAAAAGTCTTACACCAAATGATCTTCAAATTGTTATCGTTCATGACTTTTTTGATCAAATTCACGATACGTTTCTGAGTGAATTATTTCTAAAGCTACTGAAGCTTAAAAGAGATGGGTACCAGGCCAAGCACAGTCATCGTTTTCTTCCCGTAGGTACCCATGATTTTTTTGGCATTCATCTTATTTTATGTGAAAAGAAAAGCATGACACCAATCCTATGTTCAAAAATTGTCTCTTATAAAAACTGTAAATACTATAATACCCCCTTTCCACTTCAGGGACTCTCAGATGTTTTAAATACTGACCAAGAAGCTGAACTTCAAAAAATTATTCTTGAAAGAGTTGGCAAGGGAAGAGATGTGACCTATTCAGGTGGCCTCACTATTAATCCTCTTTTTAAAGGATTTGGTCTCTCCTCATTGTTCAAAGATATTTACACTGGTCTACATTACTTAATTCATCATCATCATCGCCTTGAAACCATGATGGGCTTTGGTACAC
>CANHIY010000180.1 GCA_947461175.1 Bacteriovoracaceae bacterium
CGCCTGAAAAACCAAGGCACTTAACCTTAAAAGAAACCCTAAAGGCCAAGGCCAATTTATTACCTGCTGGTAAAGGAAGACTTGCCATTACGTCCGAGGGAACATTTGGTCCACATCCAGATTTTCCGTTTTTTAATGTGGATCATGAAATTCTTTTGTTTCAAGATAGAGAACTCAACATAGAACTCTACATTGAAGAAATCTCTCCTGAAACAAATCTCGGAGAAAAAGTTCTCACTCCACAAGAGAATCCGGATATTTTCCTAAACTCCGTACGATTCCCCACCCACGGAGTAATCGTTTTCAACAGAAGTCTCAATATTTTAAAAAAGGGCATTAATAATTACTCCTCCTTAAAAAAGGCCATCGAACAATGTTGGCAGACCGGAGAAGATGCCATTATTCAGACTGATATGAGAGCTCACGTAAATCCAACCCGTATGAAAATTATAGAAAAAGCAGCAAGAAAGTTGTTTTCACGCCTAGCTTCAGTATGCCCCAGCTGTAAAACACCTGGATTTGGTCCAGTGGACTATATTCTGGGTGCTGAGTGTGAGATTTGTGGTAATGAAACAAAATTGGTCAAAGAAATCATCTTTGGTTGTCTAAAATGTGATCATCAAGAGTTAAGATCCAGAGAAGACAAGATGAAGTTTGCATCCCCTGAATTCTGTGATTATTGTAATCCTTAAATTGTGCGTGGACAACTGAGGATGATTTAAGTTCAGGAAATTCTTCAAATGAATAACTTATTTTCAATTTTGAAAAACAAATTTTTAGGTATTTAACCAGGTCAAGGGGCCTATCAAAGGGAATGGATCTCAGGGTGGGACACATAATTATGATGGTTTAAAAAGCACAAAAAATACATTCTTTATCATTTCAGTTACTTTGGAGGTAATAAAATCCTCAGTTGTCTGCGAACAATTAATCTATTATTGTTTTTATCCGATAATAAATTTATGAAAAAAGAAGAAAGGGAGTTGATTGACGTTAACTCCACCACCTCCAGTAAAAAAGGCATCTCTGGATTTCTGGAGGGGATTTTAAGAAAGTTTCGAAACTTAAGCTTTACCTTCATGCTGGCCCCTATTGCTCTTCTTTACATTTTTTGTATGGGAGTTTCGCTTACTCCGGGAATTACACTTTTTAATTTTGTGAGTGAAAAAACTGTAAACTCTCCCTTGATCCTAAGAAATGCTTCTCTTGGTTTTTCTGTGGCGGCGACCTTTTTAAGCTACGGATTTACCCTCATTTTTGTGGTTCCTCTGGTGAATAAAATACTTCCCTTAAGGCTAAAACCTCAGAGGGCCTCCTGGTACTCCTTAAGTGTAATCCCCTGGTACTACCACAATGCCCTCACCTATCTTGTGCGGTATACGTTTCTTGATTTTATTACCCCCACTCCCTTAAATAAACTTTTCTATCAGATGATGGGGATGAAAATTGGTAAGGGAAGCATTATCAACACCTCTAATATTTCTGACCCCTGTTTGATTGAGATTGGAGATTACGTTACCATCGGGGGCTCAGCTTCTCTTGTGGCCCATTACGGCCAGAAAGGAATGCTTGTAGTGGATAGGCTTATCATTGAAGACAACGCCACCATTGGCCTCAAGGCGAGCCTTTTTGGAGATGTGGTCATTGGCAAAGGGGCCCTGGTTAAGGCCCATGATGTGGTGATGCCGAAATCAAGGATTCCCTCGAAAGGGTATAAGATGAATAAGGTTAGTTAGTCTCTATTTAATGACGAGTCTTCACCAAGAGAAAAAATCCTTCTCAGAGTGAATCTAATTTGGGCACAACTCTCTTCATAAATTCATCAAACAGAGGAACGGTAAAAGCATTGTCACCGTGGGAAGGACTATAAATCATTCCCTTTTTGATAAGTGAGGCCCTCGTTGGTGCAACGGCCTGAACATCTTTTTTAAGGAGCTGGGAAATATCACCGGAACGATGGGCACCAGGTCCAAGTTCGGCCATGGCCCTTAAGTATTTTTTTTCCGATGGTGTAAGCCGGTCAAAGCGGACTCGGAAAAAACTTGAATCTAATTCCGTAATAGCTGTTTGAGTGGCAAATTGAGCATCCGAAAACTTTATGGGTGAAGATTCTGCAGCTTGCCAGCAGTGCTTTCCCCATTCTTGAAGAAAATAGGGATAACCTTTTGTTTGGTCCAAAACATGGAGGATGGCCTTTTCTTCGTAATCAACATCTAAACTTTTCGCCGGATTGAGAATGGCCTTTCGGGCCGCCTCTTCATCAAGTGGACCAATTTCAGGATACTCAAATAATCTTTCTGCATAGGACTTTGCTTCACCTGCCTGGGCGACTAATTGAGGAAGTCCGGCCCCTATGAGAATAACAGGCACTTGCTTTTGAGTGCATTTATGGAGGGCCATAATGAGAGCTGCAAATTGCTCTTCGCGGAGGTATTGGATTTCATCAATCGCAAGAACAAGGGCAGTTTTTTTTTCTTTGGCCGCTGCACCTACTGCTAACAAGAGATCCGTTAAATCCTGCTCAAGATCTCCAGAGTCTGCTACTCCCGCCTCATCCCCAAGATCAAACGAGAATTCAACATCCTCATACTTAAGCTTCATGGCCCCTAGAAATCCACCTAGTATGCGTAGAGCTTTCTTGGCCAAATCTCCCCTGGCCTTCATCCGGTCTATGCGCAAAAGAGCAGACCGAAGAGAAGGGATGAGGAGGGCCGGGAGTGACCTACCTTCAGGGGTTTCAAGAGATATAACGGTGAAAGATTTTAATTCGGCTTCTTGGGCAATTTTAGTGAGGAGCACAGTCTTTCCAACACCTCGAAGCCC
The DNA here is from genome assembly GCA_947461175.1 of Bacteriovoracaceae bacterium. Taxonomy (GTDB): domain Bacteria; phylum Bdellovibrionota; class Bacteriovoracia; order Bacteriovoracales; family Bacteriovoracaceae; genus Peredibacter. The sequence goes on from CANHIY010000180.1 coordinate 2,824, forward strand.
TACCAGAAGGAGTCCTCTGAATGAAAGACCATTTCTGCACCTCTCCAATGCAATATCGGCCCTATTGATGATGTCATCTCGTCCAGCAAGCTGAGGAGGAATGGTTCCGGCACCAGGGGCATAGGGATTTATTTTTGGGTTCATATATAAGGAGTTTATCCTAGTTTATAAAAAAAAGATAAACTTACCTAAGTTTTTTATACATCGTCAAATTTTTCATTAAAATCAATAACTTAAAGCTAAATCACATCTCTATTGAAAGGCTCTTTGAGGTCTTCGCCCCCAACTCCTTTAAATTTTCTATACGACTCGCCATACTTCCCTTTCCGGTGAGAAGACGGGACCGGAGGTCATCAAAAGAATCCCCCACTTTTTTGATCTGGCCCTGCATATGGTTTAACTCTTCTGCAATCCCCACAAACTTATCATACAAAAGTCCCCCCTGCCGGGCGATCTCTAGGGCGTTTTTGGTTTGCCTCTCCTGCTTCCAGACACTGGCCACGGTCCTCAGGGTAGCAAGAAGAGTCGAGGGGCCCGTGAGCATGATGTTTCTCTCCCAGGCGTAGGAGAAAAGATCTTGATCCTTTTTCATCGCCAGCATGAAGGCCCCTTCAATAGGAATAAAGAGGATCACATAATCAGGGCCATGGAGCTTTTCAAGTCTTTGGTAATTTTTTGAACTAAGCCCCTTAATGTGGGCATAGAGGGAATCAAAAAACAGGGAGAGCTCTTCCTCAGTCTCCTCACTCACATACCTCTCATAGGAAACAAGACTCACCTTAGAATCAATAATTAAGTGTTTCTCATCGGGAAGATTAATCACCACATCAGGTTGCTGGGTTCTCCCCTCCTCATCCTTAAGTCCCAAATTCCTTCCCTGTAAAATAAACTCCTCTCCGTTTCTTAGCCCTGAGGCCTCGAGGATTTTCTCCAGGATCATCTCTCCCCAGTTACCCTGAACCTTCACGTCCCCCTTTAAGGCCCGGGTGAGGTTTTCCGTTTCCAGGCTCATTTTTTGACTGGTGAGGTGAATCCTTTCAATCTCTGCGTGAAGTTTTAACCTGTCCTTCGTGTCGATTAAATGCATCTCTTCAACTTTCTTTTGAAAGTCTGTCATCTTTTCTTTAAAGGGGTTTAGGATCAGCTCCATCCCCCGGATAGAATC
>CANHIY010000181.1 GCA_947461175.1 Bacteriovoracaceae bacterium
AATGGTCACAAAGTTGGAACTTACTATGACAAGTCCCGTTTCCAGGAAATCAGGAAAAATCTTAGATAGCACCAAGCTTAATGAAAACAGCGAGCCTAAAAGATAAGTAGGCGAATTTTTATTTTTTGCTAATACTTTTGGTAAAGTTCCCTCATTTGCTGCATTTGTTATCATTTGTCCAAGGCCTTTTACCCAACTATTAAAGTTTGTCTTTAAGGCCAGAAAAGCAAGGACTACTATGATAAGACTAGATAAGGTCTTTGGTTTGACCACTTTCGATAACTGAAAAATCCCCATTACATTCTCAATATTTTCGTAAGGAATAATCGCTGCATAATTAGCAGTGAGCGCCAGGTAAAGTGTTCCGCAAATTATAAGTGCCAGTATCATTGAGAGGAGAAAATCCTTTTCTGGACGTTTAAAGTCCTTGGTTAAGAAGGATAAATTCTCAAAACCAGCGAACGCCCAAAAGGCCATGGTGATTCCTGCGAATGTTCCTTTAAAATTAAATTCTGGATTGATCTTATGATAATTTCCACTGGCTACTGGAAGGGTAAAGAAGAATAGTCCAACTCCTACCGCGATAAAACTTATGGAAACGATATTTTGAATTTTCTCACCAATACTTTTTTCAAGTACATTAGAAACGATTCCAAAAAGTAAAAGATAGAGGGCAACAACATAATCAATGCCTCCTAATCCGGTATAGTCTTTTATGAATTTTCCAACGATTAAGGCAGATGAAGGCATCCCGATGCAAACAGTTGATAAAAGAAGAGCTGGAAAGCATGAGGCCACAGTCTTTCCTAATCCGTGTTCGATGAATCCTTTAACACCATCACCTGGGCTGGTTACTTTGGACATATCATAGAAAACTAAAAGAAGTGGAACACAGAGAACCGTTGCTAAAAGCCAAGAAAGAAAAACATCGGCACCACTAAGTTTATATGTCAGAGATGGGAGGAATAAAATGCCTGAACCGATGATTGAGCCTACTGCGTAGGAGGTACCGCTCAGAACTCCGAGTTTTTTTTCAATCATACGATCGCCTCGGAATCTATAATTGAGGCCATAGCATCCCAATATTTTTTCCAAAAGATAACAGATTTATCAAATCCTTGACTGAATTTTTCTCTCTCATCATCCGATCCACAAAATCTCAAGAAATTCGCTACATCCAGACGGATATGTTCATCTTCTGCAATTCGATGAATCTTAAAAAAGGGAGTGTTTTTTATTTTTTGAGTAGCTTCTTCATTAAAGGTCAAGGCCTGAAAAATCGCCTGAATATTTTCGTTTGCGTCTATCTCTAGCCCAAGGAGAATACCTAAAATTTCACTATTTGATTTTGCCTCATTCATTATTCTGGAAAGTTCATTAAATCCAAGTTTAGATAAGTGCTTACTTACAAGCTCATTCCTTCTCTTCGTGGTTACACCGATGGACTCAATGGCATCTAAAAATAAATCAGGGTGAATTAGCTTATGATTTCTTGTGCCCAGCTCCTCGAATAAAATTTGAACAATATAATGCCTCATGAAATTATTATCCACTCTGGCAGATGCAATGCTCATAACTTGAGGAGCAAGGGCTGAAAAATGATGCCAGAAAGTACCAACAATCTCCGTATGAAGAAATTTCTTTGTAGAGATTCTTTTACCGACTTCACCAAATATTTCAGGAATATTCGCCCTTTTAGTGAAATACTCAGTCCATTTAATAACCTCAGAAGAATCTTTATCATAACAATTTTCAAAAACTCGATCAGATCTTACGATCATCTCAATATTTTGAATCATGTTTAAATGTTCTGTTTCAGTTATTGCAATCATAATATCCTACTTATAAGGTGTTCTCTGAGGTCTTATGATGATCTCAGTTTGACAGGCGGTAATTGGAGTCTTTAAAAAAAAATTCACGGTACTTGCTATGTCCTCTGGTTGAATCATCTTAGACTCATCAAGGTTTTCGCCACGTCCTAACTCAGTATTGACGAACCCTGGATAGATACAGGTCACTTTAATATTTTTTTCTCTGAGACTTTCAAAAAGGCAATTTGAATAGGCCCTTAAGGCGAATTTGGTAGCGCAGTAAATCTCTCCACCTTTATAAGTCATCTGGCCAGCAATGGAAGAAACATTAATAATAGCGCCGCTGTCCTGGTCAGGAATGAGAGCTAGGGCCTGATTAGTTAAGTGATAAACGGCCCTAAAATTTAGATCAAGAGCATAGTCCCATTCTTTTAAATCGCTCTCAAATGGATTTCCATCAACATAAGTTCCAGCGTTATTCACTAAAATATGAAGGACCTGAAAATCAACTTTGACTTTTTCGATGAGTGATGGAATTTTTTCTATGTCTGTAAGGTCAAAAGGATAAATCTTTACCTTTGAACCAAGTTTTTCACACTCATGGGCGACTTCTTTTAGTTTCTCTTTATTCCTTCCAACCAAGGCAAGATTAATTTTTTCATTAGCAAGGTCTAGGGCAATCGCTCTACCGATTCCTTGACTGGCTCCAGTAATAAGAGCTGTTTTATTATCTAGTTTCATACATACTTCCTTTAAGCTCATGGGAAAGATTATCTACTAGACGTGATATTTCTAATGAAGCTTTTTTTAAATCATTTATGTCATCTTCTTCTGGATTTTCACCTGTTTTTAAATCTTGGGACAGGCAGGTGTAACAACAATTCATCTGATCTCTGAACTTATTTAAGTCATGAAGGATGTTTTTTATTCTTGTATTCAATGTTGTAACTCTCCTGATTCGTGCTTAAAAAAAGACCAAAGCTTTTTTCTTGAAATATTATATTGTCTAGAAATTTCAGATTTGTTTCCTTTTAAATCTTCATAAGCATAAAGAATTATCTCACGCTCAAGTTTTTCAAAAAGATCACCCAGATTCTTACTTCGCTTTACAAATTCGGCCTGCTTTTTAGTTAGAAGACCATCGGGTAAAGCAGAATCTAAGAAACCACCACCTGATTTTAATGCAGGATCTAAGTTTTCAAGTTTTACTATCCCACCTCTCGTATCAGATAAACGGTTAATCGCTTTATCAAGCTCGCGAATGTTTCCAGGCCAGTTGTAAGTCATAAGGGCCTGATATGCCTCTGGTGTTAGATATACGCTTCTGGTCGCTATATTCAAAAAGTGTTCAATGAGTAACTTTAAATCTTCAGATCTCTGTCGTAAGGGTTTAATGTAAATCGTTTTACCTTTGATCCTATTATAAAAATCCGAGCGAAGTTTTCCACAACTCACAAGGTCTTCAAGATTCTTTAGAGTTGCCGTAACGAGAAGGAAATTTGATTTAATCTTTTTGTTTCCTCCAACTCTAGAAAATTCCTTCTCTTCAATAACTTTTAAAAGCTTTTCTTGAGTCGTTAAAGGCATATCGCCAATTTCATCCAAGAAGAGAATGCCGCCATCTGCAAGTTCAATTTTCCCCACTGTTTGTCGATCTGCCCCTGTAAATGCTCCTTTTTCATGTCCAAATAATTCAGATTTTATAATCTCATCATTAAGTCCAGCACAATTAAGCTCAACGAGTTCACCTTTAAGATCAAGTAGGGTTTTGAGACATTTTCCCAATTGAGTTTTTCCGACCCCCGATTCACCACCAATAAAAATTGGTTCCATTGGAGCATAAGAAGTACTCACGGACTCTAGAGCATTTATGAGGTCTTTATCTCTAGTGATGTAAGTAGTTTTTGTAAGCCTTAAAACATTTTTCTTTAAATCTTTTCCTGTAATAATTTTTTTAATGAAGAAATCAAAGTGAGATTTAAGATTAGTTTTCTTAACAAAATCATCGACGCCATTTTCATATGCTTTTCGTATGAGTTCATTATCGCTTTCAAAACTTGTCACAGCGATGACATGGCCTATACCTCTGCGCTTTGCCATTAGAGCAATTTGTGGGCCAACTATTTCTTCACCAAGTTTTAAATCAACGATGGCACAATCAAATGAATAACTCTG
>CANHIY010000182.1 GCA_947461175.1 Bacteriovoracaceae bacterium
AAGTGAGCTTATAAAGCTGATCAGCGGTAAAGGAGCGTCTGATGAAAAAAGCTCCCCCCTTACCAAAGATTTGTCCCAAAGGAAAAACATTCAGGTTAATACCGGCGGCAACCCGCAGAGGCACACCAAATTTTTTATACATGGAATACGTGAGAGCAATATAATCAGCATGAGACTGGTGATTAGGAACCAGGATGATGTGATTTTGTTCTTTAAGTTTTAATAGATCCATGCCTTCGGGCAATTCGATGTTGACACCATCATACAACTTAAGAAAAGTGGCATCGATGAAAGTTACCGCAGTCTTAACGACTGTTGGTGAAAATTCTCCGTGAATTTCTTTGAAGAGCTTTTCAATTTTAGAAACATCCTCAGCATTGACCTTAAGATGCTCTTTCAATTTAGGGTAACTTAAAACTATTTCTAAAGCACTATCAGAAAACAAGTTGATCCTATTTGTTTAAAAAAGTCCGTGTGGTTTAGATTCCATCATACCACTAGCCGTCATTTCCATGAAATAGGCATTTTTATGAATATCTGAAATGGTTGTTGCATTAAGGTAGGTCATTCCCGAGCGGATCCCTCCAGAAAGTTCGAACACAATATTTTCCACAGACCCCTTGCAATTTACCCACCGGGCCTCTCCCTCTGCGGCCATTCCCTGAGGAAGCTCCCCTCTCCAAGATACCTGAGCATCTTTTGAGGCCATTCCACGATAACGTTTTCTTCCGCCCTCTATTTCACCTGGAGTTTCAAGGCAGCCTGAAAGCATAGATCCAAGCATGACAGTTTCAGCACCGGCCGCGAAGGCTTTCACAATATCTCCAGAAGTTTTAATTCCACCATCAGCGATCACTGGGATATTAAATTTTTGAGCTTCCAAGACACACATGGAAACCGCAGTTAGCTGAGGAACTCCACAACCCGTGATGATCCTCGTGGTACACATGGACCCGGGCCCAATTCCAACCTTCACAGCATCAGCCCCATGCTCAATGAGGCCTCGAACACCCTCAGGTGTGGCGGTATTGCCAGCGATTACATCTATGCCAGGAAATTTCTTTTTAACAAAATCAAGAATCTCAAACATCATCACAGAATCCCCATGGGCGATATCGATGGTAAGAATATCGACTCCGTGATCCACCAGAAGTTCTGCTCTTCTCATCCCCTCTTCCTTAACTCCGATGGAGGCCGCCACCGGTAATCCCAGAGGTTTAATTTCCTTAACCATGAGTTGAACTTGCCTCACTTGCTCTTCAGGGGTCATGAACCTGTGAAGAATTCCAAGTCCACCAAGCTGGGCCATTTTGATTGCCATTTGGTATTCAGTCACCGTATCCATATTGGCCGAAACAACGGGAGTTTTGAGGATGTGATTTTTAGTGACCCTCGACTCAAGCTTCGGAGCGCGCCTGGAGCTCATCTCGGAATGCCTGGGCATAAGAAGGACATCATCAAAGGTGAGTCCCCGGGATCTTTCCATGATCTCATTTGGAGAAAAAATAAGTCCCATTTTTTTCATTCCCTTTTTTAATCGTGTTTGGCATTTAAGTTTTCTATGGCCGTGGCCATGAGAAAGGAGTGGGCCCGGATTTTTCTTAAGGCCACCACCATATCCGAGTAAGTTAAGGCCGTTACTGGAAGATAGGTTCCCTTGGAAATACGATCCAGGTGTTTTTCACGCATGCTATCGGCCCAAAGCTGTAACTCCTCAGATTTTGCCTCAATACTTGGCATATCAAGAACCTCACCGTTCATAAGTCCTGCTCCAACCAATTCAAAGAAGTTCCAGACTTCATCCAAAAACTGAAAAAATTCTGTGCGGGATTCTCCCTCAATTTTCTGATTGGATTTAAAGCGGTCTCTATAGGAAGCAAGCCTCTCAATATAATCGGCCACTGATTCAAGTTCGTCTGCGATTTTTATCATCGCCTGAACTTGCTCAGATTGATGATGGGACATGGGTTTTTCCATCACATAACACAAAAAAACGGTGATTTCTTTATGAATGTTATCCGTGATCCGCTCGTAATCAATGATTTTCGCCAGCATTTTTGGGTCATACTCATCCTTGGCCCAAAACTCCCGGTTAAGCTTATACATGCGCTCAATGATTTCTTTCATCTTCTTAAGCTCTGACTCTGCTTGCGCGAGGGATGCAGCAGGGAGCATGTTCATAGGATCCCCTAGAACGAGGAGGTGAGGCACTTCTTTTTCTGATCGGTCCGGGGTGATCTTGGTCACAAAGGCCGCAAGTTGACCAATGAAGGGCAAAAATAAAATGGTCGCACTAAGATTAAAAAGAGTATGAGCGAGAGCAATGTGCTGGGCCACATAAGGCTGAGTGCCATCTGGGGCCACAAACCGGGCATCCTGAGGGATGAGAGAATTGATAATGTCAAAGTAGTACGGAAGGATCATCAGCATGATTAACACCCCAAAGATGTTAAAACATGCATGGGCCCGGGCGGCTCTCTTTGCATTAACATTGGCCCCAATGGAGGCAAGAATCGCAGTGATCGTAGTTCCAATGTTTTCACCAAGAACTAAGGACACAGCTGTGTGATAAGGAATCACTCCCGAAGTGGCGAGGGCCATGGTGATTCCTAGCATCGCTGAAGAACTCTGAACAATCATGGTTAAAAGACAACCCATTAAGATTGAGGCGATGTAGGCGCCATAGTGTTCGCCAGAAAAATAGGCAATGGAATCCAAGAAGGACTGGTTATCACGAAGTGGAGCAAAGGCCCCAGACATGATTTGAAGCCCCATGAAAACAAGCCCTACGCCAAGAATAGATTTTCCCAGGTGCTGCCATTTTTCAGATTTTGAAAAAAGCCCAGGGATAAAACCAAGTCCCACGAGAAGAAGGCCGTACTTGTCCACCTTGATGGAAATGATCCAGCCTGTGATTGTGGTTCCTATATTAGCACCAAAAATAACTCCAATGGCCTGGGTAAGGTTCATAAGACCAGCATTCACAAATCCCACGGTCATCACCGTTGTGACAGAGGATGATTGGATGATACAGGTCACAAGAAGACCCACCCCAACCGCCATAAACCGGTTAGAGGTAATGGAGTTGATGATTTTTCGGATCACATCTCCTGCCACGGCCTGGAGTCCATCGGACATGAACTTCATTCCGAAAAAGAAAATACCTAATCCACCTAAGAGGGTGTAAATAATGGTGAAGGCTTCCATCAAATCTCCTTAACTGCTTTAATCCACCAGCGTCGCAAAACAAATTGGTATGATGATATAAAGAATAGTATCCCGAATCAGATAAAATAAGAAAAAATAAACAAAGGCCTTTGGACCTTTAAGAAAAAGTTTTTCAAGACCTAGGTACTGAGCTTTTTTAGACATGGCCACCATGAACTTGGTCTTTCCGTAATGCTTAAAGAAAAAAGTAATGGCCCCATCAACCCTGCGGTCAAAAGAGGCGAAACAGTTTTTAACCCATGCCGTCATAGTTAAAGTCCAGACAATAATAAATATACCTGAAGAGATAAGGTTTTTTCAAAGATAGTGTCAAGGAAACCTATTGAAATATTTATTATTTACAGACCCTTGTCCAACACTTTTTCCCAAATTATGACACTTCTATGACAATTTTTTAAACTCAATCATTTAATGTTTGTTTATGCTACCTAGCCTTCAACTTTGGAATTTTTCAAGTGGATCTCTTCATCCGGAAGAGGTCACACCCCATGCCTTTATTTTGCGTACCTGTCAAAGGACCTTAGTTTTATCATTCCAAAATTCTCCATTTTCCCTACAGGAACTTCCCCGCCACGAAGTCGTGAGCGGACAGGATGCCTATCTGTTTTTACTTGAAACCATCTGTGGTCTAAAAAGTAAGCTCATCGGAGAAAACGAAATCGTTGGGCAGTTCAAAGAGGCCTATCAATTTTACGCCGCTAAAACACTTAAGGATACAAGAC
>CANHIY010000183.1 GCA_947461175.1 Bacteriovoracaceae bacterium
GGGGACTCTCATTGAAATTGAACTTCAAATCGTGAGTCCACCGGAATGGTTTCAGCCTTCACTAAAACTCACTCGTGATAAAATTTGCATCATTGATGATGATGAATCCATTCACTCTATCTGGAAGGAAATTTTAAGGAATTATGAAGTCGAATTATTTCACTTTAATTCCCAGGCATCTTTTGAAACCTGGATACCCAAGGTAAACAAAGATGAGTTTAATTATCTTATTGATCTTGAATTTTCAGATACCGAGTCAGATGGAATTGATTTAATTACTAAACACTCAATCCAGTCACAATCAATAATCGTAACTAGTCACTTCTGTGGTAACAGAATCCAAAACAAAGCATTGACCAATGGACTTAAGATTATTCCAAAAGATTCAGTTCCCCAGATTCAGATCCATCATGACAAACAATTTAAGAATGTCGTTTTAATTGATGATGATAAGCTTGTTCATTCTACTTGGGCCTTAGCATCGGAGTCACGGGGACTCAAACTACACTCGTTTTTTAGTGTAGATTCATTTATTTCATCTGCAGATAAGTTTGATAGAAATGTAAGGATCTTCATAGATTCAAACTTAGGGGATGGAATAAAGGGAGAGGATGAGTCTGAAAAAATCAGCCACCTTAGGTTCTGGAACCTCCATTTAACAACAGGGTTTCAAAAAAAAGATATTATTAAACCGTCATGGATCCTAAATATTTTCTCTAAAAATCCAGACGTGATTTTATAAAACAATCAATGCTGTATTTTTTGTTAATTTCAAATTGTAACGTCTAAGCCTAGCCACCCAAAGGTGAACAAGAATACTTACATTTGAAGAGGAACCTGAAACTAATTAATGACTGGCTGGGTTACGTTAGGAATTGACTGGCCGGGTTACGTCGTGATCGGACAATTTCATAAGCGTGACTTAGATTCAAAATATGCATTGATTATCCGTTACATTTCGGAAATCAATCCAGCCTGTCTTGATCTTGTAGGACAGAGAAAGTTTCATGAGTGGCGTAAAAATAAGTGGCATGGGATAGCTTTTCCAGTTTGATCTCTTCTCAAATGTCGTCAAAAAAATGACAATATTTTGAATGTCACTTCTGTTTCGAGCGCATGGTTTGACACTCTTTAAGTCTCTCGATAAAGAATTAGAACTTAACGGTTTCATCGTGACCACCAACTAAGGAGGTTTCCATTGAAAGCAGTTTTGGTAAACCTGTTTTGATCTGGTTGGGGCTATCCCCTCAGAGTCGAAGTTGTGCAGGCATGGAGATAAATAGGATGAAGCGACGAAGGTCCGCCAAGTCTTGTTAGGAGTGTGGATAGACACCAACCGAAGCAAGCGTGGTATTATAAGTTCTAGGCTATGACAACGGTAGGCGGATGTATTGGAAACTCCCATAAAGTCATTTGGGACCCAGAGAAAACCGACAGAAAAAAAGTAGTCCTCCTTCATTTTGTTAGGCTTATCTATACGTCATTTTATATCATTGCTGAGCATGTGATTAAGGTTTCTTCTCTTTTGATTTATTTTTTTTTAGAGTTTCAGCTTTAGCTTCTTTAAGCTCTTCTTGAATACTTTCAAGTTCATTGTCAGTGACAGTCCCAAAGTGTTGTTCGTACGGACTAGGGCCAAAATCTCCCACGTTAACGGGGGCTGAATCGAGAGCTTCATCAGATGCATTACAAAAGCCGGAGAATAGAAAAATAAACATTAGAGTATAACTTCGTAACTTTTTCATTCTTCCCCCCAGTAAATTTAAAAAACTATTTCACTGAAGCTGGAGTTCTTTCTTTAAATTCATTCAAAAGTTTTTGAAAACTAGAACTATTCTTTAGGTAATCCAGGTCTTGATCTTTTTCTAGGTGATCCCAATTCTTATATCCATTCTCAAGAGCAAGTCTTAAGAACTTAAAACCTTGTTCTTTATTTCCAATAATACTGTAAAGACATGCGACATCGTAACAACTGCCATGATCCTCTAGTACGCATTTGTTTTTCATCTCACCTATATTTTCTTCGAGTAAAGAATGTTTCTTTGAGTGTGCGGCATAAAATACACAAGAAGTGGTGCCATGTTCATCTTTTATGCCTGTTTTCTGCTCGCATCCCTTTTTAAAAAATGATACCGCTTCAACCTTGTTCTGATTGTTTTGCAAGTTGTACATTCCTCTCATAAAGCACGCAAAAGCTGAGTGCTTAGCATTTTTAAGGTCACATATGCTTTCCTGTAGAGCTAGCATCTGCGGTATTTTACCAGCTTGATAGTATAAGTATGAAAGAGAGTCGCATCCATCGATATCACTTTTTAAGCACCTGTCTTTTTGAAACTCGATCTTTTGATCTAACGATAGTTTTTCATAATTTTTTTTCGCAACTGCCTTCCAGTCGCACTCGTATCGGTGTTCTACCCATGCGACCTCTTCGGTGTAGGGCACTATTTGGGTTGTCTGCTCTGTTTTTGTGGAAGTAGAATTTCCGTTGATATTAAATAAGTTCGAACCGTACTGATTGGTTACTCCATAATTTGAATTTGTGTTTGTGGTGTAGGAGTTTGTAGAAGGAACCACTAATGAATTTTGATGTATTTGTGACTTCCTTTGCCACTCTTTCATTCTAAATGCATCTGGACACTGAACACGTTGCTTAATATCTTCAAGCCACACATCTTGACTGATGCCATTATAATTTTGATACGCTATTATCCCACCAGACTCATTCTTATTTATGAGCCACATATTTCTAGTTGCACATGAGGTAAGAGTTAGAAGGATCGAACAAAAAAGTAACTTCATATCGCACCACCTTGATTCCTTATCGGTAACGAAATTTGATTACTTTAGCTAATTAGTCGGAAATCAGGGAAATGGTTAACTAAGTGCCTAGATATGAGATATTTATAAAAGAAAACCTTAGTTACTCTCAACTCGATTTCGTGGTTAGAAAATGGTTAAACCTTCACCAAAATTGGTAAAAATCAAACATCGTAGATCACAATTCCATGGCCCATGTGGGTTGATTTTAAGTAAAATAAGACATTGAAATGAATGAGTAAGACTCTGAAATTTCTGAACTCAATTTTAAACTTTTAAAAATGTGCCCAGTGAGTCCAGTCCTGGGCACCATTTAAAAATTCCCTTTTAAATTGAATCACTTAAGGCACCCAAGACGGAGTTGGCTCTAAATTGGCTCTAAATTGGCTCTATCCGTTCACAACTAACTTTCTTTCTATCACTGAAGCTCCAAAACTCACCACGTTTGAAGCCTGAATTAAATGCTCTGGAGCAAGGTGAGCGTATCTTTGAGTCATCTCTAAACTTGAATGGCCTAGGATCTTCTGAAGGTCATTGATATTCCCACCATTCATCATAAAGTGACTGGCAAAGGTATGCCTTAGGTCGTAGAAGCGAAAGTGTTGAGTCAGGCAGGCCCTAAGCCAATTTAATTAAATTTTTAGGAAATTTTAAAAACTCTTTTCTAGATTATGACAAAAAGGAAAGACAATTTTTGTCTAGGTTAAAAGTTAGATTCATAAAAAAAGATTAATCAGTCTCATTCGGTCTCACTAAATTGAGATAAAAGTACATAAAGGGGAATAATATGAAGATAAACGAGATGTCCTTAAGATTCTTAGCGCTGGATCTTTTAAGGAAAATACATCAATTTGACCATGATGATAGCTGGCAGATTATAAATTCTTGTCTTGAATTCATATCAGAAGATGCTAAGGGAGCAGTTGATCACGTCATCAAAATGCTTTTTAAAAATAAAAAAGATAAGGACTCTGAAGAAGAGGACTTGAAAACTGAGCGTATGGGAAGCTTAGATTTTTTACTACCCAAAAAAAAATGGAGACCTAGTAAAGTCAGCATAAATGAGGCGCTGTCCTATTCAAAAAACAGGGATAAAAAGAAAAA
>CANHIY010000184.1 GCA_947461175.1 Bacteriovoracaceae bacterium
CGATTGAGCTTTTAGGAGCAGGGTTTTATTCGTTTGATGTAAGAAACAAAATAATGCTCTACAACAGATCCAGAGAAAAGATTGGCGGGATTTTATCAATTATTTATTTTTATACCGGAAGTAACGATAAATTATCCCAGGATTTTTTCTTAATTGAAGAAAAGTTGATGCCTGCCTATTCCTCCCTCATTAGAAAGATTGAGAATAAAAAAAATGAAAGATCCTAAGATCTATTCAGACTGTTATCAGGCCGTGATTCAGATTTTTCATAGAACGAAGAGTATTCCTAAACATCTAAGACCTACACTTGGGAGGAGGATTGAAGATTCTGCTTTAGGATGTCATTGGGATATTGTTACTTTGCAAAATGCTCGGAAGTTATTTTAAGACTAAGCAATTAGATGGACGGGCCTTGGCCTGGTATGCCCACTGGTTAGTCTTTCAAGGTAAATATAGGCAAGCATTGCTGATATTCAGAACTCTACTTTTATCAGTGCCGAAAAGGTCCAGAATTCATGGTGAAATTTTGTCTTTGGCCGGAAATTATTTTCATTCCAGAGGAAAGTTAGAAACGGCGTTAAGTTATCACAAATTGTCACACGAAATACTCAAAGAGAATAATGATAAGTTTTTCATGATGTTTAATATTGGTACATCGGCCAAGACTTACGCTGAGGTTGGTGACTTAGAACGATTTAATCATCATATCCTGGCCAGTTATGATCACCTTGACCCAACTGAGCCGGATGAAAGATATGGAATGCGGGTCCTGATCTATGCCTCTTATCTTAATCTCTTAAATGGAAATACTGATATTGGTAAGCAATTCTTCATCTCTGCGGAAAAGTCATATCAGAAGTCCGGAAGCTCACTTGATAAGGCGATCTATTGTATTTTTAAGTCCATCATCCTTTTGTTCTTCAGAGATCTTCATGGTGCGAGGAAGGCGATTCTTAAGGCCCGGACGATTCTTAAGAGCTATGGTTATTATAAAGGGTACTCAGACTTAATAAGGGTTATTGAAGAGCATTTGAAAACTGGCGAAGTTTCACACGGACTTTTGCGTAAGCTTCTTCTTCAGGATGCTGCGACAGTTAGAAGTGAACTTGAAACGTGGTATTGCCAGTTTTTTAGTTTAGTATTTCCCGTGCTTGAAAATTTTGAAGAGCAAGACCTTGAAAAAATTGTCACGGTTTTAAGAAAAGCTACAAGCTCCATAGTCCACGCAGAATACAGAAAGGATCTCGTGGCTTCTGAGAATGTTAAGGAAGCAAGATTTGCTGTTTCGGATTCAACAAACGGAATGATGTTTTCTGTCGATCTATTTCATAAAGACAAAACGTTAGAAGTGACACTGGATACAAGATTTAAAAAGTGGCGGAATCCTGAAATATATGAGGCCATCAGATCTACACTTTATTTACTTCAGAACATTTCAAAGGAAGCACAGCTTAAGAAAATCACATTTTCTCAAGCTCAAAAGATTAAGGAAAGTGAGGTCGCCCGTAGAATTGCCCATGACATAAAGTCTCCTTTGGCCGCCTTGCAAATTGCCATAAGTGGCCTTCAACCTGAGACACCGGATTATCATGTCATTAGATCTTGTACTCAACGAATGGAGGATATTGCGAATAGCCTGACAAGAAAATGGGACTTTGAAGCATCCAATCGGAAAGAAAAGATATTGGTTAGGGCCTTTATGGATACCCTTATTGCCATTAAGCGGTCTGAGTATAAAAATTCAAATGTTGAGATTGAAGTTGAGTTTCTCAATCGGTCAGCGGTTCAGTATGTTTTTGTTAATGAGTCAGAATTGAGTAGGACCCTATCAAACATTATCAACAATTCTGTGGAGTCGTACCCAACAGGTGGAAAGGTAGTCGTGAGTGTGGATTCTACGGCGGGCCTACTCATGATAAGGATCAAAGATTTTGGACGAGGTATTCATTCAAGCGATTTTGAGCGGATATTTCAGAAAGATGTGAGTTTAAGAAAAAATGGAACTGGTATTGGATTATTTTATTCCAAAATCTTTATTGAGACTAACGGTGGTAAAATTGAAGTCGATTCTATGCTTGGCCTCGGTACAACCATGACCGTCACTTACCCATTGTGTTCGCCGCCTAGCTGGATTAAGACGACGCTTTTCTTAGATAAGTACCGGCAGATTGTGATTGCTGACGACTATGCGCCAAATACTGAACTGATGAAGCGGAAGATGATGAAAGAATGCCCTGAGAAGGAAATTATCTGCTTCTCAAAAATTAGTGATTTAATCGAATTTGGAAAAGATAAGGGTGAAGACAGATCGACATTTTATATCATGGATCATGATTTTATAGATGAGTCCATGACCGGTTTGGAATTTATATCAGAATTTAAGCTCGAAGGTTGTTCAGTCTTGGCCACCCATCATCATGAGAATGAAGATGTTGTAAGGGGATGTAAGGCAACTGGAATAAAGATTATCCCTAAAATTGTTTTTCAGGAAATAAGAGCTGTAAATGAGAAGCCTAATATCTTTATCATAGATGATGAAAAATATTTCCTTCCAGTGATTAAAAGCAAACTTAAAGATAGATTTAATGTTCATATCTTTGAAAGTTGTCATGGTATCATTGAAAAATCCATGACCGTTCAAGGCCCGTCGTTTTTCTTTGTGGATAAAAATTTTGATGGAGAGTCTATGGATGGTGGGGATTTATTGTCATGCTTGAAAGACAATGGAGAGTTTGATTTATTCAATATTTCAGAGGACAGTAAGTTTTTTCACTCAGATGCCCTCAAAATGCGGAAAAAAGAAATTGTAAATTTTTTAAATTAAGAAGGAATTGATATGCGTAAAGGAAAAATTCATAGATTTAAAACGAAGGTCTTGTATCGCGACCTGGATATGTATTCAGTTGCATACCACCCGAAATATTTTGAGTTTGCTGATACGGCCAGGAATCAGGCCTTTGAAGACTATGGTTATCCAGTTCAGGACCAGCTTAAGGATAAGGTTGGCTTTACCGTGGCCGGAATGGAAAATGTTTCCTTCAAGAGGCCTCTATTTATGGGCGAAGAGATCACTGTCTTCACGGAAGCATCAGACTTTACCAGCAAGACCTGTAAAGTTACTCACTGGATAAATTTGGGGAATGATGATTCAGTAATTTCAGATGAGAACAAATTTTCTAAGGCAGTCTTTAAGGCCACATATACTTTAGTTTTTGTCAGTATTGAAGAGATTGCGGATTATCCATTGAATGCTGAAAACATTAAGAAAATGAGAGTAATGGAGTTTGGTGAGAGAGTTAAGTTAGCTCTCGGATTATAACTCAGGCCATTTATGATTGGCCTATGTTTGAGCTGCCCATTCATTTCTGAATGGGCAGTCTGGTTTGAGTCATCCTTTCCGTGAATGACGAAAGTCTTGTTGATCCCTGTTTGGCCTTTCTCAAAGCTGATAAACGGATTTCTCCGGCAAGAAGCAGTATGCTTCCCCCTACGATGACAGCGGTAACCACACTGCCAATGAAATTAGAAATTGATTCGATGATGTTGTCCATAACTTGCTCCTTACTTTAAATTTGAAAAACTCAAAAGCATTGTATGAATGGCCCTGAGCTTTTCCCGATCTAGTTTGCTAATGAAGTCCCGGCACTCTTGGCGAAGATCGTAGACTGATGTTCGACCTTTAAGAAAATCCTCCCAGTCTTCCATATTGAATCCTAAACCTATTACGAAGTGCGCAATGTAGGATTCTGGAATCTGATCCTTACGTCCATTTTCATAATGATTCACGAGGGCCTCTTTCACGTTCAGAAGCCTCGCCGTCTTGTTAAGACTCAGGCCTCTGGCGTTTCTCATGTTTTTCAA
>CANHIY010000185.1 GCA_947461175.1 Bacteriovoracaceae bacterium
AACTTTTGCCTTCTACGGCTCCCTGGCCCTCTTTGTGACCCTTTCCCTGGCCCTTGCTGGCATCCCCCTTTCTGTCTTTACCGTCTTCGGTGGGGCCCTGGCGATTGGTGTGGGATTTGGTTCACAAAATATTGTGAATAATTTCATCTCCGGCATCATCCTTTTGGTAGAAAGACCCATTAAAGTGGGAGACATCGTGGAACTTGAAAACATCTCCGGTTCAGTTATTTCCATTGGAACAAGGAGCACTCAAGTTAAAAATGGTGACGGAAAAATCTTTGTGGTGCCTAATAGTTTTTTCCTGGAAAAAAGTGTTTTAAATTGGTCTTATGAACGCTCAGTGGTGCGGACCTCAGTGAATTTTGGAGTGGCCTATGGATCCAATTTAAAACTGGTGGAAAACATCTGCACGGATATTCTTCTCAATACAGAACACATCCTTCAGGACCCGCTACCCGTGGTTTTATTTGATAATTTCAATGAAAGTAACCTGGACTTTCAACTCCTTTTTTGGTGCGATCTAAAAGAGGTCTCCACCTTAGGTGAAGTGAGAAGTGCCGTGCGGTTTAAGATTGATGAGCGCTTAAGACAGCACCGGATTGAGATGGCCTTTCCTCAAAGAGATCTAAATCTTAAGTTGAATAAACCGCTTGATGTTCATCTTTTAAATTCGTCAAAACATTCCTAAACCCGTAACACTTTTGTATTTGGGGGTTTAAATCCTAAGATTGATTGGTAGGATTTTTGTTTTGAGGACTACCTCTTCTTGAGTCGCTCTTTGATTTTGGCATATGTATAGTTAATCCATTTGTAAGATCTATCTCCTTAGGCGGCTCTTTCCTAGACAAACCTCTGGATCTTTTTAAAGATGATGTCCTCCACCACGATTGTTTCTCTTGATTTTTCAGGGTTAAAATCTGTGCTTCCAAGTTTTTTCATTTTTTAGTTTATTTTCTCTGAATTAAGTTTCGAAAATTCAATTCGAATTGATAAGAATCATCCATAAACTTTATTATGTAAAAATAGACTTTGTAGATGAATTCCAACCCGCAAATTCAGAGTTATGAGGAGTCTAGATCTGTGCCAGATCTTTAAAACTTCTTGAGAGTAAAAAGGCCGAAGGTGGCGGCAAGGTGAAATCTTTCTGGATTTTTTCAATCTTTAGGAACAGTTTATGTTTTTTGGCAAAGTTTCAAATAATGTTTAATCCATCTTTTAAATAAAGTGCAGAGCTGTATCCATCAACATGAGAAAATTTCTTGTTATCATGTTTTTGCTGATTAAAAAGAACATACTGAATAGCATACTTAGTTTCTCTAAGCGTTTTTAAGACATGGAGGTGGTAGCGCTCAAGCTGAACTCTCCCCTTATTGAGACCCTTGGAAAAAGTAATCGTAAGGGCCCGCACTCCCCTGGTCAAAATCTCGTTACTCTCTGCCTCGGTAATAAGATGCACGTGATTAGATTGGAGTGATAAATGAATCACCATGAGACCCATTTTCTGAGCATTTTCAATGAAGCGCTTTAAGAGCTTAAGGCAATCCTTATTTCTTATGGAGCATTTAAATTTAAAGTTTATGTGCTGGGGAGTCCTCTTTGTGACGGTCTCTCTTTTAAGATGAGACACTCCTTTGGAGTGAATCCTCTTTCGTCCGGCTCCAGGACGTCTTCCTCCGCGAGATCCTTTGTATAAATTCAATCCCTGCTGTTTTCTCATGAGCGCTTTTTTATTATTCTCATTCACTAAATGCCAGTTAAAATCTAAAAAAAATATGATTTAGGCATATATCTTTTCCCTCATTATATCGGGGTCATATCCTAATTTTAAGCTTCAGAATTCTTTATCCATTGGGATTTAAATTTAGCTATCATAACGATCATACTTCTGAATTTCAGGGTTTAGATTTATGTGTGATGGGTATTGGCCAGTCTCATTTGAAATTTCGGACTTCGATCCTGAAATTCAAAAAGTCTGAAAATTTTGACCTAAAGTGATGAATCAAAAGATTTTAAGCGGTGATGAAGCCCAAGGGCCCCGGCAACAACGGCACAAAGACCCTGACCCGGAAATACGGTATCTCCGACCCTATAAAGAGAATCTTTTTTTATGACGGCACTCATAAGAGAGAGAGGATTTTTTCCATAAAGGAATGGAATGCCACCTACAAAACCACTTTCTCTCCCTGTGTAGCGTTCAAATGTTTTTGGGGATCCGGTGGTGAGAAACTTGATGTCAGTGATGGGGAATCTTTTTTTAAAATCGTTTAAGATAATTTCACTGAGCTCCTCCTTATCGACTTGAGATTTTGCTCCTACGTGGGTGGAGATAGTAACGCATTGATAATCAAGGGGAGCACGTGCCTCATCGTGAGGAATAGAAAACGAAACAAAATAATTTTTTACCTGAGGAAGGTTTAAATGAACTTGGTGGTAAAGCTCTTTCACGTTGAGTTTTCCAGCAAAGTAAACCGTCAAGGCCCCCCAGTGTCCGGGATGTTTTTGACTCTCTTGTTGTAATGTTTTTTGAACCTCACCTTCAGACATTTTGGCCATATTCCAAACCGGGAGATTTAAAATCACTTTGTCTCCCCGAATAACCTCACCACTCCTAAGTGTAACCTCACCTTCTCTGAATGCAGAAACTGGAGTCCTTTTTTTAATCACCACATGTCTTTTTAAAAGCTCTTTTTCAAAAAAATCCATGAGCCCCTTCATCCCACCATAAGGAGCATAGGTTTCAGCAGGGTAAGAGAGGGCCATGGCACCAACAAGAGAAGGAATAAATGGACTTTCTGCCTGGGCCGAGATCAGGAGGATTCCGTCAATAAACTCCAGATACTCTCTGTCATAGAGACCATATTTTTTTAAAAGATGTTCCGTAGAAATAAGTAAATAGGGAACAAGAGAGAGGTACTTTGGATGCTTAAGAACCTGTAAAATGTCCGAAAAATTTGTAAAAGGAAACGTTTTTACATCTTTAAGAAGGGCCCAACTCTTTTTATTAAGAGAGCGCACAAGACTCCAAAATGGCCGATGATCAAGATGTGGAAAATGCGTTGAGAGCTCCTCCATCCATCTTTCAAAATCTCTATGGTACTTTATGATTTCCCCGCTGGATAAATGAAAAACAATTCCGGGATCACAGGGAAAGAGTGAAGGAGAGTGACCTAAAAGTTCAAATAGCTCTCCCAAGGGTTCATGAACTCCAATACCGGAAATAGTCGTCGCACCGGCATCAAAAACAAAAGGCCCTCTTTTAAACCATGAGGCACACCCCCCAAGGGCAGAGTGAGATTCAAATAAAGTGACGTCTTCCCCTCGTATTGATGAGAGAAGTGAAGAAGCAATTCCTCCTCCCCCTGCGCCGACGACGATGGTATTCATGATAAATGACCCCTAACCTATTATAAGTCAGACTCAATTTTTTTTATTAAATCTGAATCCAGTGGACCCACATAAGAAGTAAATCGTCCTATAACTTGACCTTTTTTATTAATGAGAAATTTTACAAAGTTCCAGCCCACTTCCCCTTGAAATTCCTTAGAAGATTTTTGAGTTAGAAATTTATACAACTCCCGCTTATCCTTCCCCTTGATGGTTCCTTTCGAGAGGATTGGAAAAGTAACATTGTAGTTTTTTTGGCAAAACTCAAGCATGGACTTATCATCTTCCGGAGTCTGTCCTCCAAAGTCATTGGTCGGAACTCCCAGGACAACAAATTGACGGGCCTGGTATTTTTTATAGAGACTTTCCAGCTCGTTAAGCTGTCCAGTAAAACCACATTGGGAAGCAATATTCACCACGAGAACCGTTTTATTTTTAAGGTCAGACAACTTG
>CANHIY010000186.1 GCA_947461175.1 Bacteriovoracaceae bacterium
AATTTACAGAAGAAGAGGATGCGAATAGGGAAACTGCAGGTCCTTAGGAAGGTCCAAAAACATGTGCTGCTTCCTGGACCCAGCTTGCTTCCACAATCTCAGTATATGACTAATATGGCCAATCTCACTTCAACTAATGGAGTGGGTTCCTCTGCGTGAACCGACCCTAGACTCGGTTAATTATGCTAGGATTTTTGAAGAATAAAGGTGCGTTGGCAATAGACCCTTAGAAACTTGAAAAATAGTTCCTTGGATAAAAAAAGATGGTATCAAAAAAATCAGATCAAGATCACCACGACCTTTCCTTGCCGCCATACTTGAAGATCGTTCATATTTTTTGCTAAATCAACATGAGGGCAATAACTTTCATGGTTTTTTCATCATCCACAGTAAATCTTTCTACATTTCTTTTGTTAAGTACTTCAATCACACCAATGATCTTATCCTGGCGGTTGGTAATGGATGAACAGATGATGGAGCATGTTTCAAACCCGGTCACTTTATCGATTTCTTTTGAATACCGGACCTTATCTCTGTGTGTGTGGATTAATATTAAGCGAGAGCATCGTCGTGAACACTGATCTAGCAATGCTCTTTCGGTAGTCAAATTCTAGTAACTCCTTTCAAAGAAAAGTCCAAAAGCTTAACAGATTCAAATTAGAGAACTTTAATTTAGTGCCTCCTTTTTTGGGCATTTTAAAATTGATCATTTCTTATTCACTTCTTAAGTCATGAAAATGACTCAGCTGCCTCAGATTTCAAAATTAAGAGTTAAAATAATGAAGAAAATCGGACTGGGTTTTATTATTTACTTTAAAAATTTTAGAAACCATCCGAAAAAAGTAACATATGAAGAGAGCAAGGTATTTAATCTTACTCATTATGTTGTCAACACTAGTAGGATGTTTCTCGAAAGAGGCTTCCGAGAGTTATGGTTTAAAATCAAAACCATCCGCACCCACAGAACTTGAACTCTCGAGCCCTTCTACCACCTACGGAAAAAATCCCAATCCCATTATCTTGGTTAAAGGTGTTTCAAGTGGGAACAACATAAGAATTTTTACAGATTCAGAATGTCTTAATCAAGTAGGGGCCGCACCCGCCGTGGCCTCAACTGTTCTCATAACCGTTTCCGTTCCTATTTCCAACGGAACCCACCAATTTTATGCCAATGCTTCAAACGCCATTGGTAGCTCTGCCTGCTCCTCCACTGGAGTAACCTATATCTTAGGCGATGAACCCTTATCTCCAAGTAACATCACCCTTCATGATCCCGCTGTTAACTCTTCAGACGACACCACTCCTACTCTTTTAATTGACGGTGTTGTACCAAATGATACTGTACGCCTCTTTACAGATCAAGATTGCCAACTAGAACGTGGCCAAGCGACAGTAGCAACCGGTGCAAGTTCCGTCTTGATCACGGCCACTCCGGCCCTTCCTCCCGGAAATTACCTCTTCTATGCAAACTCTTCTAACATTTACGGTGCTTCAGGCTGCACTCTCATAAGTATTGCCTACTCACTCTCAACTGCTCCCAATCCTCCCAATCTTATAACTTTGGGAAACCCTACAACCTCCCCACACTACGATACCACCCCTGAAATTATTCTTCATGGAGTGGCCAACGGGTATACAGTAAAAATTTACTCCAACTCCACTTGCACCGGTGCACCTCTTAAAACCCAAACCTCCACTGGAAGCACTGTCAATATCACCCTGAATGCACTGGCCTACAATAATTATACTTTCTATGCCACTTCAGAAAATATTTACGGTGTCTCCGTTTGCTCCTCAACGACAGGGGTCTCACTTGCCTACAACCTCGGAGCATTACCCACAAACCCCTCAAGCCTCACCCTGGCGAGCCCCGTCTCCACTCCAGGAGTGAATGCTCTTCCCACAATCTCAGTTAACGGTGTGGTGAACGGCAACACCGTCCGCCTCTTCACTAACAACGCCTGCACCGGTGTCCCCATCACCAGCACCGCCTCCGGGGCCAGTAAAGAGATCACCCTGGCAATTCCCCTCACAGTGGGGACCCATCAGTTTTATGCCAACACCTCAAACATTTACGGAACCTCCGGTTGTGTGGGTCCACTCTCCTACACCTACGAAACTTGCCCCAGTGGCTACATTCACGTTCCTCGAAATACTTCAGTCGAAACAAACTCAGATTTTTGTGTCATGAAGTACGAAGCAAAGGCATATCATAGCGCGAATCAGACAATTGATGCTGACGGATGTAATGAAGCTGGTTGCACAACTGGAAACTGGGGTCTAGCGGATCATATCCCTGCATCCTCATCCACAGGATCACCCTGGAGGCGTATTGATGCAACCAACGCTTCAGCTGAATGTAACAGTCTTAATACGGGTGGTGCTACAAACTATGACCTTATCTCTAACCCTGAATGGATGACCATCGCCCGAAATGCCGAGAGTGTTTCTAGTAATTTTCAGGCAAGTGTGATGGCGAGAGGATGGGCGGCGAATAATACTAATACTAGTCACACCCCCTATGATCCTTGGCAAAACTCAGCTCCTGCTCCTTCAACAGATCCAAACTGCCTTTATAATACAGCAGAAAATTCTTGCGCCTCCACAGGAGATCATCTTTACAGAAGAACTCTTGCTCTTTCCAATGGAGAAGAGATCTGGGACTTATCTGGTAACGTCTGGGAGTGGGTGGACTGGAGCCATACAACTGCGGGTCTAGACTTAGGTCCAACAACTTGTGCTGCTTCATGGGTAGAGTTTCCGGCAGTAGTAAGTGATGCTTGTTATACAGGCGGAGCACTTCTTTCTCATCAGGTCTTCCCAGCTACTTCTAACGGCAGTTCCGTGGAAGCTTTTGGTCGTTTTTTTGGAGGCTCTGGCGGCGCTGCGCTTCGTGGCGGGCGTTGGGGCCTTGGATCTAGCACTGGAGCGTTCACGCTCAGGTTGGGCAATTCTACGTCGGGCACGGGCACGGACGTTGGGTTCCGCTGCGTGTACCGACCTTAGACTCGGTTAGTCAAGGCAGGATTTTGAAGAAGCAAGTAGCGTTGGCAGTAGACCCTTGGAAACTTGAAGCTTTGGATTGGGCGATAGCATCCTCATCAAAAAATTTTATGCTTCTCCAAAAAGTTATTGATTCTTTTAACGACTTCTTGAAATTCAATCTTTAAAATTTTCTCTTTAGTTAAAAAATTATTCCAGCGATTGCCAAGAACTAAAACAACTTCACCCGGGATCGGCGTGAGTTCTGTTCCTCTTGTTACAAAAGTATCACTAATGGCTTTCTTTAATTCGATGGCATTCAAAATATTTTCTTCAATCAGTTTGAAGCAGTCATAATAATCTTTCATCTTTCCATTGATCTCATCAAGATAAATAATGGCTTCATATTTTTCTGAGAAAATATATTCTGGCGGATAAGTGGCGAATTTCTATTATGGGTACCAGTTGATTTCCTGAAAGGGGACTGGCCCGAACAACATCGCCAACACCAATATCAATCGTTGATTTATTTTTGACCTGCCCCAGATGACCGATGATAGTTAGTCTAAAGCCTGGATATTTTTTGTTTTCAAGTGAGAGCTGACTTACTTCCACTGGATCAAACTGAAAGCCATCCTTAACATCAAGTCCTATGATTTCATCAAAAATAACCTTAAAATTTTTCTCATTTGAAGTTAACTCACGAAGAAAAAAAATCAATATCCTTGGTTCCTCTACCAAGATCAAGAAATTGATTGAGGCACATACCACCCTTGAAGATTAACTTTTCCTTATTTTTTGACTTACTCACAGGAACCAAAATTCTCTCAAGGAATAGCGTTTCTATAA
>CANHIY010000187.1 GCA_947461175.1 Bacteriovoracaceae bacterium
CAGAATCCCCTTCCACACCGGTGGGAATATCCAGGGAAATCGTATAAGACTTTTCAGCATTAATGAGATTGATGACGTCATAAAGAAACTGTGAAAGAGGAAGCCTCACACCCGTTCCAAAAATGGCATCGATAATAAATTTTGGGCCACTGATCTGCTGAAAGTAATCTTCCAAGGCCGATACTTCAGTGATTTCCGTGATTCTTACCCCGTAGGATGTTGAGATTTTAAGCTGGTCCTTCACTTCTTGAGAGCACTCATCTTTGTCAAACAACAAAAAGGCCCGGGTCTCATGCCCCATGCGGGAGAGGTGCCTGGCGATGGCGAGTCCAGTTCCCCCGTTAAAGCCTTTTCCTATCATGAAAATCAATTCACCAAGGTGAAGATCATCCCCAAGTTTATTCACAATGGCATGGGCCCCGAGAAGGGCCACATTTTCAATGATGAGTTTTTCCGGAAATGAGTACTCTGTCTGGGCGAGTCTTTCTAATTCCTTCATTTCAAGGTGGGTGACAATTCTCATAAAGAACCTTTGAGAGGATATTTTTTGAATAACGTAAGCATCTCTTTAATCACATGGCCAAGACCAATAAAAACTGATTCTGAAATGATCCAATGGCCAATATTATATTCTTCAAAATCCCCCTCCTGAAGAAGAGGTACAACAGACTCCAGGGTGAGCCCATGGCCTGCGTGATATCCCCAACCCCGGGCCTTGATGATCATGGAGCCTTTGCGGTATTTTTGCAGGTGGGGAGCGAGGTCTTTATTTTCAAGAAAGTCCTTGGCGTACTCTCCAGTATGAATCTCTACAGCATCGGCATTAAGATCCAGGCATCTTTTCAAGGTCTCTGGGTCTGCTTCAACAAAAAGGGAAATCTTAGTTTCAGGTGAGGAAGATTTAATATCATCACAACACTTTTTTAAGCGCTCAAAGTTCTCTGTCTTTAAAACATCCAGCCCACCTTCAGTGGTCCTTTCTTGTCTTTTCTCAGGAACAAGGCACACCCATTGAGGCCTGTGCATAAGTGCAATCCTGGTCATTTCTTCCGTGGCCCCCATCTCAAGATTTAAGGGAAGGCCCATTTTTTTACAAATATCATGGACCACAAAAACGTCTTCGTCCTGAATATGACGACGGTCCTCTCTTAAATGAATCGTGATCTGGTGGGCCCCCGTAGCAAGAGAAACCTGTGCTGCCCGGGAAATGTGGGGATAACTCTCTCCCCTTTGTTGTCTCAAAGTGGCCACATGATCAATATTGACCCCAAGTCGTGCCCATTTCATGATGCCTCCTAGCTAAGAGATTTCTTCACAACATCAGACAGTTCAAGACACAGAGTGTTCACGAGCTGAGGGTCCCGACCTTCAACCATGACCCTCGCCAGGGATTCAGTCCCGGAATAACGAAGGAGGATCCTTCCCTCTTTGCCAAGTTTTCCCTCAGCAAGAATCATGGCCTTTTTAATCTCGGGCATTTCCTCAAAGGGAACACGTCTGGCCACGTTCACATTTTTCATCTCCTGAGGAAAGAGTTCAATCTCTCCTGCGAGTTCAGAAAGATCCCGGTCATAAAATTTCATACTCTCAATCACTTTCAGGGCCGCAAGAATTCCGTCACCGGTGGTTGAATATTTTTTAAACACAAGATGACCTGAAGGTTCTCCTCCAAACAGGGCCCCACTCTGGCGCATATGTTCAACGATATAGCGGTCTCCCACCTGAGTCCGAATGAATTTTAATCCTTTCTGGTTAAAATAAGATTCAAGACCAAAATTACTCATCACCGTTCCAACCACTTCTTTGGTTTTTCCGATTTCAAGATTTTCTTTCAAAAAGTTTCCACATAGACCTATTAACTTATCCCCATGAATCACTTCACCATGGGAATCAATGATGGTTAACCGGTCACCGTCCCCATCTAAACAAACACCTAAATCGGCCCGATACTTTTTTACATTCTCAGCACAAAGCTGAGGGTGAAGGGCACCACAGCCGAGATTAATGTTAGTTCCGTTAGGGGTGTTTCCTAATGAAATCACCTCGGCGCCCAGTTCCTCAAAAACCGTAGGTGCTAACTTATAGCCGGCCCCATTGGCCCCATCCACCACAATCCGCAGTCCTTCCAGTGAGTACTGTGGGGAGAGTGCTGCTTTCGTATGAACGATATAGCGGCCGATGACCTCATCAAGGCGCTTGGCATTTCCAAGTTCTTCACCCACCTTCAACGAAATTAAAGAGGGATCAAGAACCATCTTCTCTAGCTCCACCTCAATGTCATCGGGAAGTTTATGGCCGGTTCGGTCAAAAATTTTAATCCCATTATCTTCAAATGAATTGTGAGAAGCAGAGATCATCACACCAGCGTCAGCACGCATACTTTGGGTCACAAACGCTACCCCTGGAGTGGGTAAGGGGCCGGTTAAAATGGCCTTTCCCCCTTGAGAACAAACTCCGGAGGAAAAAGCTTGCTCAAGCATATAGCAGGAGAGCCTCGTGTCCTTACCAATAATGATTAAGGGTCTTCTTGAAAAATTTTTTTGAAAATAACTTGTCACGGCCCTGCCTAAAACAAAGGCCATCTCCCCGGTCATGGGGTAAATATTCGCCTTACCACGAACACCATCTGTACCAAATAATTTACGACCAGACATAAATTCTCTCTCTTTAGATCTAAGGATAAAAAATTCCAAGTTTAACTATACCAGTTTATTCCACATTCACAATAATGGTCTTCGGAGAGATTTCCAGTAAGTGCATGGTTGGAGGAAGAATGACCCGCAGGGGAACGACCACTTTTCCTTGAGCTTTTTGAGGAATTTCCGCCCAAACCTCTACCGATGAGGAGACATTTAATCGGTTTTTTGTCACTTTGTCTGGCAGAAAAAGGCTTACCCGGACAGTTTTTACCTCTGAGTGGATGTTTTTTTGATGAGACATAAAGCGGATCGGGTGGTCTTCGAGGGTAAAATTAGAAACGTGGGACTTAATCTGGTAATTTAATTTTAAACCACTCTCACCTAAGTAGGTAATCCTCTCATCGGGTAAGAATAAGCTCACACCTGTTTCATTTCTTCCAAGAAGTGAGGAAAGTTCGACTGGGGAAAGGGGGATTTCCGTTAGCTTTGAAAGAAGGGAGTGGGGCCCGGAAACCTCGAGCTCAGGGGGCATGACCTTAGGGTTTGTTAAGATCAGATTTTCCGGCAACTCACCGGAAAACTGTAACTTTAGGGGAATTCTTTTTCGCTCTTTTTTATCAAGTTTTACCACAATTTCTCTGGGATTAATTTTTTCCGTTTTCATGCCATAGGGAAGCTTTAACAGTGTGGGGTTTAACTCCACTCTAAGATCTCCCCCTGAATCTGGATCAAGTCGATTCAGATCAACCACAATCCTGTCCTTTTTCTCCAATACAGAACGAGAAAAGGCCCTGATTCCTTTAATGGTGAAGGTCACTTCTTGAGGAGGATTTAGTGAAAATACCTTCTCTTCCGGGAGGATATAATCAATGGCCACAACTTTTTCAAACTGAGCTTTCTCAGAATTTAAAACATAGACCCAGACAACGAAAGAAATCAGTACAGATACAAATTTCAGGTTATGTTTTTTCATCCTGTTGTGCATGATCATGAAATTCTACCCTGGAGAGTTTCAAATCCCACCCGGTCAATTTCAATCAAAAATTTTCTCAGAAATCGTCTTAACTGGTCTTCATTTTCCATGAAATGAAAAACTCCATTGTAACAAATATTCATCCGACCGGACTCTTCCGAGACTGTGACCACCACCGCATCTGAAATCTC
>CANHIY010000188.1 GCA_947461175.1 Bacteriovoracaceae bacterium
CAATTAAATACCTTGTTGGTACCCTTTTTTCAGAATTTTACCAAAGGATACCAATGCAAATTCTTGAATCCTTGCTGAATAATTTTAAGCAAGAGCTGACTGACATACATAAAATACCAGATCTTCTGAACTTAAAGTCTAAGTATATTGGAAAACAAGGACCCCTCTCAGATGTGATGAAAAACCTCAAGGATGCAACTCCTGAGGAAAAGAGAGTCATTGGTTCTAAGGCGAATGAAGTAAAAGGAGTCATTGAAAAACTCATCTCCGAAAAAATGCAGGATATTGAATTACTTGATATAAACGAAGGTCTAAAAAAGAATAAAATTGACCTCTCGCTTACTGATTCTGTCTTAGAAAAAGGACTCCAGTCTGCTGGCCATCATCCCGTCACAATTGTTCAGCAGGAAATCGAAGATATTTTCATCTCCATGGGGTTTGAGGTTTTGGATGGCCCTCATATTGAGGATGATTACCATAATTTTGAAGCACTTAATATTCCGGCCACTCACCCGGCCCGAGACATGCAGGATACGTTTTGGTTTGCGGACAAAAAGCATTTATTACGTACCCACACCTCCACCATTCAAGTGAGAGGAATGAAAGAGAGAAAACCTCCTTTCCGCTTTGTGGGTCCTGGTAAAGTGTTTCGGTGTGAGAGAACAGATGCTTCCCATGAAATGGTTTTTCACCAGCTCGAAGGTATGATGGTTGGTGAAGATGTATCAGTTGGAAATCTCATCTATTTTATGAAAACTCTTTTGAGTGAAATTTTTAAAAAAGACGTGGAGGTTCGTTTGAGACCAGGTTTTTTTCCCTTCGTTGAACCTGGCTTTGAGCTTGATATCAAGTGTCTCATATGTGGCGGCAAGGGCTGTTCAGTCTGTAAACACGTGGGTTGGGTTGAACTTCTTCCCTGTGGAATGGTTCACCCGAACGTTCTTAAGGCCGGTGGGGTTGATCCAGATAAGTACAATGGCTTTGCCTTTGGTCTGGGTCTTGATCGCTTGGTGATGATGAAGTACGTAATCGATGACATCCGCTACCTCCACGCCGGAGATCTTCGCTTCAATTCTCAATTTAAATCATTTTAGGAGTTCTATGCTTATTTCACTTAATTGGATTAAAGATTTCGTTGATATCCCTGATATGCCTCCTAAAGAGCTTGGGTCTCTTTTCACACTTACTACTGCAGAAGTTGAAGATGTTCTTGTAAAGGGTGAGTCCCTGAATTCTATTCTTTGTGTTGAAATAAAGTCTGTCCGTCCCCACCCAGATTCGGACAAACTAAACCTTGTTACTTTTGACTTTGGTGCAGGAAATTTAAAAGAAGTTGTTTGTGGGGCCCCCAATGTAAGACCTGGTCTTAAGGTTCCCTTTGCTCCCCTGGGAACCACTCTACCCAACGGCATGACTCTTGAAGCGAAAAAAATCCGTGGAATTCTTTCCGAGGGGATGCTTTGCTCTGAAGTGGAGCTAGGACTTGGAGAGGGAAAATCAGGACTCATGGAACTGGGTGATGATGCACTCCCAGGAACACCTCTTAAAGTTTATCTTAAAATAGAATCAGATATCATCTTGGATGTTGATAACAAATCCCTTACTCATCGCCCTGACTTGTGGGGCTACCTGGGACTTGCCCGAGAATTTGCGGCTTCCCATAAAAAGCCCCTAAAAAATCTATTCGATAAATCCTGGAGTGAGAAGATAGAAA
This sequence comes from Bacteriovoracaceae bacterium, assembly GCA_947461175.1. Classification (GTDB taxonomy): domain Bacteria; phylum Bdellovibrionota; class Bacteriovoracia; order Bacteriovoracales; family Bacteriovoracaceae; genus Peredibacter. The sequence continues at coordinate 1,715 of CANHIY010000188.1, forward strand.
AAGGTTTTAATACTTCTTCTTCTCCCATCAATATTGAGGTTTCCCCCGACTCATCCTGCCTTGCTTATTATGGACTAAGTGTTGACATTCCCAGGATGAAGGAGACTCCTAACCACATAAAAAACCGTTTGGAATCTGTAGGTCTAAGATCCATAAACTTAATCGTTGATATTTCAAACTACGTTATGCTTGAGCTTGGGATTCCGAACCACATTTTTGATAGATCAAAACTCTATGGAGACAGAGTCATGATCAAACGCGCTGAAAAAAACTTCCGTTTTAAAACTTTGGATGATCAGGAGCGAGAGATTATTTCAACGGATACCATGATTTTTGACTCTGAAAAACCTCTGGTTCTGGCAGGACTCATGGGGGGAATGGAGAGTGGTGTTTCGGATGAGACAACGAAGCTTTTTATAGAAGTTGCAAACTGGGATGCCCCCGAGGTTCGTAAAACTTCGGTGAGGCTTGGGCTCCGAACAGACTCATCTCAACGCTATGAAAAGACTCTGGACAGTAACCAGTGTTATAAAACTCTCTTAAGAATTTTAGACCTGATCCAAATCCACTGCCCGGGTGCAAGTGTGATTGGTTCACCAGAGAAATTCATCCGTTCTGAGAAATTATCCAAACCACTTCCACTCTCTCTTTCTCATCATGAAATTACCCGCACTCTTGGGATGGAAGTCTCTATTGAAAGGATCAAAGATATTTTTCAAAGACTTGATTTTTCTGTCCATGAAAACAATGGGGTCTTCGAGGTAACGGTCCCTAGTTATAGAACCACCAAAGATATAAGTGTTAAGGCAGATCTCATTGAAGAGATCGGACGGATGATTGGTTACGACAACATTTCACCAGTTTCTCCTATGCTACCGGTGAGACCTGTAAGGTTATCTACAACAAAGCAGTTCCATAGAAAAATTCAGGACTTTCTCGTTCTTCAAGGGAAGGCCCTTCAGATCATGACTTATCCTCTTGTTGGCCCGGAGCTTTTACAAAAGGCCATGTGGCCAAACGCTAATGAGAAGTTAATTCTCGTGAATGCTCTTTCCCAAGAGCAGGATCGGATGAGGCCATCTCTCATTCCTTCTGTGATTGAGGCTAGCTCACAAAATCAAAAGCACTATGATGAATTCACTTTTTTTGAACTGGGTAGAAGTTATCTTGATTTTGAAAAAGAAAAAAGTCAGCTTGTCATTGGTACTTACTCTAAAGAGAAAAGTCGTTTTGTTGAATTGGAAAATATCGTTGAGAAATTATTTTCTTTCTTAAATGTTAATTTTAACTTCGCTCCTATGAACCAGAAGTTCACCAATTCCGTCATTCCTTATGATTGGAAGGGCCTTCACCCTCATGAATACCTAAACATTCAAATCATGGGAAAATTTATGGGAGTTATTAACACAGTTCATCCCTTGGTCATGAGAAACTTTAAAGCAAAAAACTATCTCTCTCTTGCTGTGATTGATCTTTCTGAGCTTGAGTCCAAGGAGCTTAAGGATAAGGTAAAGTATCATCCTATTTCGAAGTTTCCCTCCTCTTCGAGTGACTTCACAGTCGTCATGAACAAGGACATCCCAGCGGCCAGTGCCCTAACAAGTCTTGGATCTTTAAAGCAGAAGGAAATTAAATCAAAATCAATCGTTGATATCTTCCATATTGATGATGAAAAAAAAGCAGTCTCTTTAAGGATCGTTTTCGAGGACCCAGAGAAAACCCTGGCCACGGAAACAATAAAAGATCTTGAGACTAAAATTATCCAACTACTTGAAAAAGCTGGATTTCCTCTGAGGTCTTAGGAGCGAAAAACAGCGTATTTTTTTTGTCGGATTTTTTTTAAAATAAAAAATAAAAAAGCGTTGACGAAGTGGAAGTGGATACGTATTATGCCAAAACACTTCACGACGAAATCAAGTAGTTTAAAGCTGAGTTCAAACTCAGGTAGAAGTGCTCGCTCTTTGACAATTTAATAACGATAAAAATTTTTGGTGCTTTCGGGCATCAAGATGAGATGAGAAAGGAACCCGTTCAATTGCCTAGTCTGCCGTAAGATTTTACATCTTCGGA
>CANHIY010000189.1 GCA_947461175.1 Bacteriovoracaceae bacterium
AATTTCACGGCACTTAATGTATCTCTCTAGCATCACATTGTGACGGGTTGAGATTTCAGATTCCTTAAACACACCTGTGGTGAGGAGGAAGTTTGTTTTTTTGCTGTCTTTAAGAACAGAAATCGCCTCTGGTGTTGTCCGCATGTTACCAAGGCCTCTTTTTTCTGCCTCTTTCACCCACTCTTGAGAATAGCCGTCTCCATTGAAGACCACTTTCTGAGCATTTCCATACCACTTAAGAATAACTGATGTGAGGGCCTCGTCCTGGGTTTTCCCACTGGAGATCTCATCTTCTAGGATTTTGTTGGTCTCATTGAAAACATCGGCCATGGCGGCATTTAAGATGGAGAGAGGATAGCCGATTGAAGCAGAAGATCCGCAGGCACGGAACTCAAACTTATTTCCCGTGAAGGCAAAGGGAGAAGTACGGTTTCTATCAGTGTTGTCTTTAAAAAGGTCAGCTAGCTGACGTGCCCCAAGGTCTAGAAGGGTTTTATTTGAGGCCACATACTTTCCACCAGAAATCATGGAGTCAAGAATGCTTGTGAGTGTGGAGCCCAGGAAGACTGACATAATAGAAGGAGGAGCTTCATTGGCCCCAAGTCGGTGGTCATTACCATGGGAAGCAATCCCCATACGGATAATGTCAGCGTGACGGTACACGGCCTCAACCACAGTGGCAACCACGGCAAGGAAGCGGTAATTTTCGTGAGGGTTGTGACCTGGCTCAAGGAGGTTCACGTTGGTATCAGTGGACATGGACCAGTTAAGGTGTTTTCCAGAACCATTCACGCCGGCAAAGGGCTTCTCATGAAGAAGACAAACAAAATCATGCTTTAAAGCTACGTTACGAAGAACAGTCATGACAATTTGGTTGTTATCGGCGGCAACGTTTGAGTCCTTAAAGATGGGGGCCATTTCAAATTGCCCAGGGGCCACTTCGTTGTGACGGGTTTTAGCAGGAATTCCCATTTTATAAAGCTCAATTTCAACTTCTTGCATGTAAGAAAGTACTCTATCTTCAATCATCCCAAAGTAGTGGTCTTCAAGCTGTTGGTTACGGCTTGTAAGAGACCCCATAAGGGCACGTCCCGTCATCACCAGATCCTGCCTGCCAAAGTAGAAAGCTTTATCAATGAGAAAATATTCCTGTTCAGCACCACAGGTGGTGTGGACTTTGTGAACATCACTCATTCCCACAAGGTGACAAAATTTTGTCATGACTTCATTCATTTTTAAGTCTGATCGAAGAAGCGGTGTTTTGGTATCGAGGGCATCCCCATGGTAAGATACGAAAGCTGTAGGGATCACTAAGGTTTTCCCATTGGCCGATTCCTGAATAAAAAGTGGAGACGTTAAATCCCAAGTTGTGTATCCACGGGCCTCAAATGTGGCACGAGAACCACCGTGTGGGAAGGAAGAGGCATCTGGTTCACCCTGCATAAGCTGAGAGGCAGAGAGGGTCTCAATGGCGCGGTCATTATCAAAACTTAAAAAGGCATCATGCTTTTCAGCAGTGGAACCCGTGAGGGGTTGGAACCAGTGACAAAAGTGTGTGGCCCCTTTTGAGATGGCCCACTCTAGAACTGAATTGGCGACTTTACTGGCCAGGGGCTTATCAATATTTCTTTTTCCTTCGATCACCTGCTTAAGAGCATCCTTGTCCTCAAGGGAGAGGGATTTTGAAAGGTGATAGTTATAAACATTTTCTCCATAATACTGGGAGATTTTTAAAAACTTACCCTGGTCATTGACAGGGACATTACACTTTCGAGTTTTTCTCCCATAGACGGTGAGTTTAGCTTGCTGACGTAAAAGATTGGCCATAAAACTTCTCCTGAAGAGGTCATCCTCATTATTTGGGGTTATTTTTAAAGGTAAATAGTGGCATCATTATCCAAAAATATCCGGTTTTTTTCTAATTATTTTTCTTCTTAATGATAGTACAGCTTAGGGGAGAGAATAGGTCAACCATGATGAAATGGAAAATTTTACAGACATTAACAAATCCTGAAGACGAGAGTTGGGACATTTTAGTCACGAAGACTCTGGGTGAGAAAGTGCATCCCGACAGAAAAAGGGGTTTTCTCCTCTCAAGACAGGCCCTGAAGCAGTGCCTTCAGGAATTTGGGGAGGACCCCAAAATTCATGATCTAGAGCTTCAAAATCACTCCCTTCTCCCCGCTCTGCCTCATTTTACGCTCTCTCTTTCTCACTCTAAGGACTGTGGAGTGGCCCTGGTGGCACGACGAGAAATTTATCGTTCTGTGGGGGTGGATATCGAAGAAAAAACTCGGGTAGTGAAAGACATGGTAAGAGAGCGCATCCTTCACCCCATGGATGAGAAATTAAAAAATATTGAGCTTTGGTGCCTAAAAGAAGCTGTCTTTAAGGCCATCATGAATGCTCTTCCCCATGAAAAAACCATTGAATTCTCCTCCATTGAAATCCAAAACATGAAATGGTTTCATTCAGATTCAGGGCTACAAGGAGATTGGGTGCTTCAGGAAACTCATCAGTTTATCCTGGCACTGGCCTTTCTTAAAAATTAAAAATTTTCTCAGAAAGTCCTCGGTTGATGATAGAAATTTCTTTTAATTGTCTAGGGGCCTTTTCAGGAATGATTTCTAACCTTTCTAACTTCCCCAGCCTTGAGATAATAAGTTCATAAGGTCTGTCTATAAGAAGAAGGGTGCCAAGTTTTTCTGCGTCCTCTTTTAAGAACCTAAGACCATTTAAAAAAATAATCTCATCTCCTGCATTAAGGCCCCCCTTGTAGGCCGGTGAATCAGGGTGGACACTTTTCACGAAAGCCCTTTCCTGAATAAAATCAAAATCCACTCCGATAAAGGCTTGTTGACTCTCCTGCCAAACCAATTGAAGACCCATTCTTTTAAAGGCCTTATCAAAATCAATGTCTAAAGTGGTTTCAATCATGGTTGAAAATTCTTCCAAAACCTCTTTTCCTCCAAGATTTTTTATCATCTCGTAAACTTCATCCTTCGTTACTCCCCTCTGAGGTCGTGATTTATAATCCTCCCAAAGGGCCAGAAGAAAATCATTGATGGATTTATTTTTTTCCACAAGAAGGGAGTGAAGAACCATGAAAACAAGTCCACCTTTTAAGTAATAACTCACAGATGAATTTTTTAAGTTCTCATCCGGGCGGTAGAGCTTAACCCAGGCATTAAAGGAGCTTTGTTCAAGAGTGTGGTAATGGCGACCTGGAGTGTTTAAAAAATGGGACAGATGGGTTTTCACTGCATCGAGGTATTCCTCCAGAGTAGAGAGATTTCCTCTGTAGATGAGTAAATCATCCATAAAACTCGTAAGCCCCTCAGCAAGCCATAAAAGGGTCGTGTAATTTTCATTCAGGTAATCAAAAGGCCCAAGCTCCTTGGGTCTTATTCTTTTCACATTCCAGAGATGAAAGTATTCATGGGCAACGAGTGAGAGATAAGACAAATAATCCTTACGCTCATTAAGTTTTCGTCCATCGAAATGGAGTGCAGTGGAGTTTAGGTGCTCAAGCCCCCCATAAAGCTTTGGAACAAAATGGGTGATAAATAGGTACTCATCATAAGGAAGTTCGTTCCCAAAGTGCTTTGCCACCGTCTCAACAATTTTTTTAAAATCAGATTTTAAATTATTTTTATGGGGGTATTGATCTCCGTAAAAGGCCAGATGATGACCTTTCCCTTGAAAGATGAATCCATCTGTCTCATGACAACCTATCTCCACGGGAGCGTCTATTAAGTGATCATAGTCTGAAGCTGTGTAAA
>CANHIY010000190.1 GCA_947461175.1 Bacteriovoracaceae bacterium
AGATATTGGTGTTTTCAAAAAACGGTTTTGGGATGATGGGCTGCCAGGCCTTAAACTTAAGTCCAGGGAGATCCAGATCAACGATGGGTTTTAGGATGCCAAAATCAATGGGAAAGTCCATGAGGTAGATATCTTCATGAAGGATTTCCAGTGAATCCTTTAAAAAGTTAATGATATTTGGATCAGTGTCTTTATGAATTTCAAGCCTCACACAGTCAGCAAGACGCCTCTCCTTTATTCCCTCTTCCACAAGAATCAAAAGATCCTGTGCCTCATCTTCACGATGATCCACATCAGCGTTTCGTGAAACCCTGAAGGGAACCGTATGCTGAATCTCCATGCCTGGGTAAAGTAACTGTAAATTTGACCTGACCAAGGTCACAGTGGTCACAAATCGAAACTTTTTTTCCTGATCACTTTTTGGGAGTTGAATCAAACCCGGGATCACTTGAGGGATTTTTACTCGGGAAAATAAAACGGTTTCTGTCTGAGGATTTTTCAACACAATCCCCAGAGAGTAAGAGAGGTTTGAGATAAAAGGAAAGGGATGTCCGGGGTCAACTGATAAGGGAGTAAGAACCGGGAAGACCTTCCTTTTAAAATATTGATTCACATAGTCCTGATCCTCAGGATTTAAGTCATCAAAGTTGTAGATAAAAATATTCTGTTTTTCTAACTCCGACACCAAACCAAGATAAATCACCGACTGCTTCACCAAATCCTCATTAATGTGCTTTCGGATGTTGGCAAGCTGCTCTTCCGCCGACTGGCCATCCACAGAGCGGTGGTTGAAACCAGAAATAATCTGATGCTTAAGGTAGCCTACCCTCTTCATGACAAATTCATCTAAATTTGAAGAAAAAATAATTAAAAACCTGAGCCTCTCAAGAAGAGGATTTCTCACATCCGAGGCTTCTTGTAAGACCCTGCGGTTAAAATGAAGCCAGGACAGGTCCCTATTAAGAAAATGGGTGGGGTCCACATTAAAGTTAATTTTTTTCGGTCGACGGGTTGCGCTTCGTCTTTTTCTCATAATGGTCCACTTAAAAATAAATTATTAGAAATGATTATATCAATGATAAATAAACGGCCGTAAAAATTTTTGACACTTTTTTAGAAGCCCTTACCTCACCCGACTATAAAGCTCGGGCTAAGGAGCTATTTTTTAATCTGAAATTTTCTTCTCACAAAAAAGCATGATGGCACGGGAATTGGAAAAGAAATGGTGTAACCACTAGAAAAGGTCTTTCTATGAAAGCTTCTTATTTGATATTCATCACGGGTCTTCTCGTCTCCACTTCCTCCTACTCGAATCAAAGTGATTGTGTGAACTGTGAGGCAAAACTGAGCTACAATACTGGTCTAGAAAACATCTTAACTAGGTATGAGGAAATAACTGAAGGGAAAATGGATCTGTTTCTCAAGATGTCTCAGGATCCATCCACAGCTCATCTTTACCATAACCCTTTTTACTCCTCTGGGGCAGAGGCTTCCATGGGTCTATCTTGGTCACCTTATGAAATGAGACCTCAACACTTCTATGGAAGTTGGGAAAATTACCCTCAGAGTTTTTACAACCCTGAAACTAACTCTGGGAAAAATCACTTCAAGGCCCTCCCCTATATGAGTGAACAAGACAGTTTTCCCGCCTATCCTGAATTTTACCCAGGTGTATTTGGTGGTTCATCAAACTCCTTTGACTTTTCCGGGTCAAGGACTGAAATACCAGACTTTCATCAGAGTATGCTTTAGATATTTTTTTTAAGTTTTTTTATTAAGGAAATTTTTTCTTCCTACGATAAGTTCATCAGATTAAGAAAACCATCCTGCGGGTTTTATTATGAAAGAACTTAAAAAAAGCAAAGAAAAAATACTCATTAGAACTTGCCACGCTTGTTTAAAGCTCAATGAATCCACCAAAGAGCTTGAACGCTGTGCACACTGCAATAAGGCCTTCCTCCCCATTCGCTATTTCGACAAGATCCACCATGCTGAAGAGTCAAAGTGGGAAAACTACTTCTATCCAACAGACCTTATTGAAGAAGAAGATTTAATCAAAGGGCTGTTTGTTTTGTGGTGAAAGCGAAAGCCCTTGTGTTAATTTCATGGGATGGAAATAACGACTCAGTCCTCGGCCAACGATCTTCACCCCGTCATCGTGAGGCTTCTTCAAAAACGTGGGCTCTCTCCGAAAGAAATTGAAAATACTCTTTCCTGGAATTTAAAAGACCTCCCAGACCTCACACAAATGAAGGATCTACAAAAGGCCTCTTTTCGGCTTATTAAGGCCATCTCAGAAGAGGAAAAAATTGGAGTTTATGGGGACTATGATGTGGACGGGACAACCTCCTGTGCCCTTCTTTGGCACTTTTTTAAAATGCTCAATATTGAAATCGAAGTCTTTCAGCCCAGCCGGTTTATAGAAGGGTATGGAGTCCACAACTCCTCCATTGATGCTGCCATGGAAAAAAATGTTAAAGTCCTCATGACCGTGGACTGTGGCATCACAAGTGTTTCAACTGCCGAGTATGCAAAAGATAAATTAGACCTTATCATCACCGACCATCACACAGATGGAGCTCCCTCAATGCCCGAGGCCTATGCGGTCATCAATCCCTCAAGACGGGATGAACCCATAAACTCTCCCCTAAAACCACTGGCCGGCGTAGGAGTGGCCTTTGTTCTTGCTCTTCAGATAAAAAATGACCTCATGAAAATGGGAACCGAGATCCCCTCTCTCTATCCCTTACTTCAGTTTGTGGCCATCGGAACAATTTCTGATCTTGCCCGCATGACTCCCTTAAATCTTAAGCTCACAAGACATGGACTCAAACAAATCCCCAACACCCAATATCCTGGGATCAGGTCTTTTTTTAAATCAGAGGAACTGAAAGTTCCTGTGGTTTCTTCTGAAAAAATTTCTTTTCACGTAGGACCTCACATTAACTCCAAGGGGCGTTTGGATCATCCGGACCGGGCCCTAAGACTTCTCATCTCGGATAACTTTTCTGAATGTAGAGAACACTACACTCATCTTGAAGTGGCCAATCGGGACAGAAAATTCATTCAAAGTGAAGTCTTTGAAGAGGCCAAAAAAGACGTTATCTCCTCCATTGAAGATGAGGAAATCCTCATCAATATCCTCTACCGTCCCCATTGGCACGAAGGAGTTATTGGCATTGTGGCCTCAAAATTGGTGGAAACATTTGAAGTACCGGCCATCGTTTTTACGGACGCAGAACAAAGTGGTGTCATTAAGGCCAGTTGCCGGTCTGCTGGAGAACTCAACATCTTTGAACTCCTCCATGAATGCCGGGACCTCTTCCTCAAATTTGGGGGCCACAAAGCGGCCGCAGGTCTTTCCATGAAAAGAGAGAACCTCCCTTTGTTCAAATCACAGATGAACTCTCATCTAAAAAATATTCCCAAAACTCTTCGAACGAAAATGAATTCCTTCGATTTGGAAATTGGCATTGAAGAAATCAACGCCAGACTCCTTAAAAACCTAGACCAACTCGAGCCCTTTGGCCCAGGCAATGAGAGACCTGTCTTCAGGATGAAAAATGCTTTCATTCAAAGCTATAAAACCATGAAAGACTCCCACGTCCGGTGGGTCTTTAGTGGAACACAATCCAAAATCTCTCTTCAGGGAATCAGTTTTAATTACCTAGGAAAATGGAACGAGCTCACACCCGAGGAACTTATGGAC
>CANHIY010000191.1 GCA_947461175.1 Bacteriovoracaceae bacterium
AAGTATCTCAAGCTAAAGCCTCAAGAGATTACACAAGATTTATTTGCCATTTACCTTCAAAGTCTTATCTCAGTGGGAAAAATAGCAAAGTCACGACAGTTTTATGATGCACTTTTGAAAGCAACTGAAAAAAATAGATACACCTACCATGCAATTATAAAATACTTGATTCTTAATCAAGAAAAAGAAAGATCCATAGAATATGTGACTGAGGCAATTGAGCGCAATCCTCATCTTGTTGATTTTTACCTTTTAAAAGCAGAACTATTAATTGAACAAAAAGAGGTAAAAAAAACAGCTCAATTACTTCAATCAGCAAAAAAAATGGGACTTGAATCGAATAAGCTTTTACTTGCAAAATACTATGAGCTCATGGGCCTTATTTCGGTTTTAAAAGGTTCTTCGGATGATGCAGCAAATTTTTTTCAGAAATCACTCAAGATAACGGAGTCAGATAACTTAAGAAGTAAGCTGGCAGACTTGGACACCCCTTCAGTTGGACATAAACTTGCCGAGAGTATGATCAGAGAAAGTAAAGCCATCAAGCATTTGAAGCAGGCACAGGAATTTTTTGTCGGAAAAAATTATGAATTAGCACTTAGCTCTGCCTCAAAAGCATCTGACACATTTCCTGGCCATATACCATCAGAACTTTTTCTCTCAAAAGTTCAGTTAAAATTAGGTCTAACACAACAAGCAATAAAAACTTTAGAAGAATTAAATAAAAGGTATCCAGAAAATAACGAAATAAACTTTTTTTTGATTGAAGCCTACATCGAGACGAATAAGCTCATCGATGCTAAAAATAGATTACAGGTTATATCCGGAACAGACCTTTCAAATGGATGGGAATATTCATCACTAAATGCGAAGTTTTTTTTAAAAAAAAATGATCTCCCTCTTGCTGTTTCGTGGCTAAATAACTCGATCTCTTTAAATCCATTAAATGATAAGGATATCTTTGAACTGGCAAAAATATTTTTAAAGATAGCGAATTTTGAAAATACTAAAATCCTTCTTCTGAAATGTATGGACCTTGACCCCTTAAATCCTGATTACCGAATTGCCTATTCCAAACTTATTTATGAGACTCAGAATGATCAAGCTGCGATCGGGTATTTACTAAGCCTGAAAGAAGATTTTGGTGAGGATGCAAAAATTTTATCAGAGATTGCCATACTTTATTTTCGATCCGGGAAGGTAAAGGACTTTTTAGATTATAAAAAGAAATTAGAAAAAGACCATTTTACTGATAAATCACTTTATGAGTTTTTGATTAAAGCTGCCCTGTTGGATGATCGACCAAAAGATGTTCCCCCTCTTGTAGAGAAACTAATCGCTATTGAGCCAGGGGATTATGAACAAATGATGACGGCGGGAAGAGTCCTTTTCGAGCTTGGTAAGCTCAAAGAAGCTGCGAAGTGGTTTCTGAGAGTAAAAGAGAAACTACCATCCTACCCAAAAGTTCTCTACTATATGGCAAAAATTGATTTTCTGTCAGGGGATTCTGACTCTGCATTAAAAAAACTTGAAGAAGACATGAAATTCAATGGTGAAAATGATGATGATCTGGTTTTCATAGCCCAGATTTATCAAACCAAAGGAAAGAATGTTGAAGCGGAAAATCTATTTAAAAAAGCTCAGAAATTAAATCCCAGATCCTTTGATGCCATCGTAGGACTAGCCGACATTAGCACAACGCTTAATAATCATGATCTGTCTTTGGAACTTTATAGAAAGGCCATCAAGATAAAAGATAATGAGCCTATTCTTCATAAGAAAATTGGAGATGTTTATCGGCAACTCGGTCAAGGGGCTCTGGCCATTGAAGCCTATAAATTGTATCTTGAGATGGACCCAGAGAGTCCTCACAAAGCTAATCTAGAAGCATATATAAATCTTATGAAATAGGTGAATCATGCTAGACGTAAAAAAAATTGAATCAGACACTATGAATGTAAAATCAATCCTTCAGAATAGAAATTTTGATACATCTGTTATTGATGAGATCCTAGATCTTAATAAAAAAAGAAAATTACTTACCACATCTTCTGAAACCAAAAAATCAGAAATTAATAAGCTCTCAAAAGAGATTGGTGAGTTAAAAAAACAAAAACTAGACGCCGATCATCTGATGAAGCAAGTTGCTTCCCTTAAAGCTCAAATGGAGGTGGATTCCAATCAGCTTGATGAAGTTCAAAAGAAGCAAACATCATTCTTATTAAACATTCCAAATCTCCCCGACTATTCTGTTCCCGTTGGTCATGATGAGAATGAAAATATTGAGGTTAAAAAATGGGGAAAGATTAGAAGTTTTGAATTTTCTCCCTTAGATCATGCGGATATTGGAGAAAATTTAGGAATGCTTGATTTTGAGTCAGCTTCAAAGATTACTGGTGCTAGATTTGTTGTATACAAAGCGGGAATAGCAAAACTTGAAAGAGCACTCATAAATTTTATGTTGGACCATCAATCCGCCCATGGTTTCACTGAAATAATGACTCCTTTCATCGCACACGAAAGGTCACTTATTGGTACAGGAAATTTACCTAAGTTTGAGGATCAACTTTTTAAATTAAATTCTGAACAGCCTTGGTACTTAATTCCTACTTCGGAAGTTACTCTCACAAATTTAAAACGAGATCAGATTGTTGAGGAATCAGAGTTTCCCTTTCTTTTTGCCGCTTACTCCCCTTGCTTCAGATCTGAAGCCGGTTCACACGGTAAGGATGTTAAGGGTCTGATAAGAATGCACCAATTTAACAAAGTTGAAATGGTTGCTATATGTTCACCAGCTCAGTCTGAAGAAATTCATCAAAAAATGGTAAAAAGTGCCACTGAAATACTCGAAAAATTGGAACTTCCTTATAGGCAAATCCTTCTTTGCACAGGAGACATGGGTTTTGCCTCTCAAAAAACCTATGATTTAGAAGTGTGGGTTCCTAGCCAAAATAAATACCGTGAAATTTCTTCGATCTCCAATTGTGGAGATTTCCAAGCAAGGCGGGCGAATATTCGTTTTAGAAATAAAGAAGGAAAGGTTGAATACGCTCATACGCTTAATGGATCGGGCCTTGCAGTAGGACGTACAGTTGTTGCTATATTGGAAAATTACCAACAACAAGACGGCTCTGTGGTCGTTCCACAAGCTTTAGTTCCCTACATGGGGGGCATGAAGGATATTCGTAAGTAGTAAATGCAAAATCCTAGATGACTATAGTTTATGAATTTCTGACTGTGATCGTTGTTCTCAGCTCTTTTCAGGGGCTGGGAAAATCGTTATCAAAAATCCTTAAGCTTCAAGAAAGCACCATCCCACTTGATGGGCTACTTGGTGCCGGCGTATATGCCTTCTCTATTTCCATCTTGGGTCACTTTTTTAGCCTCTTTGAAGTGACCACTGTCCTCATTATTTCAGGTCTTATTTTCTTCATTTTTTGTCTTCATAAAAGGTGGTTTAATTTCCAACTAAGCCTTCCCTGGTTTGTCGTCCTCTATCTCATCTTTGCTTTTGTCATCGCTTTCTATCCCAGTACGTATTTTGATCCTCTTAACTATCATCTTTATGGCATTGTGGAATGGAGTAAGTTGGACAGGCTCTCACACATAAAATCTGCCATTCAAATTATGCATAATTCATACGCAGATTATCTCTATTTCCCTTTCTCGTTTTGGTGGGGTCAA
>CANHIY010000192.1 GCA_947461175.1 Bacteriovoracaceae bacterium
AAACCAGAGAGACTCTTCTTCTTTGCGAGGCCTTTGGGTTTGATGATATTCTGGTTGAGACAGTAGGGGTGGGGCAGTCAGAAACTCAAGTGGCCCAGATGACGGATATTTTTATCATGCTTCTTCAGCCCGGATCAGGGGATGATCTTCAGGGGATTAAGCGTGGGATTCTGGAGCTCGTGGATCTGGTGATTGTGACCAAGGATGATGGGGACCAGGCCAAGATGATTGAGAGAGCGAAGCATGATTATCAAAAGGCCCTGGAGATTTTAAGACATGACTCAAAAGTTCCTCCGGTGTTGTCTTCTTCCTCTGTGACAAAGAAGGGATTTTCTGAGATTGAAAAATATTTAGAAAACTATTTTACGAAAGAAAAAGATCTTATTATTCAAAAAAGAAACCGACAAAACATTCAGTGGATGTGGGATCTTGTGCACCAGGGACTGGTGGAGTCTTTTAGAGAAAAAATCAGTGTAACAGAAATACAGAAAATGGAAGAGGATATTCTTCAGATGAAAAGGACTCCGGTTGAGGCTTCTTATAAACTTCTTTCTCGTTTTAAAATGCCAATTTCTAAAAATTAAAAATCGTACCCGTTACTTTTGAAAATTGTTTGATTTATGATTTTTTAGTTCTTTTTTTAGAACCTGAGGATTTAAAAATACAGTTACTTTTTTTCCACTTCTTATTTTTTGATCTTTATCAAACTGAATTCTAGGCACCACCACTTTTCTTCCCTCTGTCATAAGGGTCACGTTATGTTCATCAAAATTGGTGATCACACCTTCTACAGATGGATAGTTACTTAAACAATAAGAGGGGGGAGAGCTGATAAAGAAAATCAAAAAAAGAAGCATCTTCACTCTTTACTCCTCTTTGGCATTTGATTTTCTGATTATAGTTTGTCCTGGAGCTTTTGAGTTTGTTGGTTCTTCATACTTAATGGCATCACTTTTGGCACACTCCGTGGCAGTGGGGCAATTTCCGTTTGGATCGGCGGGACAAACCTCAGTTGATTTGTAGACTGAAGAAGAAGTGGAGCACTTCACCACACCGAGGCACATTTTTCTTGAACAACCTCCCTCTTTGAAACTAAAAAGCTGTGGAGGGGTATCCACATAGATACACACTTCTCCTTCAGAAGCCGTTTGAAAATCTTTCTCATTGATATTAAGACCATTCTCTAAAAAAGAAATAAAGTTGTTGTTTCTAAGTTCTAAAAGCTCCAGGAACTCATCCCGCTTTAAGGGCCCCATGTTTTTTCCAGGGGAGATGACTCCATTTGACGATATAGTCTGATAGGTAACGGAATTTAGAAGTCCCTCTTGTTTTAAAAACCCAATCCTGTTGTCACATTCCATGGCAATAAGGGTGCAGTTATTACAGGTTTGTGATTTGAAGGTACCCAAAAAAGTGCAGTCTTTTTTCTTTATTTCTTGAGAAAAAATTTCAAAAGAAAACAAAACTGATAAAGTGATCATCATGATGTTCATAACGTGTCCTTCAAAATAATGTTCTCATCCCCGCATCTTCCAAAGTAGCTGTGATAAGTAGGGGCGTCGGGTTTCTCCTGTGGCCACCATGAGAAGCTTCGTGATTTTTAAATTCTCTGCATCAGTGAATAAGAGGATTAAAAGTTCCTGGATGTAATTTGTATTCAGAGTGATGTAGTTATCAGTTCCCACGCCAAGTTTTAGCCCCTTTTTTTCCCACCAAGAGAAGGGATGATCTTTGTAGTCAGAAAAACTATTAGTGAGCTTATTATTTGAAGAGGGAAGGGCAATAACGCCCACACCTTTGTTGATCATGCGGTTTAAGACATCGTGCTGGTAGTGTTCAACTTCTCTGGCCGTATGAAATTTTATTTTTACAAATTCTCTTTTTTCATCTTCTGTCAGAGGATCACCGGAGATGAGTTTCTCTCTCACACCGGTGTGCTCCCTCCATTCCATGTCCATGAGCTCCTTCCAGTCAGAGGATCCCACTTTAACTTTGCCTCCCCGTTCGTTGTCCACAACAAGTCTTCGGTAGAGGGAGTGAAAATAAAAGTTAGGATTAATCCCAAGAGAGAGTCCATGTTCCAGGGCATCGATGTGCCAGATGTTAAGGGCATTATCCACGGCCTGGACCCCACGCTTTAGGGTATGCCAGGTTTCCCCGTGGTGGGAGCGGATGGAGAAGCCCTTAAAGTGAAGTTTTCTAAATCCCTGTTGCATCTGAGCAAAATGCCCTTTCCTGAAGAGGTCTTTCTCTGACCCCACCGTATCCACTTCACATAGGTAAGGGTTAAGAAAAGGGTATTTTTCTAAAAGCTCCAGGATGGCATCCACTTGATGGAGAAAATGCTCTTTTTTCGTTTTAAATTTCGTGGCATCAAAAAAGTCCTCTTCTTTTCTAAAACAAGGGGAGAGGACAAAATCAAATTCCGGAACTTTCTTTTTAAAGGCCATGAAACCATCATAAAGACCTAGCACCACGTCCTCTTCGGTTAGGTTTTCAAGCCCAGGGATTTGTTCGTCGGAACTTTGAGTGGCACGGGAGAGGGTGAACTTAAGCCTAATCATACCCACATTGTATTTATGGTAGAGTTCTCTCGCCATATGATAGGCGGCTGCCGCATGCATCTCTTTTGAGGTGAGGATAAGTTTTGGAAGAAGAAGAATTTTTAAGTACCGGTCAAAAAATTCATCTTCCTTTAAGCGGATGAGCTGGTCCACATCTGAGATGGTTTTGATATTTTCTCCACAACCAGGTCCATAGACCTTGTTGATGATGGCCACATAGATCCCACGGTTTGGGCCCTCAAGAAGCTTCATGAGGTGAGGATGAATAAATTCAGCACTGAGTGACCCTGTGAGGTGGATGTGCTCTTCAATATAGGGTCTTGGGAAGCGTTTAAAAAAGCCAAACAACGCCTGAGACACAGGATGATTAAGAAGAGTTTTGATATCAACTTCATCGGACTGAAAGTCATTAATAAGGCGGCGAAATTCCTGGATGGATTTTTTTATCAGGGGGTGGTCACTCTTGGAGTCCCCCATGACGGCAAGTTCAAGGGTGTCGGCCAAGGATATGCCGTTTGTCTCAGAGATAATTTTTATCAGGTGCTCAGTCAGGAGCTCTGTTTTATTTTTACTTACCATAGTTGTTGGGTACCCTATCGGATGAATTTAAAAAAAATTGATATAAATTATATCCACTCTATTTCAGGGTTTAAATTTACCCAAAAAGTCTATTTTACAAAACAATAATCTTGGATGAATTTTTTTTTAAGTCTCGTCGAGGTTCATAATATAGATAAATAGTCCTCTGCTGATCTTTAAGTTGCATTTGATATTTGAATCCACGCATAAAAGTGCGATGGGTATATATACGCCTTAATCATTTAGGTTTGCTCGTTTAATACATGACTTTCAATCAAAAAAATGATAAATCCTCCTCATGAAAAAAGAGCTTCAATTCAATTTATTCAAAGGCACTCGTGGCGGAAGACGTCCTGGATCTGGACGAAAGAGGATTCACTCCAAAGGAGTGTCTCATCTTAAAAGAGAGACCGTCACGAAGAGGACTCCCCAGCACATAAACTTTAAATTTAAATGCTCCATAAGAAATAAGGATTGCCTT
>CANHIY010000193.1 GCA_947461175.1 Bacteriovoracaceae bacterium
AAACAACTCCCCACCCTTAAGATTTGTTTTCAAGTGGGCGTTTTGAAATTGAGTATGTTCGAGACGGTAGCGCATCCCTTCCACCCTAAACCAGTAGAAATACAGCCCCAAAGTCAGGGGGATAAAAATGAGTGCTTTGCCGTAAATCTTGTAAAGCCCTTGAGCAGTCCCTGTGTATTTAAAATAACTCTCACCTATCTTCATGTTATTCATAAGAAAAGAGCGGACTTTATGAATCATCAAGGGAAACCCCAGACCTAAAGTGATGAGAGAGAGGGCAAAATATATTGACCATAGGCCAACAAACTTTTTAGTTAATTCTTGATTTTTATCTAGTCCCAAATGCACTCCTCTCCAGGTTGTGCGGCTTATGCGGTAGTGAAGGGCCCCATAGACAACTAATCCCATTAAAACTATGTAAACTGGAATTGACCCAATTTCGATAAAAAGAGGTAAAAATTTAGAAAGTAACCTTAATGTAATGGATAAAACTAAGTAAATGGCAAAGGCCTTCAATATTCCCATGAATAATTCTTTTCCCGTGCCGGTGTAGCCGGCCCGGTCATCAAGAAAGTGAGTGTGGCCCCAAAGATAGCGTCTGACATTAGTTCTACCCCAAGGGACGTAGATCCCAAGAGTGAAAATAGAAAAGAATAAGTTTTTAAACATGATAAAAGCTAATTCTGAACCCTTGCCTGAATAATGAAATTTAAAACTAGACTCAGAAGGTAAATCATTTTTTGGCCGAAAAGACATTGACCCATCCTTTGTAAAAGCAATACCTCTCTTGTCGGATAATATGAGGTTTAAATTTAATTTATTGACGAGGCTTTCCTCTCTTTCCCAACTGTTACTACCAAGTTTTCTTAAATGAAAAGATCTGGTGAATTTCAATCAAATCGGTTCAAAGTTTTTACTAACAAACATAAGAGATGGCCTTTTTTTGGGCCAACCTTGTTTTTCCTCTGGGGGCATGAATTTTTTCAAATAAAAAAAAGCCTTAAGACTCAGCTAAGAAAACATTCAATATAAAAGTGAGGCTTCTGCAACTCTTGGTGGAAGACCATTACATTTTTTAAGAAAAATCAACTCTTGTTTCAAGTCTTGTTATTTGTCCAATAGGCATTTTTTTCAGAGATTCCTGGTAGTTTGTGACAAAATATTTTTTCTTCTAAACTTAGACAATAGAGATCTTTAATAACTTAAAGTATTCTTGAAATTTATAGAGTTAAAAATCGGATCTTCATCTTAAAAAAAAGAACATAGGATCCAAATCTAAAATTTAGATGGTAGCAATCATGAAAAAAATTATTTTTTTCCTCAGTTTAATAAGTTGTACCTCAGCTTTTGCCCAAAATAATAAGTGTTTAAAAAAAATACAAAGTGTACTGACAACTCCTAGTCAGCTTTATCTTTTTAAAAATCACCCTAAAATACAAAAACTTTTTAAACTTGGTTGTAAAAAAACAGACTATGGTGATTCACTTTATACTACAGATGCCTATGTGTTTATTCATGAAGCGGCCCATTTTGAAGATTTAAAAGTAAATTATAACAAATCACCAAAAAAAACGTCGGAGTCTGACCAAACTGAAAATTTTAACCTCTATACGGTCAATAATGAGCATATTGGTAACTTTCAGTCTTATAAAAATCTCCCAAAGGTTAAAGATTTGATAAGACCCTATTTAAAAAAAGAGAGACCTGATTTACTCGAAGAAGATTCTCCCTTTATGGGACTTCATTCAGGTTATATTGGTGCAGAGGACTCGATGGCCGCAGATGTCATCCAAGGGATTGCCACAGAGTTAAATGGCTACACTCATGGCGCTATTATCCAATCCAGTGTTTTACCTAAAGTTCCAAAACGTATCTTAGTGTCAGATGGTAAAGGTGGTAAGATTTGGGTGGATAATATGCATGCTAAACTGGATCAAACGTATGGTGTCATGTATTTCATCTACAACCTCAATCTTTATCTAAAATTATTAAAAGAAAATCACCCCGAAATTTGGAAGGAGTTTTATACAGATTATAATAAAAATTATTTAAAAAAATTATTAAGTCCTTCTATTGAAACGTTGAAACGCCTCAACTACTGCAATCTTTTGAAAGAAGATGAAGGAGTAAACGTCTGGAAATTTTACGTCGAATTACTAAAAGGTGATGATTTGAAGATTCTTGAGGAGGTCTTAGGAAAACCTCAAATAAATAAGCTCATTTGTAAAGAAGATCCCCTTGAAATGGGAATAAAATTTCTTGAAGATAAAAAAATTCTCAATTTGTGTGATTAGAAAACTTTTACATGCAATTTAAAGCATGTCTTACCTGAGCTGAAATACGTATTGTGAAGATTTTGAATGAAATTTATGACCAAGTTTCAGCGAACAATAGAGAGTAGCAACTTACTTTTTGAAAAAGAAACTGTCAGATCAGGTCGTGAGTTTTACAGGTCACCATTTCTTTTCGGAACTCATCTTTATTATGATTTTTTGAGAATTTTACGCAAACCTCATGAGGAAAAGAACGTGGGAAGGGCAATCGGCTGCCTATTTATTTACTTAGCAAGGCTACTTAAGATCCCTCCGATATCTGCCGATATATTTTCTGTGAAATCAACAACCTTAGTCTTATTTATCTTCATTTGCACTTCATTTGAAATCCAGGCCGGATTGGTAGAACCATGTGCCAAGTGGCAAAAACTTCCTGTCAAAATTTGCAAGGGCAATAATGAATTGATGAAAAGATATTCTGAATCAATAGCTCACGAGCATAGATCGGTTAAAGGGAGAAGAAAGTTTTTAAAAGAGGTTGGAGATCTAGATTATGTGACATCTAACAACATATTTTCTGAAAAAGATGGTCTGTGGACCTTTAGTAAAAATAAAATTTCTTCTGAATTTACCTTTGATAAAACCGGTATTTCCTTTGAATTTATAGAACCCACTGATCCAAGTGAATGTGACAGCATATTGTTTTTTACTTCTGAGAAAGATTACGGTGGCATTTCAAGTATAGGTACCAAAACAGGTTTTAAAGATAGAAAAAATCCTAAATTTAAGACGAACAATAAACAGAAGTCTCCAAGTTTTACTATCGTGGAAGCATCTGATTCTCTTATTGAAGGTGCTATTGATGACCATATTAATCGTCGTTTCGGTACAGATTATGGAGGAGCACAAGTTCGTGATGCCAATTATGAAAAATATCGGAAAGTAGTTACTCCAGAAGTTTTTAATCTTGTATTCTCAAACTTCCTTTTACATGAAATTGGGCATTTATCAGGTCTAAGACATTCTCATGCCTATCCAGACGTGAAGAAGCAAGACCCTGAGGCAATAATTGAAAAAAAGGGTAAAACGGCAGTGGATGTTTGTGGATTCGATCAAACGTCTATAATGAATTATGAATACTTGGATTTAATTGAAAAGCTGGGCGTGGAATTAAAAAATTATTCTGACTCTTTAATTGCTCCTCCTAACTGTCTCGAAAATCCAGATTTAATTAAATTAGGCCTTAGTGAAAACGATAAAAAGAGTCTAAGATGCTTATATGGAATGGGAAAAGTGACAGACAACTGTCCTCCAGTGAATTGTAAGCACTAATCATCGATCCA
>CANHIY010000194.1 GCA_947461175.1 Bacteriovoracaceae bacterium
AACAAAATAGTAAATCTCCTCATATCCAAGATAAAAATTCAGGACAAGCTGCTAAACATTCATCTTTATAGTAAACTTCTCGCTCCATTGCCCTAAGTATGGTCTCACTAAGCTTCTCTGCCACCACTTTCACAAAAGAGAGATTTTTTGCCAAGGGTTTGTGGTTCCTTAAAAAAACCACCGCCGCCGCGGCGGTAGTGAGGAATAAAACCCATAGTTTTTTCCTTCCCGAAGGGTAGAATTTACCTGTTTAGCGTTATCTGAGACTGAACGTAAAATCTTAGGGATGAAAATACTTTTTCTTATTTTGCTGTGGTTTTGTGCTTCTCTTAAGGCCTCCAGTGAACTTCAGTACGACTCCCTTGAGATGAAGAACTCCTCTGAAGATCTCTACTCAAAACACAGAGAGCTTTTTCTTGAGAGTGGATTTAAATCCCTTGCCACAAGAAAAGGGATTCCTTTAGTAGGGATAAATCAAGTTTACTTTAAATCAGTTGATCAATTTGTTCTTGTAAAGTACGGAATAAGTGGAGTCTTTCCTTTAAACACCCTCATTTCTCTTCCTAGTGGTTTACTGGTTCACTTAAGTGATGGAGAGGAAAAATTTGCCCTTTTCTTTCGTGGATTCAATAACTCACTGGTAAAGAGTTTAGTAAAAAAGTTCACTCAAGTGGTGACTTCCCAGAGACCCTTTTCTTTTCATTTTATTTCTCCTGCCTACGGAGAAAACTGCTCTGTGCCCAGTGGGGTTATGACAGGATCTTTTCTTGGTGAATTAGATGAGATCACGTCGGCAAACTCCTGGGATCTTTTGTCAAACTGTTTAACAGGGCTTGGTGGTGGGGTGTGGGAGTCCACGGGGGGAGTGGCCGTGGGATTGTCTGATGAATTTAAAAAATTTTGGAATAATCCCTCAGATTACTTTGAAAAAACTTCAGGTAAAATTCGCGAATTCTTAAGTCATACGAAAGATTTTCTTAGTGGCCTCATTTCTGCTCCCAAGTCTACGATGGAAAAATTGGGAACTCACATGGGTGAGGAGTGGAATAAGATGTCCGGTGCCGTTCAAAATATGACTCTTTCCATGAAAATTCATTTTGCCTGTCAGCTTATTGGATCTTTTGGAACAGATGGTTTTATTGCATTTTATACCGGAGGTGCGGCCTTAAGTACTATTCTTCCAAGGCTAGCTCTTCTTTCCAAAAAGTTTTTAAGGATTGAAAACCTATTTAGTAAGCTCTCTCCTTTTTTGGATTTCCCAGAAGATAAAATGGGAAAACTCATGAAAAAAATTTTTAAAGAGGATAATGATGGGGACATGAGGCTTTTCGAAGGGCTTAGTTCTGAAGACTTTGATCCTCGTTTTGCAAAGGATCTCATTTTATGTGCACTCGATTAGAGCTTTTAAGTTTTGTGATGATTTTTATCATGTTTCATCCCAAGGTCTGGGCACTGAATTGTGATAAGAAAAAAGATATTCTAGATTTTTTAAAACTGAATAAAACACAATTTATTAAAAAGCTCACCGACTATTCAAGAGAAAATGACAAGGAGCTCGGGCTCAATGTTTCTGATATTAACCAGGCCCGAAGCGTTGCCTACAATAATGGTGTATTTAAGGAGTTTGGGTTTGACTGGACTACAAGCTCCTCTTATAAATCAAGGCTTCCCATTTCTGACTCCTTTGGAAAAAAAGTGGGAGTTCAAGTCAGTGATCCATCTTCTGGTAGTATTTTAAGAATCAGGCTCGATTGGGATGAGTCCCAGGGAGCTCATTACAACGTGGAGATTACTCATAAAAATGATCAGGTAAAAGTGAACACTCTCAAATATGCAGTAACTTTTGGCTGCGAAGGAAGAAGATGCTCAAAGGATGAGTACAATAAGTTTATTTCACAGCTCCAGGGTCCATAAAATTCAATAATTGTTTATAAAGATATGTTTTAATCCATTTTTTCTTAAATTTTTTTAATCTTAAGGCAATTTTTTCCAGATTTTGATCATTTTTTTTTGAGTTTATTTCCATGCATTTTTCGAAAATAATTCCTTCATAGCATAAATTTTTTTTCATGGAGGAATTATGAAATTGTTTGCTTTGTTATTACTGTTAAGCCTTACTCTCGTTTCCTGTGGAAGTGATGATTCTTCATCATCATCGAATGGTAATTTTACCTTACAAGGTGAGGGATAAGATGAAAAAGTTTCTTTCCATTCTAACACTACTCATCTCTTTACCCTCTTTCTCTGCTCCCATGGATGCCAATGCTCTTCGCTTGAAAGTTTATAAAATGGCAGTTTCCACTTCTCCAAATTGTAGTAGCCCAGTTACTGTATTTGAAACCTCTAGTCCCTCCTATGTTGACTTCAAAGGGGCCCCAAATTTAGGAAATGGTAACTTGGCAGATGGGACATACCCTTGTGTGATCATTGAATTCTCAGACAATATCAAAGTTACTCCGAGTGCTAATGGAGCTTCTTTCTGTTCAGTATCGTCTGAAGTAACAAATGATGTTTGTCGTTGCGATTACAATGGTAACGGTAACTGCAGTGACGAGGGTGAAAGTACTATTACATCTACATTAATTGATGGATCAACTGTGACTTGTACATCAGGAGATGATAGAGTTGCCATGTATCTTTCAACTGCTTCATCTGCAACCACTCAGTCTGATGCCTTTAATCCCCCCGGCTGTAATACAGTTGGTTGCGATAATAACACTGGATTTAATCTTGCCTCACCTTTAGTAGTTGCAGGAACTGCCGTAGGTAAATTCGTTGTTAATACGGATGATAAGGTCTGTGACGGAGATGATGGCTGGAGTGCAGGTGGAGGTGGAGATTGTTCAACTTCTCCTAACGCTTGTCATTGTGAAAACAACACTCAATGCAACATGCTACCGCCACTTTTCTCTTTCGAACAACAGTAATTTAATTGGCACTCAAGAATAAGAATTGATTAGGTTTAATCTTCTTGAGTGCTCTTTTTTATGTGAGATCTTTTGCTCATACTCATTGCCTTAAACCTCCAGTCTTTTTTCACAATTTTTCGAGGCACAGGACGGGCCAGGGCCGTGATGCCGTCTTCACCTCGGCAAAATGGTCTCTCACTTCCTTGGT
This sequence comes from Bacteriovoracaceae bacterium, assembly GCA_947461175.1. Classification (GTDB taxonomy): domain Bacteria; phylum Bdellovibrionota; class Bacteriovoracia; order Bacteriovoracales; family Bacteriovoracaceae; genus Peredibacter. The sequence continues at coordinate 3,118 of CANHIY010000194.1, forward strand.
GGGAGAGGACTTTATTCCAGGCCTTGTTTCTTAATTCTTCAGTGATGGTTTTCTTGGTAACAATATCTTTAAAAAGATAATAGCTCTCTCTTAGGACCCTTTTCAGATCATTTTCTCGCTCCACGGCCACGAGGCCAAATTTAGGGCAATACCCATCGGCCCACTCAAGGTTATCGGTGATGGTCCAAAAAATATAGCCTATGACCGGGACTCCCTCATTCATGGCCTCTTTGACGGCCATGAGATGCTCAATGAGATAAGAGGGGCGTAGGAGGTCAGTGGCATCAGCGATACCATTTTCTGTGATGATGACGGGAAGTTCTGGGTATTTTTTATGAACCTCTTTAAGAATGAGATAAAGTCCTTTTGGGTAAACTGCCCTTCCTGCTTCTGAGTACTCTTCTAAAGGATCTATGTGAACCTGTAGCCCCTTGATCCACTCTGCTCCGTAGTAATTGAGCCCAAAAAAATCCATGTGGCCCTTTATCTT
>CANHIY010000195.1 GCA_947461175.1 Bacteriovoracaceae bacterium
GTGTTGCTGGCCAATAACCATGAAAGGAGAAACTATGAGAAACTTTTTACTGCTTCTTGCTCTTCTGTCCCAGTCAGTCTTTGCAGTTGAACTTGATTTTACTTTTAACGTGAACAGTTCTGGTCCCTCCATCTATCCCTGTGATGCAGGGATAAAGCATGTTTCCCACTCAAATGAAATCTGCTACGACCGGGAAACACAAAAGACCTGTGACCCAACCCTCTGTCAGGATGGAGAAGTTTGTGACTGCCGCTGTACCGGCGGAAATGATCCTGATGACATTGATTATACTCAAGACTTCTTAACCGTCGCCCATGCTGACTGGGTGGATAGTGGCTCCCCTCTTCCACAAACCACGGCCGCAACGGTGATTGCATCAGATACTGATTTCTCAAGAATTTTCACTGACAAAAATGAATGGAATAAGCAGATCTCTGCCCTTACATTTAACCTTGGGTCCGAGCGCTATGGAACTGAGTTTTACTTGGATGTGTGTTACAGAGGTCCTCAAATTGATTACAGAAGAAATAATGCTTCAAATAAGTTCCGAATGAATCTTCAGTCCACCATCACTGATCTCATTTCCACCAATGGTTTAAAGTATTCAGAAGTCTCAGATTTAAAAGTACGGGTTGAGGGAACATGTGACCTGCAGGGTACTGGAACCTATTCCGACGCCGCTACAGATGATGCTCTCGCTCATCAAATTAAAGGGGTGAGTGGTGGAGACAAAAACTTTACCACCAAAGATGCATCTTTCAAAGCTGGTGCCAACCTGGTTCTTGTGAATGAGTGGATTAATAACTCAAGCAACCAGGCCCCTCGATTTTGTAAAGTTAGATATTACTTTAGTGAGAACATGAGGAACAACACTTCTAATCCATTGTCACAAATTAGAAAGTGGCAGAATCAACAGGCAAGAATTTCTACGTTTTCTGACATTGTTTCAAAGAAAGAACTCTAATCTTAAGGATGGGGAGAGAAAACTCTCCCCTGTTTTTGATGATCAAAATACTTTTATTTCTCACACTCTTATTAAAACAGTTATTATTTGCCTGTGCAGTTAATTCTCCAGATATGTTCTCCTTAAGCATCTCAACTCAGACCGGGGATTTTTTATTCTACGACCCTACGGGGACGAGAAGACAAAGTAGAAGTGTGGAAATCAATAATTGTGAAAAAGTTTCTTCTTCCAAAAAATTTCTCATGATAGCTTTCGGGCCTGAGAATCGAGAATTCTCCGACCGAATTGGTGTGTTTGATTTCACAAACGATTACCGCGACTCGAATTGTTTTATAAAAAACTCACAGTTTTTAAATGAGAGAACATTTTTTGACAGAAAAAATGAACTTCAGCGCAGATGGAAGACCATCAAATCTTGTTTTAAAATTGAACTCCATGAAAGGGTTTCGGACACCATTAACCTCCCACCTGATCAGAAATTGTGTCGGATAGATATTATTAATAAAAAAACTGTTCACCTCTCGGGGGGGGTCTGTTTTGTAAAACCTTTTGCCAATACAAATTTAGAGCTTAAAATTTTATTAAACGATGATTGTCGTAACTACGAAGACCTAAGAAAAATCGGTGAAATGGCCTATGATCTTGAGGCCGTTCTTAATTTTTATATTTCTGGTGACAGCTCAGGTACTAGTATTGACCTTAATTCTGTTGAAAGCATTCCCCTAAGAATGAGTTTTTCTCCTGAGAGCTCCCTCATTCCTCTTTCTGATGATATGGGAGGCAAGACCCCCCAATTCCCCTCTCTGTTAGAAATTCCAGACATCCATTTGGGCAGTCCTGAAATCACTCAGCTATCTGATAACAACACTTTCTTAAAACCTTTTTTCTGGATTGATCACCAATGTTCCAAAAAGTGTAAAGGAAGTTTTTGCCAAAGTATTTGTGATTATGCTCAACCTTTTTTTGGAGAGTTTCGGCTGTTTGAAGTTCAAAACAACCAGAAACTAAATTTAATTTCAAGCTGGTTTAATGGAAGTATTTCTCGACCTAAATTTCAGGGGGAAATATCTGGTGGTGGGCATGAATTAGAAGGGCTATTTATTGATCATGATAAAACCTTCCGACTTGAAGTAAGTTTTACTGATCCCAAATTTGACTACGAGGAATTTAGATCTGATTACTTATCTAAAATTGAAGGCCTCCCCTCCCTTCCTGAAGCCTCACTGTCAAACAGCATCCCTGACTTACCCATGTTCAATAACCTCAGGGGTCTAACCAGAGTCCCTGACTTTGTTTCTGTGCCTGAGATCAATTTTTCTGAGTCACTTAGTAAAAGTTATCAAAGATTTGTTCAAAATTTTTCAAACTATTTTAACTACCGCTCCTGGCCTCCGTACTATGATAAGGTTTGCAATCAAACAAAGTGCTTGCCTCTCTCATCTAAGGCCTATTTAAAACTTGGGATTGAGTTTAAAATCCTGCCAAAAACTTCACCGTCACAAGATTATCCCTTAGAAATTCTTAGGCGTTATAGAAGCTCACCACTCATTACTGGGTATGATGACTTAAGGCCCAGTATGCCTGAACTGACTTGTCCTTTTTAAATATAGAAAGAAACGTTGATTTCCATGAAAATGGGCCTTATATAATCCTAATGAAATTCTTTTTAATGATGCTTCTATTTGTTCAATTTTCCTATTCCGCTGAGTTCCCTAATCCTTTCTTTTTCGGACTGGCCTCGGCCCCGGGCCATGCGGAGGATAAGCTCTCTGACATATGGATGGATTTTGCCGAGGAGGGGAAAATTCCTGGGTTTAAAGATACGCCACTTGCCCATGAGCGGTTAAGATTTTGGACAAGACCCGAGGTGGATCTTGATCTTGTGAAAGATACGGGTGTTGAGGTTTTTCGCTTAGGTCTTGATTGGGGAAGGATCATGCCCTCTCCCCATGAATTTGATGAACTGGCCTTGCGCCGATACCATGAAATCATCAACATGGTAAAATTAAGAAACATGGATGTGATGCTGACTCTCATGCACCACTCAATTCCCAAGTGGGCCCAAAGTGAAGGAGGCTGGCTTCGGGATGATATGATCACTCATTTTGAAACATTCGCTCAAAGAATCATCCAGGAGTTTCACTCTGATGTACGATACTGGATCACTTTTAACGAGAGTAACATTTTTGCAACCCTCGCCTACACCGCAGGTGTCTGGCCCCCGGGAGAAAAACGCTCCTATACTTCACTCATGGAGCTTGGACCTCTTAAAGGGGACACTCTTAAGGCCATGGACCGCATGAGTGTGGCCCACAACAGGATTTACCTATGGGCCCACAAACACTATCCCTCCATTCAAATGGGCATTGCCCATCACATGGGATACCACAGTGGTAAAACCACCTGGAACCGCCTTAAATCAAAATTTACCGGTTCCATGATGAACTGGAGGTTCCCGAAAAAGATAAAGGGCCACATGGATTTTTTTGGGCTCAATTACTACGGAGCAGAGTGGATCAAGGGGCTACAGGTTCACATAGATCCTTTAGAAGAGTACTCAGAAGCAGGAAGGGCAGTTTACCCA
>CANHIY010000196.1 GCA_947461175.1 Bacteriovoracaceae bacterium
AACCTAAGAATGGAACTGGTCTCATTGATCAACCTAAGAATGGAACTGGTCTAATTGATCAACCTAAGAATGGGGCAACTTCAAGAGACGATAAGATTCAATTATCTCCTAAACCTAACAATGATCAAAAATCGCCTCTTAATTCTTCTCCTAAAATAAACCAGTTCAACTTTGAAAAAGAACGTAGTGATAATACTATTTTTAAAAAGATTACTAACCATTTTAAAAATTTTTCGAATATTGTTTTTATGTCATTTCAAAAAATTAATTTAATTCAAGAAAGTTTTGCAGGAGATAAATCATTACCATGGAATAATATCGGACTAAAACTTTACACGCCTCTAGGAAGAAGCATAATTTCTGGAGTTCTAGCAGGATGGTCATGGGTCATGGTCGAACATGCGAAAAAACAAATTGAGGTTTCTACGAATAGGGCAAAACTCCTTCGTGATATGAAACAGCAATTTGATGCGACAAATGCTTCTATCAATCCATGCACGTCCCAAGATCGGAATGATCCAGGTAAGCCAAATTGTTATTGCTATAATCCCGATCATTCTAGGAATGGCTCTCGATCATCTACAAAAGTTTGTCAAAAACTAACTGTGGATACGAGAGTCAAGGCATCTAACTATTTTGGAATTGATGAAGGAAATTTTAAGGGCTGTATCAGCAGTAATTCTCAATTTGATGAAAGCTGTAAATGTCGACAAACAAATAGCTGTATGAAGGCCCTTAAGGGTTCATTGAATGGGCTCGATGCGGGGTCAATTTCAATGATAAAATCTGGGCTTGAGCCTCTGCAGAAGCTCACCCATGGGATGATGGGTTCTGGATCTGTGGATGCAGATGGAATTTCTACTCGAGCGGCGAGAATTCAAACAGCGACAGAAAAGCTTGAAGAAAAGGTTCTAACTCCGGCTCAAAAAAATGAAAAAAAGAAACTAGCTACACAATTTGAAAAGGAATCAATCAAGGTAGCTTCTGGTTTGCCTTCACCTTTAGATACCTCTACGGGATCAAATCTTCCATCAAATCCACTTGATGCGAGTAAAATGCTTCAAAGTGAAATTGATAAGGCCTCATCTGGGGATTCAAATGGAGATCAGGGGCACTCAGGGAGTGGATCTGTGGCCTTACCATCTGGTGGGGGAAGTGAAGCTGGAGATATGGGATTAGGAAGTGGTGGATCCCAAGAAAAACTAGACTTTGGTCTTGATACGAGTGCCAGTCAAGAGGCAGAGGTGGCCGAGGTGATGAAAAATGAAATGGATTATGGAGATAATGATGTAAATACAAATTCAACATCTAGTCTTTTTGAAGTGTTAAGTCATAGGTACCAAAAATCCGGAATGAAAAGACTATTCGAATCAAATGAATAGAATCATGGGGCCAGGGTTACATCCAGTATTTTTGGAGTCACTTTGGCCCTATTCTTAGGGATGGCGTTTTAAATTCTTACTTTTAAAAATGAGAAAATTTATAATTTTCTTTTTTATTCATCTATAATTCGTGATTTAGATGGTGCCAATCTGCCATAGAACTGTAAGCAAATTCTCATTCAAGATGTGTTCATAAAAAGTTAAAACAAATCATTATATCAACATGAATGGAGACGCATCATGAAAAAATTCCTGCTCTTTTCTCTCCTTCTTTCGTCGATGATTTCGATGAAAGATGCCGAAGCACAAATAAGACCAAGACCTGGCGGAAATGGGCCTTTACCAAGGCATGAAAGAGGGCCGGTTATTGTAAACCCTAGACCTGTTCCTCGCCATGAAAGAGGGCCGGTTGTGATTAACCCAAGACCCGTTCCTCGCCATGAAAGAGGCCCGGTTGTCATTAACCCAAGACCTGTTCCTCGCCATGAAAGAGGCCCGGTTGTCATTAACCCAAGACCCGTTCCTCGCCATGAAAGAGGCCCGGTTGTCATTAACCCAAGACCCGTTCCTCGTCATGAAAGAGGTCCGGTTGTCATTAACCCAAGACCTGTTCCTCGCCATGAAAGAGGCCCGGTTGTCATTAACCCAAGACCTCGTCCGGTACAAGTCTATTACGGGACTCGCCATTATCACAGGCCTTATGGGTATTCTACAATCCCTTATCGCCACTACTACCACTCTCCCTACACTTACTCGTATCCTCACTCTACTCGCTATGCTTACTCCTATGATTGGTACTCCTACATCCGTCGCTCCTACCCAAACTACCTCTACGCTCACTGGATTTTTTATCCCGCCAATGGTTACGGGAACGGCCACTACACTTTTGATAACTATCCCTACTACGTCTATAACGGCTACCGGCACCGTTACTCCACCATGGACCGATGTAATTACCAACTCGTTGATGAGTATGATCACCGTGTGATTCAATCTTTTTGGAATCAAACATGTAACAGTGGTTTTGATGCCTGTTCAGTTGAAAGAGACCGCCTCAATTCTCAAATGAATGAGTACCGTTATTTTTGCTCTGAGACTTTCCGGGATGAGCGTTATGATCAATCCTCTCCAACCTATGATGATGTCTACTATGATCCCGACAGAGGATCACCCAGTGACAACACTTGTGAGGATCAGAATAGAGACCGCATTTGTGATAACTACAACCAAGGAAATACCTGTGTAGATAATGATCGAGATGGTCGTTGTGATCCTGGTACCATTTAGATTTTTTTACGAGGGGGACGCTTTGTCCCCCTTATTTCACTCCAACCGCTAAAAGCCATTCCTTAGATGCGGGAATAAGTTTTCTCTCTCTTAGATCAAAAAACCCAATGGTAAATTTTGCTTCAGAAGCGATTTTTGATTCCTCGTTGATCATCTGCTGTTCAAGAACAAGGATCTTGGGACTAACGACCTCAATAACCTTCGATGTAATTTTAATCCATTCCCGGTTTTTAAGTTCCCGCTTAAAGCGCACGTTTAAATCCAGAATAACAGGTCCTACCTGATGTTTTTGGATGTAATCAAGACCAAATCCATGCTTTGTGATAAAGTCCCACCTCGCCTCCTCGTAGAGCATGACGTAGGCAGCATTGTTTACGTGGCCGAAACTATCAAGATGAACTTCCTGAATGAGAACTTGGTATTCAAAGATGGGAGTGTCTTTCATTAGTCATCGAGGTTTTTCGCCTCAATCCTTTTATCAAGATGAACCTGATTGTAGCGTTTGGATATTTTTTGAAAAAGATCAAGTGACTTTAAATCAATGTCCTCTGAAGCAATGGAGCGGTCTTCTTCAATGCCACCACCACCCTCTTGGTCTTTTTGCTCAAAAAGGCTCGAAAAGGGATTGGCCTCATCTTTAGAATTCGATTTTCCTACTCCCTTAAATCCCTCGCCACCCTTCCCCTGTCCATACATACCAGAAACTTTTCCAGCTTTAATTTCAGAAGTTTTATTTGCATCCGGTGAGGGTCCTTCAAGATCATTTCCTAAGGAAGCTCCTCCACCTCCGCCCATACCACCGCCACCACCTCCACCACCTCCGCCTCCAGCTCCTCCAGTGGCCTGAGTCTCAGCTTTTCCAGCGGGATTAAGAATC
>CANHIY010000197.1 GCA_947461175.1 Bacteriovoracaceae bacterium
GACCATGGAGAGACCCAGTTCGTTTCTAAAAAAACCTCTTAGTTTGTTCAACATTTTTTCATGTGCTCTAAGAGACCTTATCGGTGTAAATTCATGTTATTTTTAATTATTTGATGGTTTTGAAGTTTAGGGTATGGAAATTTATTGAGTCCAAGGGGGGAGGATGGGAAGACATCTTTTCAAGTACTTAGAAAGACTTTCCATGAGACTAGGGAAAAAAATACCCAAAAGCTTTTTAAGAAGCTAGCTTCTCTTCGAGAAAAATTTTTGATTCATCAATCAGCCCCTCATTTAAAAGAAGATTCCCTATGGCCTTTAAGATTTTGTCTTCAGGAAAGGACTCCTGGATGTGGGTAAAGTATCGAAGGGCCAATTCTTTATCTTTTTTCATGAGGCTATTCTTCCCAGCAATATAGAGGCCGGCCCCGATGTATTTTTTTAGAGTATCCTTTGGCCCTTCCATAAGGGTGAACATTTCATAAAAGTCTTCCATGTCACTAAAATTCCCCGTCCGGATCGCCAGGTGGATAAACTGGGAGAGGCGCTGGGTATTTCCAGGATAGAACTTTAAAATTTTTTTCACCGTGGTATAGGCCTCATCAAATTTTTTCTCCCTCATATTGAGCTGATACAAACCCATGAGGGAGCGGAAATGAACTTCATTATAATCCAAGGCCTTGGTGAATGAAGCTAGTGCTTCTTTGACTTCTTTTTTTTGATACTCAATCTCTCCCATAAGACACAGGGCCAGGGAGGGTTTGGGGTGAAGGATGAGGGCATCTTTGAGCACCGTTGTGGCCTCATCAATAAGCTCCTGAGACATAAGATCCTTTGCCTCATGCACTTTTAACAAATAATCAGAGGGTGTGACCCTCATGGAGAGGGCCATGAAGAGATTTTCCTGAATGCTTTTTAGGTTGTAGGGTTTTATAATAAAGGCATCCACTTCACTCTCCGCCGCTAGCCCTATGGTGGACTGGGAAAGAGTTGAAGTGAGGAGAAAAAAACCCACGTTTTTGGCGTCAGAGTGAATGCGCCTGATATTTTCTATGAGCTCAAAACCACTTCCCCCACCCACCATGTACTCAGAAAAAACGAGACCAATATTTTTTTTCTTCACAAACTCCAGGGCCTCAGAGATGGTGGCACAGGCCAGGATCTTTTTAGGATTCACTCCAAATTCAGGAAGAATTTTAACCAGACGACCACGGGACATAGAATTCCTGTCCACCACCAGGACTTCTCTTAAACCGATAAATTTCTGAAGAAGCTGTATATCAATCATACATACTCTATTTAAGCGACTCCCTTCGATTTATGAATAAACTTTGTGACCTGCCCCTGCTTTCTATGGTAATGCTTCATGAAGGCCTCAAATTCAGTCACGTCCTGAGGTGATATCTTCACGCTCACAAAGAGACTCCCCTCACCATCATTTTCGATGGAGACCACATCTCCCATCATCTTAAGACTTGCCTTATCGTCTTTAAAACTAAACATCATATCCAGGTCTACCCTATTGGACTCCCTGATAGCTGCCTTGTGGGCAAGATAGATAATAAGATCATCAAAAAAATCATACAAATTACACTTTATCCTCTGGCCACCAAAAATAATGTAGCAGATGACCTTAAATTCTCCTGTCACATCATCTGATTTAGAAAAAATCTCACTTCCTGGTTCTTCTTCCTCTAGGGAGGCAAAAGGCAGGGTCTCATCTTGTTTCTCGGGATCTTTTTTTCCGGCACGGGCCTTATTAAAATCATAGGTGCCGTATTGTTTCGCCTCATTGTGATTTTTATAATATTTTTGAAATTCATTATCTGCTTCAAGGTCTAAAAGACTTGCCTCCCTCGCCTTCTCAAGATCAATCTTAAAATCTTCCTGAGAAGAGGGGTCCTTTGGATCAAGTTTTCCTGCCAAATGATCATCTTTTAAATTTATCGTATCTTCTGATTTTTCTTTTTCACTGTTCTCTTTTTCCTCGCTGGCCCCCAACTTCCCCTCCCAATAAGTGGAGATGTGAGAGGTTTCACCTTTCCCTTGGAGAGGCTGGTCCTGATCCTCTGCATCCCCCTCTCGCTTTAGTAATTTTCCACTTAAGTTGGTGAGATGATCTCCCGGTAATTGAGTTTTTCCTTTCATGGGTCCTTGGTCAATGGTCTCCGTGGAGGACTCTCCCTCCATGTTTTCAAATTTCTGGGCCTCTTTAGAAAAAGTGAGTTCCTTATCAAAACTTTCATACATGGATTTTTCTTTCCCTTTAGCATGGGGAGAATTCTTACAGATATGAAGTTCTTTTTTAACACACTTAAGACGAACAAAATTCTGATCTTGGGCACTAAAAAAGAGCTCAAACTGATCCCCTGTAAAAAACCAGAGGTTCTCATTCATATCAAATTCCGGTCTTTGCTCACCCTTATAAAACCACTCTCCCGCTGAGGAAACAAAAGAGGCCCTCTCTTGGGCCTTAAACTCAAATTTCCAAAGCCCACTCTTCTCTTCACTCCATCCGCCCGCAAAGGGGCCTGGCCCCATGAGTTTTACCAGCCACCGGGAGAAAATAAACTTCACATCCCCGTCTTCCCGAAGAAGCCAAGTATCATCGGGAAGCTCCAGAGGCGGATCCCAGATCATCTGACGGCCATTTTGGTTTTTTGCCTCTTCCTTCACTTCTTTTTCATTCTTTACGGTCCTCTCCACATTTTGAGTGGAGTCCCGCTTAAGCTTTGAGGCAATGTTTTTATAATGTAAATCTAATTTAAATTTATAGGCCTTGGTGTTGAGAGTTGGCTCTAGAACATCTTTAATCCCAAGATTTTCTATGGCCTTTTCAAAGGCCTGGTTCTTACTAAAATTAACCACAATGATTTTATAGCTCGCATCCTTGGGAATTTTTTTGGACATCTTCACCAGGGTGGCAATTTCAATCAGGTCATTTTTATCCACCAACGAGGCCAGCACAAGTGTTCCACAGTCAGCTTTAATGTCCTGAAGAACTTCATTGGAGGATTTTAAATTTTTTTTCTCAAAAAATGGCAAAGAATCAATAGCACCCTGAAGGGACTTTAAATCCTCACGAAAAAGGAAACTGATCACAGATACTTTTATTTCGGCCATAGTCTTTCTTTTAGAATATTCCTCAATTTAAGGTATCGGCTTTTTAAAAGATTACTTAATCACCCCGAGGCCTAGTTTCATGGGATCAGTTTTTCCGGGAAGACACCTCACTCTCCAGCATAAGAGTGATGATTTTAGTCAGCTTTAAAAGATCTTCGTAGCTCACATTATGAAACAGAGAGATCCTCAACTGATTGCGGTTGAGTTTTCTGTAGCCATCAATATCGTAGGCGACCTCTTGATCCCTTAAGACTTGTAAAAGATCATCCACCTTAAACTGATCATCAACATCAATGGTGGCCACGGCCTCGGAGCGAAACTCCTCTTCTTTGACAAAGGGGCTCAGGTAAGGATTCTCCTCTGCCCAGCGGTAAATGAGTTCTGCCTTTTTTTTGGCCCCTGAAATGACCTTCTCTTCAC
>CANHIY010000198.1 GCA_947461175.1 Bacteriovoracaceae bacterium
GAGGGCCTCTTTCACGTTCAGAAGCCTCGCCGTCTTGATAAGACTCAGGCCTCTGGCGTTTCTCATGTTTTTCAAGGCCAAACTTACTGGCGTTTGAATTTTGTAGCGACTGCGTTTCATTTTCTGAACTCCTTTTTTTAAAAAAGGAGTTCTCTGACAATTAGGCCCTGACCACGTATGCGTATCCAATAAAATTAAGGGATACGTGAATGCGTGGCCTTGACCTATGGTTCAACACAAAACTCCGATGCCTTCAAAAAATGTGACGTACAGCTGACGTACAAAAGACGTACAAAACTGAAATACGAGGAAATTTTGAGAAAGATTTAAGGGTGCAGCTTGATTTGAAGAATTGCTAAATGCTTGTTTATAAGTAGTTAAAAATAAAAAAAACGGACTTGAGAGATCAACATGTTGATGTTTTTCAAGTCCGTTTTTTACGATTTTATGGAGGAGACGGGCGGATTTGAACCGCCGGCTTTACAGTTTTGCAAACTGCTCCCTTGGGCCACTCGGGCACGTCTCCATTTCAAAGATTGATAGGTTGAGTGTCGGCGAAGACGGTATTTCTGTCAAGAATGCTCACAGCGTCGAATATAAGTTTTTATTCGAGGAGGCCATGCTTTTTAGCAACCTTATCAAAATGCATCATGACCTTCTTGGCCCAATTTCTTTTTTCGATGTACTGTCCATGATAAAAACTTTTTTTGAACCCATAGGCCACCACATCTTTGAGATGCTTTAGGGAGATATCGAAATTATCTACTGCCAGTTGGAACTCTTTACTCACAGTAGTATCAGAAACAAGCCTGTTGTCCGTACAAATGGTGACAGACATTCTGTTGGCGAGCATGTGCTTAAAGTTGTGATCCTCGATGGATTTTATTTCTGGGTTGGTTTGAAGATTACTTGTCAGACACACTTCAATAGTTGTTCGTTTGTCGGCCACAAAAGAAATAAGTTCTGAAAGGTATTTTTTTCTATCTGTTACATTGGTATCAGAAATTTTATTTTCATCAAAAAGATAATAACCATGACCAATTCTGTCTGCGTAGCACTCCGTAATCGCCTGGAAAATACTCTCCGCTCCGTAGGCCTCTCCGGCATGAACAGTTTTATGCATAAAATTTTTATGAGCATAAGCATAGATGTCTTTAAATTTTCCCGGTGGGTACCCATCTTCCTGGCCCGCCAGATCAATACTTACGATAGGAATATTTTTTTCATCTCGGATTTTTACGGAGGCTTTCACCATCTGAAGAGCAGCTTCTTTAATGACTTCCATCTCTTTTGAAAATTCCATCATTTTGAAAAAGTTTGTGTAGTAGGGGGAGTAGCCTTTGGGCCCAAACTTTCTCATGGCACAGCTAATGATCCCATAATTAAATTCTGGTTTCTCTCCGGAGATGACTTCCGGAGAATTATTGTACTCTTTTTTTGCCCGTTCAAACCCTTTGTAGGCCGCTTCCATGACTGTTTCCATGGTAAGACCTTTTTCAGTATCCATCATGAGTTGTGGGGCAAAACGAACTTCAATATAGGAGACATTTTCTTTTTGGTTATCGATGGCAAGTTCATAACTTGCTCTCTCAATGTTTTCTAGATCCCTTAAGGCAGCACAGGTGTATTGAAACCCATGAAGATATTCACCAAGATTTTGGTAGGACTTTTTGAAAACCAATTCTCTGAGACCCTCTTCCGTATAAGAAGGCATTTTAATATGACTTTTTTTTGCCATCTCAATAAGAGTGGGGATCCGAAGTGACCCATCTAAATGAAGGTGAAGGTCAGACTTTGGCATTTCTTTAATGAAGGCTTCTGTGTATTTCATCATACACTTAAAATACTTGATTCTAAGAGATAAGAACAACTAAATAATGTCCTCAAGACCACCACTTGATGGCCTTGAAGAAAGTATTTTTAAAGTCCTAGAATATGAGCAAACATAAGGGGTGCCACAATGGTGGCATCGGATTCAATAATAAAACTCGGAGTTTCTTTTGAAAGTTTACCCCAGGTGATTTTTTCATTGGGAACTGCGCCCGAGTAGGAACCATAGGAGGTTGTTGAATCAGAGATCTGACAAAAATAACCCCAAAGCCTGATATCGTCTTTCTCCAGATCTTGCCGGATCATCGGAACAACACAAATAGGAAAATCTCCCGCGATCCCTCCACCAATCTGGAAGAATCCAATTGAGCTTTTCTCAGCAGTTTTTATGTACCAGTCGGCCAGGGTAATCATGTACTCAATACCTGTTTTCACAGTGTGTACATTCTTGACTTCTCCACGCATGCAAAAAGAGGCGTACATATTACCAAGTGTGGAGTCCTCCCAACCAGGGACCACCATGGGTAGATTTTTTTCGGCGGCGGCGAGCATCCAGGAGTTTTTGGGATCTATTTGATAGTGCTCTTTAAATTTTCCTTTCTTAAGGGCGCGGTAAAAAAATTCGTGGGGAAAGCACCTCTCGCCTGAGGCTTCGGCCTGAGACCATTCCTGGGCCATAATGGCCCAAATTTTTCTCATGGCAGCTTCTTCAGGAATACAGGTATCCGTTACCCGATTTAAGTGGCGGTCATAGAGGTCTTGTTCCTTTTCCTTGGTTAAGGCCCTCCAGTCAGGGATGCGTTCATAGTGCTCGTGAGCAACGAGATTGTAGATGTCTTCCTCAAGATTTGCTCCTGTGCAAGAAATAGCATGAATTTTATCGTTTCGAATCATTTCCGCTAAAGAAATCCCCAATTCTGCGGTGGACATGGCCCCGGCAAGGGTAACCATGATTTTTCCCCCCTGGGCCAGGTGGGCCTCATAACCCTTAACCGCGTCCATCATGGCAGCTGCATTAAAATGGCGGTAATGATGATTCATGAATTGAGAAATAGGTCCTTTGGTTGTCATAAATGACTCTTTGAAATTCCCAGCTGGGAGGCCGGAGCTCACTTTAATGAGAAAAGTTCTTCTAATTTCTAGTATATCCACTCGCCTCGTCAAGTAGGGCATGGAGGTAAAAATCAACACTGCAGTGGGTAGAGTAATTTTTTTTAATGAAGGTTCTTATCTTCCCGGGATTTAGAAAGGTGCCCTGGGGGATCACTGGCGGGGAAGCTCTCCTCGATGGCCTCTTCTAGTTTTTCGTCATCACTCATCACATGCTGTTGGTCATCCCGGGAAGATTCCGGATGATGGGGGCTTTCCTCATTGGGTTTAATCAGGTCTCGGAATTTCACGATAATGTGATTTATAAAATTCATCAAACCTCCTCCTCATCATCAATCTGAATATTGGGCCTTGTGATAAAGTAGTAAAATCTCCTTGATCTCTTCTAGACTGTGAGTGAAATGAGTCATCTGTTTTTCGGTCAGTGTTTGAGAGAGTTTTTTTATAAGCTCAAGGTTTCTGTTGCCGGTGAGCATTTGGGACTGAAACTCTTCAAAACATTTCTGGATCCTTTCTTTTTTTAGATCCGGTGGTGAATTTTTTGCAAAAATTTCTTTGAGATTTTGGTAGAGGATCATCCGCCTTTGA
>CANHIY010000199.1 GCA_947461175.1 Bacteriovoracaceae bacterium
AAACGGATCAATGAAGGTGTAAAAGTTAAAACGCCTTTAAAAACTTTAAAGATCATTCACCAGGATCAGTTACTTCTAAATGAAATCAAAAAGCTTGAAGAGTACATAAAGGCAGAACTAAACGTTAAGAACCTTGAGTACCTGACCAATGAGTCTGATTTTGTTGTCCTTACGGCAAAACCTAACCTGCCTGTTCTGGGTAAAAAGCTAGGTAAGGAGATGGGAGCATACAAGTCCCTTATTGAAAAACTCTCATCCAAGGACGTACAAAGAATAGAAGATGGAGAAAAAATTTCCATCAATCAATTTGAATTTGATGCGAGCGAAATTCTTGTCTATAGAAGTCCTCGTCCCGGCACCCAGGCCCTTACAAACCGGTTAATCACCATCGATATGGTCTGCACCCTGGATCAGGACCTTATTGATGAGGGGCTTGCCAGAGAAATGGTGAATCGAATCCAAAAAACCAGAAAAGATCTAAACTTTAATGTTTCTGACAGGATTGAGATTAACATTCACACGACTCCAGAGCTTGCCAGGGTTTTTCTGAAATTTGAAAACTACATTTCACAGGAAACCTTGATGATAAAGGGAAATATATCTGATAAGAAAATCATCAATGCCGTAGAACATGAAATTGACGAATCTTCTTTTGATGTCCTAGCAAAAAAAGTCTGATGGGGAGGGGGTAGTTATCCCCTTCTCATTGTTGAATTTCCTGGAGACTAAGGCATAATGAATGAAATGCATAAGATTCTGATTGTTGTCTTTGTCCTATTTTCCTCCAACGTCATGGCACAAAAAAGTGTCGGACGTGAAACTTACATCTTGAATGTCCGCCCAGTGGTCAGTGGCATATTGAACGATTTTTACCAGATGATTTCATTATTTCCTGATTTTCCCAGGAACATGGTTTCACTCATTGAAAATGTGGAAACCCTTCACTCTGACAAAGAAATCCTAAGAAGCACCTGTCCAGGTCTGATCAACCAGCGCTGTAAAACAACTGTGAATTCTTTGAGGGCAAAACTCATCAGCATTAAGTCTATTTCTCTTCTACTTCTGGCCGAAAAAAAAATGTCAGACACTCTCCATGTTAATAATCTTTCGGCCTTAAGGATTATGAGTGACTTCGATGCTCAGGTTGAATCAGTTAAGAGTGATCTGGATAACACATCTTTTCTCATGACTGCAGGGATCTCTCAAAAGAAAGAAACTTACTATATTTTAAAGTCTTTAGATGAACTCAATACTTTCATCTCCCTTGCTCTGGTTGAGTATATTCCCTTCTCCTACCGTGAAGATTTCCGTCACTTTTTATTCAATTTTGTGACTCCTCTTCAACGGCAAATTTCTCAAAATACCAATCACGATTTTTTATACAAAAATCTTAATTCTCTTAACTTCACAATCAATTTACTCAATCAGACCCTCACAAAGAAAAAGAAAACGCCTCAGGGAATGGGACCTTATTTGTCTGTGATGCATAACAGATGGAATAGTCTTTTGAGGTATTATTACTAATGATCATTAGTAATAATGCACAAATGGTGTCGTAAAAAAGGAAAAAAAAAGGGCCCTTAGAAGAGGCCCTTTAGAAAAGGAATTAGTACTTGGTACGGGATTTACCGCGAACGTCATTTTTGTGGCGACGTTTGTCAGCATTCTCAAGCTTTTCTTTCATTTTTACAGAAGGCTTTTTGTACTCAGAACGAGCTCGATATTCCTTAACAATTCCATAAGCATCACAAAGACGCTTAAATTTTTTAATCGCTTTTTCAGCTGGAAATCGGTCATCAATAGTAATTGTAATTGTAGACATGCTCATTACACCCCCTTCTTTTTAACATTTCAGGTCTAATACAGACCAGATTTTTGAATGGTACAAATTACTCTCGGAATACTTCATCGTCAACAAAGACACTATGCAAAATATGCTCTATTTGTTAAAAAAAGCCATGCAATTAGATGTATTCAATCAAAAAAACCTTCAAGAACTACCCTTAGCGGCGAAATTACGACCTAAAAATCTTGATGAATTCATAGGCCAGGTAAAAATCAGGGCCTCACTTGAAAAGCTCATTTTAAATCCCCGCCACGTGATTTTTTGGGGTCCACCAGGAGCTGGTAAAACAAGTCTTGTCCACGTACTTGCCTCAAAAATGGGGCTTGAACTTCACTCCTTTAGCGCTGTGACCGGCGGAATCCCTGAACTTAAGCGCCTCATTGAAGAGGTCCTCCAGAATCAGAGAGCGTTCAAAAAAAAGGTCATCCTTTTTATCGATGAAATCCACCGCTTCAATAAGTCCCAACAGGACCTCCTTCTTCCTTATCTTGAGAATGGAGATTTTATCTTTTTTGGTGCAACCACAGAGTACCCTCATACCACTCTCAACAGGGCCCTTATCTCAAGAGTTTCCCTGGTTGAACTCCAAAAATTAACTTCAGAAAACCTGGTTCAAATTCTAAGTATTGGTATTAAGGATTTAAATCGTCCTGATTTATCTGAGTACTTAGAAGATCTATCAAAGCTCTCCAATGGAGATGCAAGATTTGCCTTAAATCAATTATCTATCCTCTCTACTTTCCAATCCAGTGAATTGGAAAATAAAGAAGATTGCCTTAAGATCCTTTTTGAGCACGCAAGACTCTATGATAAAAATGGCAACAGACACCATGATGTCATATCTGCCTTTATAAAATCCATCCGGGGATCAGACCCGGATGCGGCCCTCCTCTATCTTGGAATCATGCTCGATGGCGGTGAGGACCCAGAATTTATTGCCAGAAGACTCATCATCCTGGCCAGTGAGGACATAGGACTAGCGAACTCCCAGGCCTTGCAGGTGGCAGTGAATTCTCATTATGCCATTAAACAAATTGGTATGCCTGAAGGGAGAATCACTCTTTCCCACGCTGTGGTTTTCATGGCCCTTTCTCCGAAATCCAATTCAGTTTACAAGGGGATCGATGGGGCCCTTGATTTTGTGAAAAGAAATCCTACTCTTGAAGTTCCTGGACACCTCTCGAATGTTTCCCCTGATAAAAAAAATTACCAATACCCTCATTCCTATCCAGGGAATTGGGTTCAACAAGATTATTTACCTAAAAATGTAAAAGGAAGTTTTTATGTGCCTTCTTTGAATGGTTCTGAGAAGGTTTTAGTTGAACAGTGGAAAAATAAATCTAAAAATTATTAGAACCTCTTACTATGACCTCTTCCATTTTATAGGATGAATCATAGTAAAAGGTTCTGGTGATTAATTTCTAAATTAAATGTTCAGGATTCATACTTTCAAGATGTAGTTTCACCGAAGCAAGAAACTTAGAACCAAGCTCCCCGTCTATTAAGCGGTGATCATAAGTATGGGTCCCATACATCATAGAACGAATCGCAATGGCATCATCTTCAGTAACCATGACCCTCTTTTTAATGACACCTGTGCAGAAGATTCCCACTTGTGGCTGAAGGATAACAGGTGTTGCGATCAAAGTTCCAAAGGAGCCATTATT
>CANHIY010000200.1 GCA_947461175.1 Bacteriovoracaceae bacterium
ATGCTCTCTCCATGTTTTTGTCGGCCCTATTTATTTTCTAAAAGTATTTCCATCACTTGAAGTCCATCCTTGAGAGTGGGGTAACTCCCCCCTCTCAGGGCCTGTTTGATGATCTCCACATACCCCTCTAACCAGCCCAGACCATGGTGGGGCCAGTGACCTGATCCCATGTTAAGTTCAGTTCTTGAAAGAAAGGTTTTAGATGTCCCTTCTGAGACCTCCAAAACATCGGGCCTAAGAAAGTTCCAGGAGGCAAATTTTTTTTCACCTATAACACTTATTTCAAATTCATTGGTGGCCCCATGGACTGTTTTAGAAACGCTTCCCATGGCCTTAAGTCCCTTTGAAAACTCCATCATGATGTTCACGTGGGTGTCTCGGTGAGAGGACTCTGCATTAACATAAGATTTCCATAAATTTACTTTCTTTGGTTTTTCGCTTGCAAGATAAAGAGCTGCATCCACCCAGTGACTTCCAATATCAAAGAGCACATCAGACTCCCCACTTAAGGTTACGTCATTTTTCCAGCTCTGGGTTTTTTGTCCGAGTCTCGCCTTCTCTGCACTAGAGGACTGCCAGTAGCGCCCCTCAATGGAAATCAGTTCCCCAAAGGCATTCTGGTTCACCATGTTTTTTAAAGTTTGAAGACCCCACATCTGCCGGTACACATGACAAAGGGCCACGGGAGTGGAGATGTTTTTTAAATCCTGAATCTGCTCAAAGGAAACGGCCACAGGTTTTTCACAGATGATGAGTTTAAATCCGGCTTTCTCTCCCTCTATGATGGCCTTTGCATGCAGAGCATGAGGATTTGCAATAAACAAAACGGGAAAATCCACTTTCTTTAAGTCAGGAAAAGGGGTGTTCCTGGGTATTTTTTCAAGAGGGTTAAAGTGCCACTCAGAAGTTGTAAGTTCCACCACGCGGAGGGCCTCGGTGAGGGCCAATGCTGCTTTGCCTGAACCCAAAAGATAAGGGGAAATGTTCATAAATTATTGCCTGACTTTTTTGCTTTTAAGTATTCTAATCATTCAAATGAATTAGAATTGTTGGTGATTATATTACTTTTTTATCTTGAAAAGGAATTCAAAATGAAACCGGTCTATTTAGTTGATGGAAAAAGAACTCCTCAGGTTAAAGCAGGTGCAGAACTAAAGGATATTGCGGCCCCTTATCTGGGCCACTATTTGATCCGCCACCTCGTTGATAAGTATGCTCTTCCACAGGATGAGATAGATGAAGTGATTGTGGGAAATACCGGAACTCCGGCCAAGTACCCAAATGTGGGTCGGGTCATTGCTCTGGAGGCCGGTCTACATAAAAAAACTTCCGGTTACTCGGTTCATAGAAATTGTGCTTCCGGCATGGAGGCCCTTTCCCAGGCCTATGATAAAATTTTTTCTGGACGCTCCCACCTTGTGTTCGCCGGTGGAGTGGAGAACATGTCCCAGATGCCTTTAATGTTTAATAAACAGATGACAGAATTTTTTGTGGAGATGATGAAGTCTAAAACTCCAGCACAAAAATTAAAAGTCTTCTCTACGTTTAGACCCCACTTCCTTGCTCCTGTTATAGCGATTGAGCAAGGTTTAACGGACCCTTTTTGCGGCAGAAATATGGGGCAGACGGCAGAAACTCTGGCCAGAGAATTGGGAATTTCCCGTCAAGAGCAGGATGAGTTTGCTAACCACTCTCACCATAAGACCACGGCCGCCACAAAAGAGGGAAAATTTCGAGACGAAATCCTCCCTATTACAGCGGGAGCAAAACTTGACCGCATGATTGCTGAGGATATTGGCTTTCGTTCGAACTCAACGGTTGAGGGATTAGGAAAACTAAGGCCCTACTTTGAAAAAGAAACGGGAACTGTGACCGTAGGGAATGCATGCCCCATCACAGATGGGGGCTCTATGTGGTTACTTGCCTCAGAAGAGGCCGTGAAAAAATACAACCTTGATCCTATGGCCCGACTGGTGGATTACCACTTCCATGGTTTAGAGCCAGAAAGGATGGGATTAGGTCCGGTGCTTGCGACCCACGGAGTTTTAAAGCGCACAGGGATGAAACTTTCCCAAATGGATCTGGTGGAATTAAACGAGGCCTTTGCCGCTCAGGTGATTGCTTGCCTAAGAGTCATGAAAGATAAGTCCCTTTCATCAAAGTGGGGCATTGAAGAAGTCATAGGAGAAATTCCTCTGGAGAAACTTAATGTGAACGGAGGAGGCATTGCTCTTGGTCACCCAGTGGGCTCTACTGGTTCTCGGTTGGTTGTCACACTTGCCCATGAACTTAAGCGCCAGAAGAAAAAGTATGGGCTTGCTACCTTATGTATTGGTGGCGGTCAGGGTGGGGCCGTGGTGGTAGAAAATCTTAAACTATAATTGGGGCGTCTATGAGTCATGAATCAAATTACCAAAATATTACTGTAGAAATTGATCAGGAACTTTTGTGGGTGGGATTTGGAAAGTATGAAAAAAAATCCATGACCACTTTTACTAAAGAGACTCTGGAAGAGTTAAAGAAAGTGGTCCTAGAGGCGACTGAAATGGACAAGAAAAATACGGTGAAGGGTTTGGTCTTTTTTTCTCACAAACCTGGAGTCTTTCTTGCCGGTGTGGACGTCTCTGTGATTAATGGTCTTAAAACCGAGGCCGAGGCCTTAAGGGCCCTGGATGAGGCCCATCTCATCTTTAATGCTATTGATGATTTGAAAATGCCCACCGTGGCCTTAGTGGATGGTATTTGTCTTGGGGGAGGGCTTGAGTTGTCTCTTGCCTGTAAGAAAATTTTTGTTTCAGATCATCCTAAAACGGCCTTGGGTCTACCGGAAGTGATGCTCGGGGTTCTCCCTGGCTTTGGAGGTACTTACAGGCTTCCCAAAAAAGTAGGTCTTCCTTCAGCTTTAGATATGATCCTCACCGGACGACAGATCAAGGGAAAGAATGCTCTCAAGATGGGGCTTGCTGATTTTATGCTTCCTGCTGAGAGGATGAGAGAGCTCACTAAAACTTATCTTTTGGAAAAAAAGACAGGAAAAAAGAAATCCATGAAAGAGGAAGTCCAGGCCGCGGCCATGGATAATTTTTTAACAAGGAAAATTATTTTCCAGAAGGCCCGTGAAAAAGTTCTTCAAACCTCCAAGGGTTTTTATCCGGCCCCTTTAAAAATTTTAGAAGTCTTAGAGAGTGGAGCGGGTAAGGGACGAAGTGATTATCTCGCCCTTGAGGCCCAGGCCTTTGCTGAACTGTCTCAGAGTACACAGTCAAAAAACCTTCAGCACATCTTCTTTTTAACAGACCAGTCTAAAAAACTTGAAAATAAAGACCAGCTCCCTAGTATCGAAAGAGGGGCAGTCCTTGGAGCGGGAGTCATGGGAGGAGGAATAGCGTGGCTCATGGCCCAAAATAACCAATCCCCCATTATGAAAGACCTCACCCCCGAGGCCCTGGAACTGGGCCTTAAGCAGGCCTCTCAAAACTTCTCTG
>CANHIY010000201.1 GCA_947461175.1 Bacteriovoracaceae bacterium
ATCAAAGATATTAATTTCAAATATTACAATTTTTCTAGTAAACAACAAAGATATATCAAGATTTAAGGTTAGTCTTCCTCATCCATATTAAGTTCTTTGAATACCAATTCTTCATGAGCACCAAAATACTTTTCTGATCTAGCAGGAAGTAGCGCAGAAAAAGTTACTTTTTTGACGTCATTTCTATTTTTCACTTTAAAAGGAATGAGATGGTATTCCAGGATGTCATTGCCATGATAGAAAACTGCGCGCCTGACTGGATTAACTTCACTATAAGTCGGATATAGCAATGGATTTTCCATGATTCGTTTTACGAGATAAACAAATTCAATCTTAAACTCCTCTTCAAATTTTTCAGGATTCTTCCCCTCTTCAAAGGCCTTTAGATAGATCCAGGAAAGAGCGGATTCTAAATGATCTAAAAATTGATAAGTGTTTTGCTGTTGTATCATTCACCCACTGCTTGTTTTTCCTTGTATTTCTTCCTTACTTTGGTTGAAGTGTCATTAAATAGTTTTTCAAAAGACTCAGGAGTTTCAGATCTGATAAATTTTCCTTCTTGGACTTCAAGAGCTGCAAGAAGATTCCTCTGAAGAGATAAAACTTCATCTTTCAATTTAAGATATTCTTCTTCGTTCATTAAGATAAAGCGATCTGTGCCTCGGGCGATGGCGACTGGTTTTTTTAATGCCATATCAAAAAACTCACTAAGTTTTGTTCTAAAAGTTCTAGAATTTGTACTCATTTTTCACCTCGCCTTTTTCGATATGTTACTCGTATGCGTACGCAAATGCAAATACGCTTAAATTTACTCTGGCGACAATATGTTTTTAGCTATTTAGAGAATAAAAAACTTGGAACAGAATAAGATTACATTTTTGATGTTTTTTCTTTCATTTTTTTAAAACTTTCCTCACCGCCACCACCACCAAATATCCCGCCAGAGTCACCAATAAAAGGGACGTGACAGAATTCACCAAAGAAAGATCAAGCCCAGAACTTTTTTGAAAATTACTTCTTAGGATTTGAATCAAGGCCACCATGGTGGTTGAAAGAATAAAAATCATAGGTATCAGAGTAAATGAGAGTCTTTTGCCGTTTTGGTGGAGCCAGGCCGAAATTATAAGTAACGTCATGGCCGCTAGGAGCTGATTGGCGGCACCAAAAAGAGTCCAGAACTGGGCCCACATGCCCGAATCTGTGTTCATGAGGATCAGGGCCGAAGGTGCTACGGTGGAGAGTGTTCCAAGGACGGCACCTTTCCAACCACTGATACCGGTTAATTCTTCAACAAGATACCTTCCAAGTCTTGTGGATACATCCAAGGTATCAAACACAAAGGTAGAGAAGGCCATGGCCCCAAAAGTGATGGCAAAGGGGAGGTGGTCTTTTCCAATGAGGATCGTGAGAAACTCTCCAATCCCTCTTCCGTAAATGCTTCCGGGTTTTAGTCCTGTCACGTCCTCTGGGGCCATCATCATAATGATCCCAAGGGAGATCAAGGCCACAAATCCCTCAGCGAGCATCGCCCCATACCCCACAGGATGAAGGTGGGTCTCCTTATCAATTTGCTTGGAGGTGGTACCAGAGCAAACCAGGCCATGAAACCCAGAGCAGGCACCGCAAGCAATAGTCACAAATAAAAAAGGAAACATAGATCCCGTCATCTTATCTAAATGAAATCCCGTGAACATAGGCTGCTGAATAGGTTTGCCGCTAAAAAATAATCCAATGACACCTAAGAAAAGAACCGAGTAAAGAACATACCCACCAAGATACCCCCTTGGCTGAAGAAGAAGCCATACGGGAACAAGGGAAGAAAGGCCACAGTAAGCGCATATCATAAGGGCCCAGTGCATTTGGGAAAATTGAAACCAATGTGAAAAATAGGTTCCGGCCCAGCAGACTCCAAAAGTCGCCGGAACAAAAATCAGGGTATTGAGCCAAAGAGGAGTTTTTAAGTAACGCTCTACCACACCTAAGAGAAGTGAGAGGAGTAAGTAAGATAGGGAGGCCCAGGCCACGGCCCCTCCAGGATGGAAGGTGAGACCAAGTCCCCTAAGTTCTTCCGGAGAAGAGACAAAACTCCCTGCCGTAATGTCGGTGAAGGCCACAATAATGTAGATAAGAGCGATGAGAATAAAAATCATCATGGCCTTGCCGGCACGAGTTCCTAGTTGCTCTTTTGTAATGTCCGCTATGGAGTGGGCGTGGTGCTTAACCGAACAGGTGAGGGAGCTAAAGTCATGAACGGCCCCAATAAAGACAACCCCCAGGGAAATCCATAAAAGGGAGGGGAGCCATCCAAATTGCTGACAGGCCACAATGGGGCCCGCGATGGGACCGGCCGCTGCGATGGCCGAGAAGTGTTGGGCAAAAAGGTAGAAGGGGTTTGTGGGAACGTAGTCCTTTCCGTCATTATAGGTGTGGGCAGGAGTGGTGTGAGAGGAGTTTAAATTAAAATGGGAGGCCACCCAGGGGCCATACTTAAAATAACCAAAACTGATGAATATAAGAAAGAGACCAGCAATAAGGGGTAGGACCATGGGGGTACTCACAAAGTGAAATAAATGAATTAAAAATTTTTACAATGAGAGCCTATCCTGAAAAAAATGAGAAATCCAAAAATTTATTGTCCTCGAAAAATGCTGGCGATAGGAATGAACCTAACTCCTTCAATCTCACCGTATTCAGTGCCACAGTAGAGAACAAACTTACGAAGATGCTTGTCTGATTGTAGGGAAAAAGTAAAGAGATGTTTAGCATAACGGCGGTCAATCACCTTACTTGATTTTATTTCGATGGCATAAACCTCATGAGAAAGTTCTAAGATCAAGTCAATTTCAGCGCCCGAAACTGATTTGTAAAAATACAGCTCATTGGCCTCATAAAAACCAATTTTTCTTCTTTTCTCTATTTCTGAGAGAACAAAGTTCTCAAGGATCTGACCCTCGCTGAGTTTTATTTTCATAGAAGTAAGTATGCCGTTGTCTGCAAAATAGTATTTACCAGACTTTATAAACCGTTTGGCGGGCCCAAACTGGTAACCATTGAGCTTAAAAATAAGATCAGAGTAATAAAGAACATTAAGATATTTTTTTATCGTTGGGGTGGATAAACCAATTTCTTTTCCAAGCTTACTTATTTCGAATTCACTGCAGATCGCCTTACCGATAAACATCAAAAGGGCCAGTAATCCCTCAGTGTTTTTAATATTCATCATTTGAGTGAGGTCCCGCAAAAAGTAGGTATCCCTGTACCTTTTTAAAAGCTCATATTTTTCTTTTTGTTCTTTCAATGTAACGAGTTCTGGAAACCCACCAAACTCCATGGCTTCATCTAACAAGCGTTGTGCCTCTTTGAGTTTTAAAGATGGCACTTCATCAAAAAAAATACGGTGAGTGGGAGGCCCTAATTCCTCTCCCCAGCAACAGGTAGGAAGG
>CANHIY010000202.1 GCA_947461175.1 Bacteriovoracaceae bacterium
TACGTGATCCTCTGTACTGGAGTTATGGACATTCAGCCGGAAATTGATGGAAAGATTGATACCATTTTTGATTATGCGAATGCACAGACAGTAGATTATTGCCTCATTTGTGATGGACATCATGTTTTGAATAAAAAAGCCTCTGTGATTGGACATACAAATAGTGCTGCCTGGACTTCCATCATGCTGTATGAAAGATACAAACCTCTTGAGATGTGCATTCTCACGAATGGCAAGAAAAATGAATTTCAGGATGATACGTTGAAATTAATAAATGCTTACGGCATAAAAATTCATGAATCTAAAATTCAACAAATCATAGGTCATTCGAGGGGTGCCGTATTGGAGAGTTTTCTACTGGAAGATGGCCCAAAGGTTGAGACCGATATCTGTTTTGTATCCTTAGGAATGATTGTTTATAACAAGCTTGCTTTGGAGTTGGGAGCACAGGTTGATGGGAGGGGGTTTGTGGTTGCTGATGAGTCGGGCCTTACCACTGTTTCAGGGCTTTATGTTGCTGGAGACCTGAAAGCGAATACTAAAAAACAAATCTACACGGCTTGGGACCATGCTGTGAGTGCCGCTAATGCAATCAATATGAAACTAAGAATATCCAGAAGACCTACTTAATAATCTTTATCAAGAGATCACCAGTGAGCTTTGCTCGGCAAGCCAGTCGAATTTCCCGTCCAGTAAAATCTTCACCTCTTTTTGTCTGAAATTCTTCCTTGAGGGATTGGATCGTATTTTTTTCGATGAGTCCTGCTTCTATTAAATTTTCTTTACCAGCGAGGATTTCAATTCTGCAGGCCCCACAGGACCCAGATAGGCAACCATGGGGAAGTTCTACACAACACTCAAGGAGAGATTGATAAACAGTCTCACCGGAAGTGACTTCAAGTGTCTGGTTTGTATCACTGATTGACACTCTGGGCATAAAATCTTCCTTGTCAAAAACTTGATAGTTTAAGAAACTTCTCGAGATTTTTATACTAAACGATGTCTTAATTTTGGTCATTAGATAAATTCTAGTCCAAGGGAGAATTCAGATGTTAACGCTAGAAAAAATGTACTCTATGGGTCACGAGGAAGTGGTTTTCTTTCAGGATAAAACCTGTGGGCTTAAGGCCATTGTGGGCATCCACGATACGACCTTGGGACCGGCCCTTGGTGGAACCCGTATGTACCCCTATGCCAACGAGGAAGAGGCGTTAATTGATGTTCTACGCTTATCTCGTGGAATGACTTATAAAAATGCCATTTCAGGTCTTAATTTGGGTGGAGGTAAGGCGGTTATTATTGGTGATCCAAAGAAAGATAAGTCAGAAGCGCTTTTTAGGTCTTTTGGCCGTTTTGTTGAGTCATTGAATGGCCGATACATAACTGCAGAAGACGTGAATACAACAGTTGAAGACATCGAGCATATTTTTACTGAAACTAATTATGTGACAGGAGTGGCCCAGCAATATGGTGGCTCCGGTAATCCTGCTCCTTATACGGCCTTGGGTGTTTTTCGAGGTATTGAGGCTTCTGTGACAAAAGCTTTTGGTAGCAGAAGTGTTAAGAATAAAACTGTGGCTATTCAAGGTGTAGGATCTGTTGGGTTTGAGCTTGCAAAACTTTTGACCGAGGCTGGGGCAAGCATCATCTTCACTGATGTGAGTGATCGCGGAATTCAAAAAATGAGGGATTCATTTCCTAATGCAAAGTTTGTTTCGCCAAATGAAATTTTTTCTGTTCCCTGTGATGTTTATTCTCCCTGTGCACTGGGTGCTTCTCTTAATGATGAGACCATTCCACAGCTCAGGTGTAAAATTGTGAGCGGTGCTGCCAATAACCAACTTAAGGAAGACCGCCATGGACTCATCCTTAAAGAGAAGGGAATTCTTTATGCTCCAGACTATCTAGTAAACGCTGGGGGAGTCATGAATGTCTCGATTGAATTCGAGGGGTGGGCCGATTCTAAATCTAGAAGAATGATTGATACCATTTATGACAAGACTCTTCAGGTATTTAGCATTTCTGATGAGCAGAATATTCCAGTCAACAAAGCCGCTGATGTTATGGCCGAAAACCGAATTTCTTCCATGAAACATATTAAAAATTCCTACTTAGGCACAAAAATTAACCACCGGATGCCTGGTCAAAAAAGAAGATTCTAAAAATATCCCGCATACCTCCCTCGAGCCAGGATCAAAACTGACTTGAGGGATTTTATAGGGTTCTTTTTGCCGATGTTCCATCTTTTCCCTTAATAATGGACTATTGAAGGAAGAACTTGTTATGAAATCAATTTATTTGATGTTTCTATTTTTATTATCTAGTTGCGCTACCAAATACATTCTACCTGGTAACCGTTTTATAACGCCCGAAACCCAAGGAGGGGCTTTTAACGGACAGTTTGAACTTGCCCAAGCTAGTGCAAACCAGCTCCTCATTAACACTATTGATGGCACTGTTGATAACGGAGTTGTTTATGCTGATGTGGTGAGGACGGGTTTTTTATTTGCAAACTCGATATTTGAAAAAATGGATTTCGTTTGGTCCCACACCGGAGGAGGAAATTCCTTAATTGGCGTAAAATTTCAACCCTTGGGTGTTTCAAAACTCGCAAAGGGTACAGGTCATAAACTGAGCCTTGGTTTTTTAACTGGGGGTAATGAGCATGAGACGGGAGATCAGACAATTGCATTTAAACTTTCTGGAACAGAACTTTATGCTGTTTACGGATTTCGGTTGAATGAAAATGTTCTCCCTTATGCGGGACTTTCACGATCAAATTATAATTTTGATGGAACTATTCGGACTAATAATATCCTGAATGGATTGGAACCAAGTTTTTCTTCTTCCATTAACACGCTAACAGGTGGAATAGAATTTACTTATGAATCCTTAGTCTTGAAATTTGAGACAGGCTACCAGCAAATTTCAACCACTGACACAAAAGATAGAACAAGATACCTGTTTGGCTATTCCTTAGGGTTTAGCTGGTGAAGGGGAAGTTAAATTTGAAAAATATTTTTCTCCTTGTACTTATCTTTTCCAGTACTCCATTGCTTGCAAAATTTGATTTTGAGGATCACGCTTTTCCTGAATTTATAACTTCGGCCCGTGCTCTTGCCATGGGTAATGCTTACATCAACAAGGTAGATGATTCCTGGTCCGCGTTCTATAACCCCGCTGGTCTTGGCTCAGTTAGAAAGGCACAATTTCATCTTCTTAATCTCCACCTAGAAGTGAGCAGTGGTCTCATGGATGTGGTGGGTGATGGGCCCGCGTACAAGATCCCTGAAAATGCGATTAGCAGTTTTAATAAAGAGGAGCTCAAAGATCAGCTCGTCGATTACGAGGGAAAAATACTTCACTCCCGTGCCAATCTTTTTCCCAACCTCA
>CANHIY010000203.1 GCA_947461175.1 Bacteriovoracaceae bacterium
AAAGTGAACGTTTTCTTCCTGCCAGAAGACATCTACTTTCATTTCTTCAACTAGCTTCTTAAGATTAAATTCTTCTTCATTCACTAGAAGTGATAAATGAGAAAGTTCTTCGGTTAGATCTTTTTTGAATTCATAGCCGCTATCACGTTTTTGAAATTTGTTGAACTTAAAGTGGCATTGGTAGTGCCAAGTCGTACAGTTTCTTCCACAAGATCCACCACTGCTAAATGGTCGGTCTTCATTCTTAATGACTTCTTCCCCCATGCGTTTACCAGTTGAGAGCTGAAAATCCACTACTGAATTTGGTGAAATGTTTCCAAGTGGATATACCTCATACTCATCATTGCCTGAAACACTGAAGCGCAGACTGTTCACTTTCTCAGAGGTCTGCTCGGCAAGTTCCTTGCCAGTCATGTAGGATAAAATGATAGCTTCTCCAGGCTGAAACTCATGATCAAGATAAGTGCGAGTCAAACGATTGGTGTGTATAAACCATTTTCCTTTTTTGTCCTCATTCTTAACTTCTTTTAGGTGGGTGTAGTCAGGAAGATTATTTAAGAACTGGCCAACCTTCGTTACCTCATCTTCCTCAATCTTAAACTGATTGGGATAAATCGATTCCATAAGATCAGAAAATCTATTTTTTTTCGCCAAAGGTGAAACGAAGCGAGTTGTGGTCTCCAGTGGAGTATTAAAAACCATTTGAATGGTTTTAGTCTTCACTGTTGACATTAGCTCCGAGTACTTAACTCCAATCTCTGGGATTTCAAAATCTTTCACCTCTGAGATGATAAATTCTCCGCGCTTAAGATAATTATCTGCCACAAGATTTAGAGGTACATTTTCAAGCACAACCGAGAAGGTTTCATTCACGTCACGATTAAAGTGGCGCTCAATTACTTTGGTCGCCAAAAGTTCATAGGATTCTGTCTGATAATCAAAATAATAAAAGTTAAGTTCAAGATTTTTAACTGTGCTATAAACAGAGTTTGAATCGAGCTTTACACTGTTTTCTAATTCAACCGTAACGGTATCAAAAACCACATTTGGGTTATTAAAGTACTGACCGGTTTTAAGGTTATTAAATCCACGAAAGCGATTATCCACATCTGGGTAAGTCACACGTGTGAGATCGGATTCTTGAATCTCTCCCGAGCTATGACTTGAAAATTGTCCCACGCGGGAAGCTTCGGCGAAGGCCTTATTACGGACAAGGATTTCCCCCACTCGATACTTAAAGTCCGGATCGTTTCGACCCACTCGAGTATCAATAGTAAAATCCCAAGCTGATTCAGGGTGATCTTTTATGTGCCAATTAACTTTAATGGCATAGTTTTGGAGGAATCGAACCCGGAGGGCAGGAATATCCGAAACTAAAGGATTAAGACCTCGCTCTTTTTCCTGAAGATCGTTTAATCGATCACCGTCCGTATCCATCTTTGAGAGATCTTTCGGTTGAATTTCCTCATAGGTCTTCGCCCGAGAACTTTTTTTACCCTGCTCTTCTGGTTTAAATGAGCAGGCACCTAATAGAATAATACTTAAAATAAAAATTAAATTGAGATTCATTCGCCTTCCTTAAAATTTAACGATGTTTAAAATTGATGAAATTGGTATTGAATAAATGATTCCAAGGTGTCCAACCGCTGATAAATATCCCTTCTCTACATTTGCAAAAATGCCAAGAACTCTATTCCCATCAGAAGTTTTGATTTCTATTTCACTTCCAAGCTTTAGATCGTCGATAATTTTCATATCTTCTCCTTATCTCAGAGTCAGTCTGAGTGGAGATCTCTAAGGCAATCTGAATGCCAAATGGGCAAAATGTAGTTACAGGGATTTAGATATGACTATGACGCGCAAGCTATCTCACTTTTGAAAAATCTTACTTCTCACTTTTGAAAACCGTGTAAGATTTTTCAAGTGTTTACACCAAGGCGAAGGTGAGAAGTTGCCAGAACAAATTTTTATTTATATGAGACTCTCATGAATAAAGAAAAGTATTTAAACGGTAAAATCAAATTCTGTGTTGTTGAAGACGACCCAGCGTTTAGGGATCTATTTTCTAGTCTTCTTGAAGAACATGGAGATGTTGTTCAAATAGGTCATTATGATGGAGCTATCACCTACCTTAAAAGAAATAGACCGGATATGCTCTTTGTTGACCTAGATCTTCAGGGTAAAAAAAACGGCCCTAGAATTGTTGAGGTCGCCTCGCAAAATGATATCCATTGCGTAGTTGTTTCAAGTTATGATGATGAAGAAACTATAAATGATTGTATCAATCTAGGGGCCAGGGACTACTATGTAAAAGGCGATGAGGTGAGAGTTGTCAGTGACATCATTTCAAAATATAAAAAAACATATAAGAAACCATCTGACTCAGAATTCCTAAACACTCATCATCCACTCTTGAAGCAAAGCCTAGAATTTTTACTAAGTAATGCACAATCTCACTACCCCATACTTTTATCTGGTCCTACTGGAGCAGGAAAGACATTTTTTGCCAAACAAATTCACATGAAAAGCGAGTTAAAGGGAAAATTTGTTGCCGTTAACTGTTCTTCCATCCCTAAGGAGCTTTTTGAATCAGAAATGTTTGGATATGAAAAAGGAGCTTTTTCTGGTGCCGAAAAAAAATATGAAGGCAAGATACTAGATGCTCATGAAGGGACACTTTACCTAGATGAAATAGACAGTATGCCTATAAATCAACAGGCAAAACTTCTAAAAGTCATTGAGGATAAAGAATTTTATCCTGTGGGTTCAAATAAAATACAAAGATCAAATTTTCGTCTTGTTTGCTCCTCGCAAAGAGATTTAAGACAAATGATGATAGAAGGCACTTTTAGAGAAGATCTATATTACCGGATTTCATTCATTGATATTAGAATTCTTCCGCTCAACGAAAGGAAAGATGATATCATCCCACTTTTAAAAAACATGCTAAAGGGCCCAAGGAGATATCAAATAACAGCAGAAGCAGCGGCGCTTATTAAAGAACATAAATGGCCAGGAAACCTAAGAGAGTTACAAATTTTTGCCACAAACCTTGAATTGTCAAAAGAGAGTAAAATCACAGATCGGCTTGTAAGAAAAATCCTTATTCCCAATGAAGAATTAGGTGATTTCTTCACTGAAGATCAAAAGAAGAAGCTTATTTCATTAGGATTAAATGGTTTCCTTGAACTTATGAAAAAAGAGGCCATAGAGCTGATTCTCAGGGATACAAAAAATAATGTTTCACAAACAACCAACAAATTAAAAATATCTCCAGCAACTTACTACCGCTGGAAGAGTGAAGAGAAAAACATGAAGGATGAGTTATGAATCTAAAGCATGAACTTGAAACACCGATTGCATCACT
>CANHIY010000204.1 GCA_947461175.1 Bacteriovoracaceae bacterium
TTTAAACAAAAAAATTAATTTGAATCTTTTTGGTGTGGAAACAGAGTTAGATAAAACTCTGATTGAAGCTGTAAAAGACCCTTTGACTCATATTGTGCGTAATGCCTGTGACCATGGCATTGAATCTCCAGAGGAGAGGATGAAAAAGGGAAAAAGTGAAACGGGAACCATCACCATTAAGGCCTGTCACGAAGGAGGGCAGGTGATTGTAGAAATCACAGATGATGGAAAAGGTTTAAGTAGAGAAAAAATTTTAAAAAAGGCCCTGGAAAGAGGAGTTGTTGAACACTCAAGAGTTGATACGATGACTGATCGGGAAGTACAGGTCTTGATTTTTTCTCCCGGTTTTTCTACCGCTGAAAAAGTTACCAACGTTTCAGGCCGTGGTGTAGGAATGGATGTGGTAAAAAGTAATATTGAAAAAATTGGAGGTCTCGTTGATATTTCAAGTACCGAAGGACAGGGTACAAAAATAACCCTTAAAATTCCTCTCACCCTGGCGATTGTACCAGCGATGATCGTGACTTCTCAAAATGACAGGTTCGCCATTCCACAGGTAAAACTTGTAGAACTTGTGCGCATTGAAAAAAATAATATAGAGTACCTTCAGGGAAGACCTGTCTACAGGCTTAGGGGAAATATTCTTCCTTTGATAGATCTGAAGGAAGTGTTAGCTAAAAC
Source organism: Bacteriovoracaceae bacterium (assembly GCA_947461175.1). GTDB lineage: Bacteria > Bdellovibrionota > Bacteriovoracia > Bacteriovoracales > Bacteriovoracaceae > Peredibacter. Next base: position 682 of record CANHIY010000204.1, read on the forward strand.
TGAGACCAGTGTTTCTGATGAGGCGATCAATATTGTGGTTCTCAATTCTGATTCCCATGTTTTTGGTCTCATCGTGGATGAGATACTTGATACCGCGGATATTGTGGTGAAACCACTGGCGAGATTTCTTAAAAGCATCATGATTTACTCTGGGGCAACTGTTCTGGGCGATGGGAGTGTGGCGTTTATTCTTGATGTGCAGGGAATCGCCCAAAAACACATTGGAATAAGTACCCATGAATTAAAAACGGTTTCAGATAAGTACGCAGAGTTCGTCAACGGCCAGCTAGAGATGAGAGAGTTTGTCCTCTTGAGTCTTGGTTCAAAGACCAAACATGCCATCCCTTTATCAAGTGTGAGCCGGATGGAAGAGGTGAAAACATCTTCCATAGAAGTTTCTGGACACCAAAGAGTCATCAGGTACCGAGGTGGTATTCTAAAATTAATAAATTTAAATAAGATACTCGGCTACACGGATTCCATGGTTGAGAAAGAAATTACTCAGGTCATTGTTATCAAACATCATGACACTTTTTTTGGGCTTGAAGTTGATCATATCATAGATGTCCTTTCAACTCGGGATCACCTGGATGAATCTCTTTCTGATCATGAGGCGATTCTTGGAAATCTTATTACTAACGAGGAAATCATTGTTGTTCTTGATATTGAAAAGATCTGTCAGCTCAGTCATCCTAGAAAACACTCTCCCGTTGATTTTAACTTCTCTCAAAAAAGTTTAGGGAAAATTCTTTTAGTTGAAGATACTGAAACCATCAGACTCAAAGTCGCTCAGAGTTTAATGGAAAGTGGTTTTGATGTGGAAGTCTCTATAGACGGTATTGATGGATTAAGAAAGATTGCTGAAAAAAAGTGTGATTTTGACCTCATAGTTTCTGACATTGAAATGCCCAGGATGAATGGTATTGAATTTGCCCGAAAAGTCAGGTCCATTACTTCATTAAAAAATATACCTATGATTGCATTTACAGCAAAGTCCACACCCGCTGATGTTGAAGAAGCTAAGTCTGCTGGATTTAATTCTTTCTTAGAAAAGAGTAAGGGTAAATTACTTCCTATGCTCATTTCTGAATCACTCTCAATCACAAGTAGGAGGTCTGCTTGAAAACTTATCTAGCGGAAAAAACAGCTGCTGAAAAAAAACATTCATCAAGACAGTTCTCTACCTTCGTCATCGACGGAAGACTCTATGGGATAGATGTCATGAAAGTTCAGGAAGTCACAAAACCCCTGAAGCTCACCCTCATGCAGACGGCCCCTACTTTTATTAAGGGCCTTATAAATCTTAGAGGGCAAATCACAACGGCCATTGGCCTTAGAGAACTCTTTGGTCTAACACCTTCGGGTGATTTAGAAAAGATGACCGTGGTTTGTAAAGTCGAGGATGTCCTTCTTTCTTTATTAGTCGACAGTATTGGGGATGTCATTGAGGTTGATGAAAGTAAGTATGAGCCCACTCCCCAGACTGTTTCAAAAGAGATTCAGTTCTACATGCAGGGAGTTTATAAAACAGAGGAGGGAATCCTCTCTGTGATTGAACTCGATTCAGTCCTCCGCGAGCTTGATAGAAAATGCGCCTAATTTGAAATAAGGATGAGACCTTGGAAAACAGAAAAATAAAATTACTTATCATTGATGACTCTGTCTTGTTCAGGTCCCAGATCCAGCTTGCCTTAAAAGATGTTCCTGAGATTGAGATTGTGGGTTCTGCTTCCAATGGAAGAGTGGCCATAGAAAAAATGAAAGAGCACTCCATCGATATATGTACATTAGATGTGGAGATGCCGATCCTTGATGGGATTGGCACCTTGAAAGAGATGAGGGATTTAGGGATTAAGACCAAGGCCCTGATGTTTTCATCACTCACAGTCTCTGGAGCAGAAAAAACTCTTGAGGCCATGTCATTAGGTGCGGTTGATTTTGTGACCAAGCCCGTGGTTGATGATACTCAGATTTCGCCCTCTCATAAAATTAGAGAAGCACTTCTTCCTAAAATTTTAGGTCTTTCAAATCCGCTAGATAAAAAAACATCCAAAACTCTCTTGAATTCGGACCGACCACGGTTCATGTGGGATCTTTTTTATCCGGAAATTCTTGTGATAGCATCCTCGACTGGAGGCCCCAATGCATTAGTTGAGTTCTTCTCACTCATGAAAGATCCCTTGCCATTTCCCATCTTAATCACCCAGCACATGCCACCACTTTTTACCGCCTCCCTGGCCGAACGGCTTGGATCCTATAGCGGAAAAGTTTCCAGAGAAGCGGTTGATGGGGAAGTCTTAAGACCAAATCAAATCTATGTAGCACCTGGAAATTATCATATGAGTGTGGCGGGAGATAAAAAAAATCCCACAGTGCATCTGGACAAGGGTTCCATGAGAAACTATGTCCGGCCCTGTGCGGATTTTCTTTTCGAGTCAGCTTCACAATTGTATGGAAAGAACACGTTGGGTATTGTCTTAACCGGCATGGGGCGAGATGGCTTTGAAGGGGCCATGGCGATTAAGGAAAAAAGAGGAGCAGTGCTTATCCAAAA
>CANHIY010000205.1 GCA_947461175.1 Bacteriovoracaceae bacterium
ATTTTTAGTATTTTCGTTTTGGGTGATACTTCTTCAATGCGTTTGTTTTCATGCCTCTGCCCAGGAATTTAATCCAAGTTATTTTCTTTTCTCTGAAGTCAGTGTGCAGGAGGTTTCTCAGAATACCATGGAGCTTGAAGATTTAGCTCGTCTGAATGAAAAAGGCATTGAACTCAAAGGTATTCCAAATTTTTATGGAGACGTGGGGCCTTTGGGAGCAGGAAATGTCATCACCACCGCCCGGGACTTGGTGGCCTTAGGAGAGGATATTTACCGTTTAATTATTAAAGGTAAGCCCACTATCACCACTACTTATGCTCCTATAAGTGTGATTCCTAAAGTTAACGGACAACCTGTGGACCTTCTGGAAACTGAGAACTGGCAGGCCCCAAAAAAAAGAACTTTTGTAGTTGTTTACAAAAATGTTTATGCCATGGAGGTTGTGAAGTTTCGTTACAGTGTGATTTACTCCTATAGAGGTAAATACAACAACCGAGGAGCCTATCTTACCGCGGTTCAGGTGATACCTGAGTCCATACGAACTCTTTTTGGTTTTGATTTCACCGCCACCATGAAAGTGGGGGGCATACAGAATCAGGGTACAAGACAAAATCCCATAGCTGGAGTGACTCTTCTTATGGAGTACACGACAAGCTCACTTTTAGTCACTCAAAATAAAGTGGATACCTTTTTTATTACCGGAGTAGGTGATTTTAAAAAGCTCTAGAGATAATCCACAAATATGATCCCATCAGGAAAAAGGTCAAGAAAAGACCTCACTGTCATCTCACAGGTGGTAAGATCCTGTTGAATAACACATTTTCGGCACACACCTTTCCCATCACAAGAAGAGGCCATGGTCACTCCTTTATGTCTTAACCATTGAAGAAGATTTTCCTTCTCTTCTGATGCCGTCACTTCAAAATGTCGGGCCGTTTGAGAGGCCTTTCCGAAAACCTTAATTATTTGCATGAAAATGAACCGGGATTCCTCTCATCAATGATAAAGCGGTCTCCCTCATTAAAGTGGGTGTAGGCCCAGATATTTCCCAAGGACTCAGCATGATAAATAGGGAGATTGAGTTTGAGGAGATTTTCAATCTGATCCTCCGAGCTTCTGGAAGATTCAATAACAAGCCTCACGGGATCGGAGAGGAAGAGGTGTCTCGAGTGCTTTATGAGTCTTGAAACTTCCTGAGTTGTTTTACTACTGGGAAGACCATACCTCACAAGATGGAAAAGGTGCTGACCTGGGTCCCTACTTTGATTAGAAAAAGTCCAGATTCTTTTTGCCTGATTCTCAATCATACATACGGCAGAGCTTCTGACCTTGGATGCTCCTTTAAATAGGGATAGACCCTTTAGTGATTCGATCTGATCAAGTTTTTGAGAGGAAGAAGCAAAAAAAACAGACTTAGAACTTGAGAGGCCAAAGATATTGGCCACGGGGATCACTTTATCAATGAGAAATATAGAGTGGTCATAGAGGTTAAAATCATAATTGCATTTACCAGAAGATCCAGTGTCGGTGAAGAATTCATTGAGGGTAGTGTTCACAATGATTTTTTGTTCCTTCTGGTTTTTTCGATAAAGCCTAATCACATTTCTAAAATCCAGAAGAGGGGAGGTTTCGTTTTCTTTTAAAACTTCAGCCCCTCTAAAATAATAAGGGGCAAGTTCGGGATCATTTTTTATTTCAGAGAGGTTTTTTACGAGAAAGTTTTCAAAATCTTTTCCAATCTTAAGATCTTTAATGGCTGGACTTTTTAACATCTCAGCATAAGTTTCCAGGCTTGTTTTCTTATTAAATTTCTTGAGGATCCACTCTATGCCGTAAAGGTAGGGGAATTGATCATCTGAGGATTCTGAAAAAAAATCAAAATAATAACTCTTTTCATTTTGATGAATGAGAACCTGAAGCCTTGATGTGGCCGAAGACTGATCTGGACGGATCCTAAGCTGCATTAAGCTCCAAAGGGCGAAGTGATCTAAAAAGTCGAGCTTTTGGTTTAAGGACCTTATTAAGCTTTGATAAACCTGTTGTGAATTATCCTTCGTCCCAACTAATTGAAAGTTTAATTTCTGATCCATAGGACAAAAGGCTTCAGTCATCGTCTCTTTTTTAAATTCTTTTTTTTGAACTAAGGGACGGTCGATTTTCTCAACAAAGAAAGCACAGGATGATAAAAAAATCAGAAGAATAAGTTTAAACATCCTATTCCTCTTCAAGGAGAATATCTGGAGAGGAATGGGAGTGAGAGAGCTTAAATTTCTCATGGATGTCTTGTTTTAGATCCATTTGAAAAACTTTTTTTTCATTTGTTTTCAATACTGCCACCATGAAAATTCCATTTGTGGAGGAGACAGTTTGAAGAGAGACCAGCTCAAAACCACTACTCAGAAGGCCACTCATGATCTTATCAAACTCCACTTCCCTGTAGCCACTCTTCCTTAATGGGGGGGAAGGGATAAAATAAGTGAAGGTTGAGTGGTATATTTTTTTTTCCGACTTTTTTAATCTCTTGGCCATGCGTTTCGCTCCGGTAATCTTCAGGTTTCCATAGGTTAAATGAGAAGATGTGTTTATTGTAAACGAGATGGAGGTGAAATGTTGAGCACTTCTTTCCAATCCTCACAATCAATGAAGAGAATTTCTCTTGGAAAAAATTTCCTCCAGATATTTTCCTTTGTACAAAATTAACTTCAGGTATAATGGTCTTAAGATGTGACAGGATGTCACTCTAAAAGGCAAGATGCCGAAAAGAAGGGAGCCAAGCAGGGGCTCCCTTTTTTTATGTCCCGAAGTCTCAGATTGTTAATAATACTGACTAGAAATTCACTACATTCAGGCCCTGGTTACACTTTTTGCAAAAAGCTTCTCCGCACGAAGAAAAACACCCGTCACTTTTTCTTTCACAGCCAGTCTTGCATAGCCTGCGGTTTGTCTCGCTGACGAGTGAGAAAGGATGGCCTGTGCTGTATCCAGATCTGCTTCTTTCCTCGAGTGGGATAAGTTTCACTTACTCCAAAGTTTTGAGGAGTCCGTTAATGAAGAGAGAAAAAAACTTCATTCGGATGCTTCAAAAAAATCAGATATTGCTCATCTAGCATGTGGGACCTACAGGTATATATTTTTGAAGAGAGAAAGTGATCGAACCAAAGAGGAATCGAGACACAAATTAAAAGTAATTAAAGAAAATGAAAG
>CANHIY010000206.1 GCA_947461175.1 Bacteriovoracaceae bacterium
AATACTTCGATGCATGTGAGAAAAATGCTGAATGAAGGGTTAGTTAGTGTCGAGAGGGTTGGGCAAAAAAGGCTCTACACACTTTCTCCGGAAGTACAGATATTTTGGGAGAACTTTCAAGATTTTGCACAAAAACTTGATTCTTCATTAGTCTTAGATACGAGTGATGTTTACGGTGATATCAACTGGGTAGAACCTTGGAATGACACAAAAAAATTAGTAAAGTCTGGAGAAGTTGTCTTATTGGATGTTCGTCCTGAAGATGAAGTTCTTAGTAGTGATGAAAGTGACTTCGTCACTCATATTCCTCAAAACAATCTGAAGTCTAGTCTCAAATCTATACCTAAGAAGATAAAAATCTTAGTTTTTTGTAGAGGTAGACTCTGTGCTTTGTCCGCGTTTTCGGTCAATTACCTTAGAGAGAATGGCTATAAGGCCTATCGATTAGATGTTTCTTGGAACAGTATTAAAGCTGACTTAACTTAGAAGGAGACTCATATGATACAGGCACTCATTGGTGGAGCTTTAATCGGAATAGCAGTAAGTTTAATGATGCTTTTTAATGGCCGAGTTACTGGAATTAGTGGGATTTTGGGTGGGATCATAAAACCATCTAAGTCTGATCTTGATTGGAGAGTATTCTTTATTGTTGGCCTTCTGTTGGGAGGTTTCGTATTGAAGTTCTTGACCCCTGAAGCTTTTATTCAAAATTCATCTGCTGAATGGTTCGACTATGCAGTGGCAGGCCTTTTCGTGGGGTTCGGAACTCTCTTAGGTAATGGTTGCACTTCAGGTCACGGAGTCTGTGGTATTTCACGTCTCTCCCTCAGGTCAATCTTGGCCACCATAACCTTTATCTCTTTTGGAGTTCTTAGTTTATTAGTCTTTAAGTTTATTAAGGGGTCTCTATGAAAAATATTATTTCACTTGTCGTGGGTTTCATTTTTGCTATTGGTCTTGGAATAAGTGGTATGACTCAGGTTCATGTTGTAAGAGGATTTTTAGATGTTACTGGTGATTGGAACATGAATCTCATTGGCGTAATGGCCGGGGCAATAGGCGTACACGCTCTTCTCTTTTTAATGATCAAGAGACGCAGCTCCCCCTTGCTCGATTCTAAATTTCACCTACCCACTAGAAAGGACATTGATGGAAAACTCCTTTTAGGGGCAGCCTTATTCGGTATCGGTTGGGGATGGGTAGGAATATGCCCAGGTCCTGGCATAGTCGCTTCAGTAAGTGGAAATCATAATGTCCTTATATTTATTGCATCCATGTTAATTGGCATGTTCATCTTTAAATCATTCGAGTCAAAGATTAAAAGTTGAAATTACTATTTGGCATCAATGAAACGAGATGTTTTTCCTATGACCTAGGAAATAAAATGCTAAGTCCCATTTCAATAATTTCTCTAGTGCTGAGCTGGTATAATAGTTCTGAGGTTATTACTTTTTAAGGGGTAAAATGATCTCTCTTTTTTGTGGCGTTATTATTGGTATTGTCATGGGTTTGACTGGCGCAGGGGGTGCCCTGGTGGCAATACCACTGTTTATGCATTTTTTTGCTATGGAGCTTAAGGAAGCTTCGGTTTACTCGCTAATTGCAGTTGTTGTTGCATCTTTACTGAATTACTTCTCTCAGCGTTCATCGACTCAATACAAAACCGCAATAATTATTGTGATAGCTTCGGCCATTGGTAGTTATCTTACTGCACCTTTTAAGGAAGTTTTACCCACAATATTTGTAGCAGGAATTCTTACATCCATCTCTTTGTATGCACTCTACAGTGTATGGAAACCGACCAAGGCCCCTGTCTCTGGACTAATTCTTCCGCCCAAAGAGAGCGCACCACTATCAGTGATTGTTGGTTTCATTTTAGGGACGTTGACTACTTTTACAGGCCTAGGGGGAGGCGTTTTGATGCTCCCAATTTTTTTAGTCTTTTATCATCACTCACAATCTCAAGCAGTTGCGACATCTCTTTTTGCTGTTGGTTTATCTTCTCTGGCATCTCTTGTTGTGCAAGTTTCTCTTGGGGCCAGTTTTAGCATAGATTCAGGTCTTGGATATTTAATCATTGGGATTTTGGCATCCGTCTTTATATTAAAGAAATTTGTTAATACTTTGCCTGCTACTTTTATTTCACGAACGAGGCAGATTGTTTTTACATTTGTTGTGATCTTAGCGGTTTCAAAAATATTCTAAGGACATACTTCTAAAGAAATTTTTAGTGAATTCTTTTTGTCATCAATGGGTCAAGAGTGTTAAGTGAAGAATTTAGGTTTGAAATTTGGAGCGGCTGATCAGATTCGAACTGACGACCTTCTGCATGGCAAGCAGACGCTCTACCAACTGAGCTACAACCGCGTTTTGTTTGACTATATTATTTCTGACCATAGAAATCTGTCAATCGCTAACTTTGATAAAAATGAATAATGCTTTGAGTAATACTCTTAGGGATCAGGACTCTTAGAACAGGAACAAAGAAGTTATTGGTACTTTTGCTCCAAGGCCTTGATAATTTTTTGGTAACTAGGCTGAGTAAACCGACCATTTAGAATGCCCAGGATATCAGCTTTTTTAGATGGAAGTTCTGGATTGAGGAGAATTTTTACAAATGTGTCAGCAATGATGAAAACTTTTGCCAGAGGGTGGATCTCCTCTGATGGATTTTCTTCAAAACCAACCCCGTCCACTTTTCCGTGGGACTGAAGAATAACGAGCCTAATGTAGTCATTGGCCTCTGGATGATCCTTAAGAATTTTTTCGGCGTCTGCAGCATGATTCATCACCGCTCTCATCTCTTCATCATTTAATTTAGAGTCATAAAGCTGTTTCATACTTCCAATCTCTATTTGGTGTTGAGATTTAAGGGTGATGTCGGAAAAAAATGAAGCAAAAGAGAGGATATGAAGGTGCTCATCTTTGTACCAGCTCTGCTTAGAGAGCACGTAGTGGCACATCAAAGCAAGAAGGTGACAATGTTGATAAGCATAAGAAACTTTATTGGAGAAAAGAAACTTTAAAAGTGATGCCACCTCCGGAGAGTTTCTTACGGACTTAACCATGGAGTTGATTGAGGCCTCGGAAAGTTCTATAGAGGCCTGATCTAAACCCATTTGCTGAATTGAATCTTTCACAATGTCGTAGGAGTTTGACGTTGTGAGGATCCGGTCCTCAAGTGTGAGGTCCTCTCT
>CANHIY010000207.1 GCA_947461175.1 Bacteriovoracaceae bacterium
AAAAGAAGACCTCCACTGGTTTGTGGATCAAAGGTGATGAGTTTTTCAGAGGGGTTTATTTCCTGAGAGAAATGAACTTTACCCATGGTGTATTCTTCATTATTTTTGTGGGCCTTCGTGAGAAATCCTTTCTCGATACATTTAAAGGCCTCCTTAAAGACGGGAATACTCTTAAATTTAAATTTCAGGCTCATATTCGATGCCTGGGCCATCTGATAGCTATGACCCAAGAGACCAAAACCTGTGATGTCAGTGGCGCTGTGAATGTGTTTCTGTTCATCCTCCGAGAGGAAATCCAAAATATTATTGAGTCTTTTCATGCTTTCAATGGCCTCTTGGAAATCACTTTCTAAGAGTTCCTGTTTTTTGATCCCAGCACAGATGGCACCTGTTCCCAAAGGTTTTGTGAGGATGAGTTTGTCTCCTATTTTTGCCTGGGAATTGGTCCAGATTTTTTTTGGATCGATGAGTCCCATAACTGATAATCCAAATTTTAGGGTGTCATCATCAATGGAGTGTCCTCCTACGAGTGAGGAGCCAGATCTTTTGATGGTGTCACAGGCCCCTTGGAGAACTTTTTGAATAAGAGAAGGCTCAAAGAAGGCCAAGGGGGCGGCAAGTATGGCCATGCAGGTTTTGGGCCTTCCCCCCATGGCATAGACATCACTCAGTGCATTCGCAGCTGCAATCGCCCCAAAATCTTCAGGATCATCCACGATGGGAGTAAAAAAATCCAATGTCTGAACCGCGGCGATTTCTTCATTAATTTTAAAGATGGCGGCGTCGTCAAAATGATCACCATCTACTTCTACGCCTGGGATTTTAGGAGGAAATTTGACTCCTGCAAGAATTTCTCTCAGGATTAAGGCCGGAACTTTGGCGGCACAGCCGCCTTTTTTAACTGTTTGTGTGAGTTTCATCCACAGATCCTATAATGATCCTTCTTTTTTTCCAATATCTTTATAGAACGCCACATACCGCTTCATCACATGGATGGGATAATCTTTGGGATAAATATTTCTTGATACTGCCTTCCGAACAGAGTGTGGTCCCATGTTATAGGCAGCTAGATAGAGCTGACCATGTCCCTGGAACTTGTTCCTGAGCCATGATAGGTAGGCCACTCCAAGTTTTATGTTTTTAACAGGGTCACGAAGTGAGCTGGCACCATTCCATCTGGTTTTGATAATTTCACTGATCCACTTTCCAGTAGTGGGTCTGATCTGCATCATTCCAATTTCTCCCACTGGTCCAACTGCTAGTGGATTGAAGCTTGATTCACCGGAGATCACTGCAAGAATAAAATATGGGTCCAGTGAATACTTATGGGCCTCATCAATTATGGTCCTCCCAATAGAGTAGGCACGTATTTGATAATTTTTAGGGAGTCTATTTTTTACAATTTCATAAATGTTTTTCTCGATGTCTTTTTTGTGTTCATATCGAGAAACAATACTTTTCTTATAGCTATTTCCCATTAGCTCCCGGGCATGCTCAACACGGAGTGTGTGCCGAAGACTTGCCGTAGAGCGGCCCTTTTGGGGTGGTTTGGCAAACTTTGTAACATTGGCCATAGAGTTCAGGGTCAGAAGAAATGTGATTAAAAGTATTTTTTTCATACTAGTGATTGAGCAAGGGAAGTGCCAAAACGCACTTAGTAAGACATTGAATAGATGAAAGAAAAAGACGGGATTTCTGAACAATGACTACTTTTTTTTCGACAACATTCTTAAGTCATTGTTTTAACAGGTGTTCGTAAAATCCGATGTTTGCACTTGTCGTCTGCACTTGGATCTTCGGGATTAAAATTCGAAATACTGGTTTAAAAGCCTGATGGGTGTAGTTAAGTAAATTACTTTGATCAAAAATGCTCCTTTTTTAGTTTTTTAAAAAAACTCGAAATTAATTTATTCCTCTTCCGAGAAGGTATGGGCAAGTGACAATTTTTTTTTAGGGGTATTATGAGTGCTGAGATAGAAGAATTTAAAATGGAAATCATGGAAACTATTGATCGGGCGGAGAGAGCACTGCTTGAGTTTGATCAGCTTCCAGAGAATCAATCCTCAAATACTCTTTATGACGAGGTCTTTCGCGCCTACCATAACATCAAGGGTGCCGCTGGCATGATGGAGTGGAATGAACTCCAGCACCACGTTCATCAGCTTGAAAATGTCTTAATGCAGTCTAAAGAAACAGCTTCCATTCCCAAGCATTTAATAGGTTGGTTTCTTAAGGGCAATGATGTGACCAGGTCCATCATGGCCAATGAACCTTATGAATTTAGTTATGACACCGACCAGTTGTATCCTTCTGTGGAGGTAGCAAGTTTACAAAATGCTAAAACCGAAAAAACCTCAACGGATCACTCAATTCATTCCAGCTCTGAGATTGAAGAACTTCCTGAAGAGTTTTTTCCTGAAGTCAATGAGGCCCTCGACCGCATTTCCTCCACCTTGATAAACATGGAGGCAGGTAAGGGTGATAAAGACCAGCTCGACGCTCTTTACCGGGACATCCACTCTATTAAAGGGGCAGTTCAGCTGTTTAACTTAGAGGGAGCATCACTACTTGCTCATGCGATGGAGAATAGTCTTGAGGGGGCCAGAGGAAAGGAGCAATTTGAAATCGATAAGGCCCTGGTGAGTACGTTACTTCTCAGTGTGGATTTGATGTTAAGTTGTGTGAGAGAACCAAAGAGTGAAGAGAACTTGAAAGAGGTGAGTTTTATGACAAACCTCCTTTCTCCATTTTCCCAACCTATGGATCAGAAAGAGATGAAACCCGATTTTATCGAAAAAGAAAGTGACAAAGAAATGGAAAAAGATTTTGAAAAAGAAACACCAGTTAACAAATCTCCTAGGTCAGTGGTGCTCGCTCCAAAGTCTCAGGAACCTGAGAAAGCCGATACAACCATCCGGGTTCAGGTCTCTCTTTTGGACCGTTTAATGATGCTTATGGGGGAGATGGTGCTTGTAAGAAATCAGGTTCTCCAATACTCCAATAAGACAGATGATCTTGAATTTTTAAATTTAAGCCAAAAACTTGATGTGGTGACAAGCGAACTTCAGGAAGAAACCATGAAGACCAGGATGCAGCCCATCGGGAATGTTTTAAGTAAGTTTCAAAGAGTCGTGAGAGACCTTTCCGGAAATTTAAACAAAAAAATTAATTTGAATCTTTTTG
>CANHIY010000208.1 GCA_947461175.1 Bacteriovoracaceae bacterium
ATGTTGATAAGCATAAGAAACTTTATTGGAGAAAAGAAATTTTAAAAGGGATGCCACCTCCGGAGAGTTTCTTACGGATTTAACCATGGAGTTGATTGAGGCCTCGGAAAGTTCTATGGAGGCCTGATCTAAACCCATTTGTTGAATTGAATCTTTCACAATGTCGTAGGAGTTTGACGTCGTCAGGATCCGGTCCTCAAGTGTGAGGTCCTCTCTTTCAAGTTTTTGAACCAAGTTATTGGTCACAAAAGTCGTGAAGTATTGAATGTAGTCTTTTGGAATATAAAACTCCTTAAGACCCTGTTCTTCATACTTATGTATAACCTCTTTATCAAATGTATCTTTTGAGTGGATTCTTTTGATGAATTGAAATTCATTTGAACTTTTTTTAATTCGTATATAAACATCACAGGGAGTTTTTTGGATGTCGTAAAAATAATACAACGGCATGGGAAGATAATCAGGCTTTATCTTGTTTGCTGCCTCCTGGAGAGTAATCCCTAGGTGTTGAGCGGCCTGATTAACGAGGATTTCCCAAGTCACAGGCTCTTTTAAACAAAGCACCTCGCTGGAAAGGGCCTGACATTCTCCAAGTACGATAAGTGAAGTACTGAGTCCATTTTGCTTAATATACTGATGAATGAGGATGGAAGTTTCTTCGTCATCAATTTTTGATTTCGTAATAATTAACTGCATTTCAGGTAGTATCTTAAGAATTGCGATAGCATCCTCTGCATTTTCCCTGCCCACAACATCTGCACCCACAAAGGTGCTCAGGTTGATGGAGAAAATTTTTCTTAAGTCGGCATTAGGTTCAATAAGTATTACTTGCGCCATGAATGAATTTTATCATGAATAGAATTTACTCCAATCATTTTTGTCACCATAAAAGTTTTGCCTTAATTCTTAAACAAAAAACTCAGGTTCTGGGGAAGAGAGGATGTGTCCACCCTTTCCCATGAATTGACCAGAAAACTGGGTCGTTTCGGGATTGTAGGCGGGAACTTTTCCATGGCCCCCGGGGATGTCCACAATGTATTGGGGAATCGCCCAACCGGGGAGTTTTTGTCTTAAGGCCTGATAGATTTCTCTTCCTCTTTGTAGGGGCAAATAAAAATGCATTCCCCCTCGGACCTGATCCGGATGGTGGAGGTAGTAGGGTCTTACTCCAAGAGAGTGAAAGGTTTCCATGAGATTCGTCAGATCCTCTGTGTTGTCATTAACCCCTTTTAAAAGAACAGATTGAGAAAGGAGTTGGACCTTGGTTTGAGAGAGTTCAATAATTTTACTCTTAGAGGTTTCATCAAACTCCAAGGAGTGATTGGCATGTATGGCGATTGAAAGAGTTCTAAAATGTGTTGAAAATTTTTTAATGAGATCTAAGAATTCGTTATCAATTCTTTCTGGAAGAATCACTGGGTACCTTGAGTGGAAGCGGATGTCTTTAATGTGAGTTAAATGAGAAAAAGCCACCAGATAATTTTCAATTTTTGAATTAGAGAGGGTAAGGGGATCACCTCCTGTAAAAATGATTTCAGTGATTTCTTTATGATCCCGAAGGTAGCTCAGTGTTTTTTCAAAATCGTTGATAAATAATTCATCACTTACTGAGAGCTCATTTTTTCTGAAGCAGTACCTGCAGTGAACAGGACAAACAGTGGTAGGAGTGAAGAGCGCTCTGGAGTGATAACGATGAATAAGTTGAGGAGCTTTGAGGTGAATTTTGTCACCAATGGGATCCATCAATCCAGAGGGGGCCATCTCACTTTTAAGGGGCAAAAACTCTCTTGCCAGCACACCATGGGGGCCGTCTTCTTTTAACTTTAGTGCCAGGGAACGGGTGATAAATATGGGATAAAGCTTTGCCACATCTTCAACTTCTGGTGAGAGTTCCCAACCCAAGAAATGGTAGAGGTCTTTAATATTTCTATAAGCTTTTGTAAGCTCACTGGTCCAGGTTCTTGTTTCGTTCACTTTGTTCAAGCTCCTTTAAGTATTGTCTCTTATAAAGGTAAGCACAGGTCCGGATCAGCACAGCTCCATAGACACTTATGCCAAGAAAGTGAAGGAGAAGTGTTTTAAAGGGGAGAATTCCTCCCTCATAAAGAGTAAAAATAATCCAGATTAATAAGACTAAGTGGGCGATCAGGATGATGAGCTGAGTGAACCTCTGGCCCATATTTTCTTTTGTTATGAAATTTTTCATGATTTTTTTCCTTGTGGCAAAAGGCTTGCCTCAAGCCTTTTGTATGACCTGATTTTTTTCAGAACAAAAGACTTATTCATTCCTGTTAAAAGGCACTCAGCAAAGAGAACCGGACCCTTAGGGAGCGGCATGACACCAATAGGTCTCAGAGGACGGTTTTTTTCTTTTTGAGAAGTTCCCCGGTATTCTATTTGAATAAGATTTTGATTTTGAACCAGGACAATAAGTTCTTTAAGGCGAGTGGAGTAATTGAAACACTCATTACGGTGAAAGTGAGATAACCGGAAAACAAAACTTTTATCTTTTACAGTTTGATTGTCGGATTGAAGGCCTATGATCTGGGCCATGATTTTAAGGCAAGCAAATGTATCTTCAATGGCCACATGATGGTGGAGTTTAAACCCCATGTATTCACTGAGGGTTGAGAGTTTGTAATTTAATGGAGCGTTTGATTGCTTTTTATAGGCGGCCCGGGCAAACCGACAACTATCAAAAACGTCGACGGGTGGGAAATCGAGTTGAAAATCATGGGATGCTTTTATTAAGTAACCCAAATCAAATGCTGAATTATGGGCAATCATGGGAAGCCGTTCAACAAATTCCCAAAAATTTTTGAGTGGTTTCTTGATGGTTGGGCATAAATTTAAATCATCGTTTTTTAGCCCATGAAATTGAACCGTGAAGGCCGGAATTTCTATCAAGGGATTAATTAACTGATGAAACGTAGTAACTTCTCCCTTCGGATTAATTTTTACTGCTGCAATTTCAATGATTTTATCGACTAAAGGGGAGAGACCAGTTGTTTCAAGATCAACGGCCACAATTCCCTCGGGAAAAAGTCCCAGAAGAGAGGTGACCTCTGAAGAGGAAAGATTGAGCTTAGACTGACTTCTTGACATACAGTGTCTTATAACATCCAAAATCCCTC
>CANHIY010000209.1 GCA_947461175.1 Bacteriovoracaceae bacterium
AACTTTTTAATTTTACTTAGATTAAGATCTTTGTTTTTTCTGATTTCTAAATGATGTTGGTTTGATCTCATTTTTAATTCCCTTTTAATGGAAATGTTCTTTTCACCATTTTACTAAATGCTTAAGAGCTGATTTGGATTTGTTAAGAAGAGATGTCTTTTTCATGAGTGAAATCATAAACCTGGAAGGACTTTCTTCACAAAAGGCCCACCTCTATTTGCCTTCTTTTTGTGGCAACCCATGGTCTAAGGATGTGTTCTCGCAGAAAGAATTCTACAGTTAGAAAGCTCATTTCATCTAAAAAAGTCCCATGAGATACCTGGCCCCATTCTTTTTAGATGATTTACAAAAAAAATGGTTTTCTTGTCTGGACCTAGGCAATATGGAAAAACCACCTTAGTTCTTCAGATGTTAGAAAAACTTCCCTGCATTTATCCTCATTGAGGCGAAGTTAAATGATCCCGTAAGAAGTAAGTCCCTTTATTTTTATAAAGAGCGGCTCAACGTCCCCACCTGTGTTCAGCTTCTCAAGACACCGGTTAAACCAGGATCCAGGGATGGGATCCTGGTGGTGAGTGCCTGTGAGTGGTTATCAAGACCCTTGGAGGAGAGCTTTTAACAAGATCCTCTTTCACTTTCAACTTTTTTAGTCACCTATTGATTCCCTCCAGAGAATGTTTTTTCTTAAAGGATTAAACAATTAAAGGAAATTCTCCGATCTTATTTTCATAAAACGATAAAAATCATGAAACACTATGGGTTTTTGTCCTCAGAGGTTTTTTCTAAATGGGACTAAGTATTTTTACCAAAATTTTATCCTCCTCTTCTCAACCCGCCTCTTACGGGAATAAAACTTTTTCTGAAACCCTGATCCTTTGTCCACCATCTCAGATGGTCTTTCATTGGTCTGATTCCTTTGAAACCTGCGAGAGTCTGAAGGCCCTCATGGAAGATGATGAGACCTACAGAAATGAATTAAAAACTTGTGAGAAGGCCCTGGATCAACTTAAGTTTATTCCGGTTTGGATTAAGACACCAAAAAAAATTCATCAAACTTCTATGTATGATCTTTATGAAGAGCACATCCTCCATCAGGAAAATCTTTTTGGTTCACTGGATCCATTCTGTCCATATGAGATTTCTTTTTTGTCAGGAATGGGCCCCTTCAGGCGCCTCTCCATCACAGAGTGCCTAAGTGAATCCACCCACCGGGAGTTTATTCTTCTTTTTCTCATGAAGGGTAAAGTCAAGGCCGGAGATTTTAGGTTAAAAATTAAGAGTAAGATTCTCATGGAGTATGGGGATCAGTACTCCAAAGCTGGCCTAATTGAGCTTTTACAGTTAACCACCGACGGAATTGTTATTTCCATGAACTCTGATTTTTACACCCGGGAATACTCAGCTCTTAAATCCATGCGGCTTCTTATTAACTCAAGGATTTTACTTCCCGTAAAAAATAAAAATCTTGATGAAGTGAGTGCTCATTTGTCCCAGTATGCTTATCATCTTTTTTACTCCTCCAGTAAAGAGGACGCGGTCGAATTTAATCTGAGTGATTTTGTCATGGAGTCCCGCCATGATTTTTCGGGGCAAAAAAAGATTCCCCTGTTTGTTTCTTATGAAAAAATCTCTCAAACCAATTCCATCGGGGCCAAGATCTTAAAGGATTTTGTTCTTCAAACGAAAAAAATGATCCTCAGTCAATACAACCAAAATACAGATTCTAAGAAAGCGGCCTAGGCCTCTTTTTTGTCGTAGTTTACCTGATAGGCCGCACTTTTATCCAGGTTCCTGCGTCTTTTGTCATATCGTTCTGTGGTGGTGATGTTGGAGTGGCCTGCGAAGGTGGCCACATCCCTAAGGGTTGCGTTCTGGGTATCCAGAAGGTGTGAAATCACTGTGGCCCGGCAGGAGTGAGGAGAGACCGCCTTTGTGATCCCGGTGCTGAGGGCATATTTTTCGATCACTCTAAAAATCGTCGAGCCGTCCATGGGCCGGTCATTTTTCTTTTTTAATTCCGTTTGAAGAAGGTAGTCATCAGGAAGCAGTTTAACCCCATTCTCAAGAAGGGATTCGGTATAGAGTTCGATCTCTTCAAAGACATAACGGTTCACGGGAATTAGTCTCACCTTATCACCTTTGCCGTGAATTTTTAGCACCAAGTGACCTCGGTCCCGGAAAAGGTGAGAGGTCTTAATCTGCGTGAGTTCTGATCTTCTGAGTCCTAGGTGAAAGAGAAGAACCATGATGAGGCGATGGGTTCTTCCCTTGTGAGTGCTCGGATCTGGAGCATTAATCATCATTTCCACCTCATGATCATCAAAGGCCACCGTGGGGCTTTCGGTCTGAACCTTGGGGAGCTTTATAGTGCCCAGAGGATTATGTGACACGAGCCTTGCTGCCAGGGCCCACTTCATGAAAGATCTGATGCACACAAGCCGGCGGTTGATGGTAGCAGACGAGAGACCTCGCTCCAGGAGATGATCCCGATAGAGTTGGAAGTGAAAGCTTTGAATCTCTTCTGGATGATGGATCTGGACGTTTCCTGATTTTAAAAAATCAAAAAAAAATTTTAAATCTTTTAAGTAGGCGGTCTTCGTATCGTTTGAGAGGAATTGGACTAAAAACTCATGGATAAAATCATCCACACCAACTTTCTTTTGAGAAGCTTCCTTGAATTTTTTTGCAAGTTCAGTGTTATAATTTAAGGAAAGGGATGTTGAATCTTTTTTTTCCATAAAACCATGTTAAGGGGAAATGGGATTATTTTCAAATGACCAATCCACGGTCTTCTTTAAGGGAGTAGAAATGCTATTAATTGTGTCAGGCTTTGTGGGTGGGGCCTTGTTTGGATTGATTCTTTATCATCTTAAATCCCAAAAAATGCTTCTGGAAAATTCAGTCCTGAAGGAAAAAATAAAAATTCAGGATTCCCTCCATCAGGAGTCCTTGGAGAGGATGAAATCTGAAATGCGCACTCTTTCCCAGGAAATTTTTGAAGAAAAATCCCGGCGGCTTCGGGAGGATTCTATCCGGGGGATGGAGCTCATCCTAAACCCCTT
>CANHIY010000210.1 GCA_947461175.1 Bacteriovoracaceae bacterium
AATTTACAATCATTGATATGATTTAAAAAACTGGTGAGGGATTTGAAATGTGCCAGCAACGACACTCCCTCGCCAGAAACCTTCCCTTCATTCGAAGGGTGTTTTTGTGCTCACATACCACTAAAAACTTTCATGGATAATATTTTTTAGAATCGTTTTGTAGATAATTTCTTTTTCGAATGCCCTGCCCACGATCTTTTCCTCATGAGGTTTGCGTTAATCATTGAGATCTCAATTCATCCGGAGCTCGACTGTTAAGGTCGACCAGAAAATGAGAGTCGAAGTGTATAAGTTTCTCTTTCCGGTTTTTCTTTTCTTGAATAATTTACAATCATTGATATGATTTAAAAAACTGGTGAGGGATTTGTTATGTGTCGGCGAAAACACCCCCTCGCCAGAAACGTTCCCTTCATTCGAAGGGTGTTTTTGTGCTCACATACCACTAAAAACTTTCATGGATAATATTTTTTAGAATCGTTTTGTAGTTAATTTCTTTTTTGAAAATGGATAATCTTTCGAATGCCCTGCCCACGATCTTTTCCTCATGAGGTTTGCGTTAGGTAATCAAAATGTGAAAAATAAAATGACTAAAAAATATTAACTGTTTTATTTTTTCTTACCATTGAGAACCTGCATTTCAAAAAGAATACAATTTTTTCTTGAACTAGATGAGGCCAGTAAAAGATAAATTTTCAAGTCATGGTACGAATGATGTCTTCCCAATCCCAGTGATATTTTTCTAGACCCCCGTTCTTTGGTTTGAAGATGAATCTTTAAGAAGATAAGAAGCAGGATATTAAAAAGCTGTTGGAGTTGTGACTAAGAGAAATCATTCTTGGTATACGATCTGGGCGGTGGCATTGCTCACGGGGAATTGTTTTCGCTCAATTTGAGTGATCTTGATCTAGAGAAGGGGTTCATCACGATTACGCAGGTGGTAAACCTCCAATAAAGTTTCAAATCCTAGGACACAAATGATTTCAGACTGCTTATTTAAGATGAAAAATGTGCTATGTGATTTTTTATGATTCATTTATAAGTGGTTTATCCCAGGATAAATTTCAGTATTATAGATACTGAAATTTATCTGGAAATAAACCCAACATGGTTTAGAATAGGATTAAAATCAGTAACAGGAGTTCTGGAATTATGTCTAGGTTAAACCAAGTTCTTCTTAATTGGAAGCCAGGGGACATCCACGGCGCCAAATGGCTAAGGGCTAGGGGAATCGATCAAAGGCTAGCTTACTCATACTATGAGAATGGCTATCTGGAGAGAATTGGCCCGGGTGTCTTTGCTCGTAAGGGTGATGAAGTAAATCCGTACGGTATCGTCCGATTTCTGCAAGAGGAGCTAGAACTAAAAGTGCACTTATCGGGGAGAACTGCACTTGAGCTTCAAGGGCATTCTCATTATGTTGCTCTAGGCTTAAAGACAAGAATCTACCTTACAAGCTATGAGGACAAGGCTTTTCCAATGTGGATAAAAAAGTTGGAGAAGGACTTTGAATTTGTTTTTAAGAAATCAAGCCTGCTAGCTTCTGAGAATTTTTTAACAACTCATAACGAAAGTGGGTTTGACCTGAAAGTGGCAACTAGGGAATTGGCGTCTTTGGAGTTGATAGATACCCTTGATTTGTCCGGCTCACTTGAGACAGCAGAAAATTATACCCAGTCGCTATTAACTCTTCGGGCCGAGGTCGTCCAAAAAGTGCTCGAGGAGTGTAACTCAATCAAAGCAAAACGCGTCTTCCTCTACCTTGCCGAGAAATTAAATCTTCCTTGGTTTAAGGCCCTTAATACTGAAAAAATAAATCTAGGAACAGGGAAGAGGGTCATAGTTAAGGGTGGCGAGTTAAATAAGAAATATATGATAACGGTAGATCGATACTACGGGGAGAATCCATTTTGAATAAGGGAAAATACAAAAAGACGGTTGAGCTATTGCTAGAGATCCTTCCATATTCTTTGAAAGATGAAAGGGTTGCGTTGAAAGGTGGTACTGCAATCAATTTATTTCATCGTAACTTCCCTAGATTTTCAGTGGATATTGATTTGTGCTACTTGCCCCTGGAAGATCGAGAAACAACCTATAAGAATTTACATGGTATTTTGAGAGAGCTCAAAGAGTCACTTGAGAAGAAATTAGGACTAAAGGTTAGTGCCAGCAATCCTTTGGATGGCAAAAAAGAATCCAAATTAGTCGCAGTTAGAGAGGATATTGAAATTAAAATTGAGCCAAATTTTGTACTGAGAAGTAGCTTGTTTTCAGCAGTAGACATTGGATTGGCCCCAAATGCTGTAAATGAATTTCAAAAGTCAATCACAGCTCGTTGCTTAAATGTCGCTGATACCTATGGAAGTAAAATCTGTGCTGCTATTGATCGTCAGCATCCACGAGATTTGTATGATATAAAATATCTTTTGGAAAATGAAGGAATTACTCCTGAGGTAAAAGACTCATTTATCTTTTATCTGATTTCCCATAACAGACCAATCAATGAGCTATTAAATCCTAATTTCAAAGATATTGCTCGCAAATACCGAGAGGAATTTGTTGATATGGCGAAAAATCTGGTTTCACTTGAAGAGTTGATGGTCACAAGAGAAAAGCTTGTTCATCAAGTGAGATCAACACTTTCTGAAAAGGATAAGAAGTTTTTGATTGGTTTTGCTGCAAATGAGCCAGATTGGACGTTAGTTAGAGATAGTAAGATCAAGGACTATCCTTCGGTGAAATGGAAAATGTTAAATCAGGAAAAGATGGGAAAATATAAAAGAGAGCAATATATAATAAATCTTAGAGGATGTTTTTAAATACGTCCAACGCGTCCCATGAATACGTCCCACGATCTCAGGGCAATCGCATCTAATTTAAAATTGGTCTATTTTAAATTAGATGCGATTGCCCTGCCCACGATTTTTTCCTCATGAGGTTTGCGTTAGCTGTTGAGAAGGTGTCGAATAAGTACACCAACTAATCTGAATTTCCTCACAATTTTAAAATAGTTTAGAAATGGGTTGAGTTTGGCGATATTGAAACAA
>CANHIY010000211.1 GCA_947461175.1 Bacteriovoracaceae bacterium
AATCCCACCCGGTCAATTTCAATCAAAAATTTTCTCAGAAATCGTCTTAACTGGTCTTCATTTTCCATGAAATGAAAAACTCCATTGTAACAAATATTCATCCGACCGGACTCTTCCGAGACTGTGACCACCACCGCATCTGAAATCTCCGTAATCCCAAGGGCCGCCCTGTGGCGGGTACCAAAATGGCGGTCAATCTCCACATTTTTTGAGAGGGGAAGAAAACACCCTGCGGACTGGATCACTCCCCCATTGATGATGATAGCACCGTCATGGAGAGGAGACTTCACCTGAAAAATAGAATAAATAATATCAGAGTGGATCCGGGAATCAAGCCTCGTCCCTGTGGAGGAGAAATTGGAGAGTCCGTGATGTTTTTCAAACACAATCAGGGCCCCGGTTTTTTCCCGGGAAAGGGCCGTACAGGCCACAACCACTTCCTCAATTTCGTGATCAAAGTCCGATCTTCTCTCAAATCCCGCAAGCTGTGAACCGGAAAGGGACACCAAGGCACTTTTGATTTGATCCTGAAAAAGAACAATGAGAATGATAAAAAGATAATCAAAGAAGTTTTTTAAAATCCAGGAAAGAGTATAAAGCTCATAACTCTGTGACACCCACCAGATCACAAACAGGGCCCCAATTCCCCAGAGCATCTGATAGGCCTTAGTCCCTTGGACGATAAAGAGAAAACGATACACAATAAGGGACACCACCGTAATGTCAATGAGATCAAAAAACCTTAAATTTGAAAGAAGCATACCAAGTTGATTCAACACAACCTCATTGATCTATTGTCACCAAAAAAAACACCAAAGAACCTCTCACTAGGCAGCTTTTTTCTGAGCTTTTTTCTTCAGGGCCTCTTTAGCATTCTGTTTTTCAATAAGTTTTAATTCCTGGATAATCTCATCCGAGATGAGCATTTTTTTTCTTAAGGCCTCTCTGGAGATTCCCATGGCCTCGGCTGCCTGGGACTTATTACCCCGGTGGCGCTTTATTTCTGAAATAATCATCTCTCTCTCTACCAAAGAGAGCCTGTCCTTAAGAGGTAAGGTGGTATTGTCTGCATAAGGGATGCTGTCCATGTAGGCACCTGACCGCTTGGATAAATCTATGACAGGCGAGGATCTATTTCCCAGGTCACTGATCACATGGTTTTTAGGATTATAGAGAACCATTTTCTCAACCGCTTTTTGAAGCTCAGAAATATTACCTGGCCAGCTATAGTTAATGAGTTCATCTTTCACGGAAGGAGAGAACTCTTTTAAAAGAAGACCCTGTTTTTTGCACTCTTTTTTAAGGTAGTAATACAACAGATCCTCAAGGTCCGACGCCCTTTTTCTTAAAGGGTCAATACGAACTTCGCTGGAGCACATAAACATAAAAAGATCAGGATTAAATAACCCCTCCTCCTCAATCATTTCTTTCAGATTTTTACTGGTGGTAAAGACAGTCCTTACATCTAAAGAAATATGGGACCCAGGGATTCTTCTTTCCTGCAAAACCTTAAGAAGCCTCGACTGCATGTGAAGAGGCATGAAAGAGATTTCCTCAAAAACAATCGTTCCCCCAATGCATTCTTCAAGTTTACTGACAAGATTGTCCCCGCCAAAAATTTCTAAAGAGAGAGCTTCTTCATCCACTCCCTTGCACTTAATTTCAAAGTAAGGGGCAAGGCCTCGCTTTCCTTCATTATGAACAATCCGGGAAAATAATTTTTTCCCTACTCCAGTTTCACCCACAACAAGTAGAGGTGAATCCACATCTTTTAGATTCACGATGGCCTTTCTTATATCTGAGGTATGGGTGGATCTTCCGATCCAGGCATAGTCCCGGTCATAAGGATTAGAGAATCTCCTGATCAATGACTTTTCCGACATGGGTCTAAAATTATGAAAAACTGAGGACAAAATAAGGGCAAGAACTTTCATGGTTTTTTCATCATCCACCGTAAATCTTTCTTCATTTCTTTTGTTCAGCACTTCAATCACACCAATGATCTTATCTTCACGGTTGGTAATGGGTGAACAGATGATGGAGCGTGTTTCAAACCCGGTCACTTTATCGATTTCTTTTGAATACCGGACCTTGTCTGTGTGAGCATTAATATTAAGCGAGAGTCCCGTTGTAAACACTGACCCGGCAATACCTTTTCGGTAGTCAAATTTTAGTAACTCCTTATCAATTCCCAGGGCCGCAACCGCCTCGAGTTCGTTTGTTTCCGTATTGATCAGAAAAACGCTGGCACGCTGACCATTTAAAATACGGACTATCTCCTCGAGCATGGATTCTACAAACTTTTCCTTGTTTCCAAATTGAGTAATATCTTTAAAAAGAGAAAGAAGAAGGGAGAACATTTCAAACCCTTCCTTCGCTGAAGCGTACTGATGAGTTAAGGCAAGCTTCATGAGACAATCCCTCATTCTTTCAGGATGTAGGGACTGCACATACATCTCGATGAAGCGCTTCATATTCTCATGGTCTTCATCATCTAATTCAGCTCCATAGCTCATAGCATTTGAATCCTTAGACCCAATATCATGGAAGGCCCTCACGACCACAACCCCAAAGTCAAACCTTAACCGTTTAAATTGGAGGGAGCATCTTAGTCTTGACCCCACGGGAAGGGGAAAAGAAGTGGTAAACCCAAGGCCCGACATACTCACATCTGAGAGTTTTACATGATCAACAAATTCAAGCCGTCCAGACTCACTCTCATGTTCCACCAAAAAAAGAACATCATCTCTTGATTCCACAGGAACCCGAAAAGACTGGTAGTATTTAAATTCAGATAAGCTCGTCAGCATGGAAACTCCCTTCAGAGAAAAATTCAAAAGCTTATCGGATTCATTTTAGTGAACTTTAATTTAGTGCCTCCTTTTTTGGGCATGCTCAATAAATTGAGGGTTTAAGCTCGTAGTTCAATAATTTTAGAAATCTGAGAAATTTGATTTAATTCGCGAAACCGGTCTAAAAGATATTGGAAAAAGCTTAGCCCATTTTTGCGTGTCGTCTGATAAAGGCTAATCCATA